>NZ_JBXAEW010000002.1:0-301007 GCF_056782315.1 Arthrobacter paludis
TGTTAGCGGCCATGGAAAACTGCCCGTAGGTGGCCAGGGAATTGCCCGCTGACGGCCACGGGGACTGCCCGCGTATGGCCACGGAAACTGCCCATTTGTGGCCGGCTGGTTTGCCCGCATTGCTCGTTAGCCCTGCCGTGTTCTGAGGACGGCGGGGGCCTCTTCCCGGTTGGATGTCGGTGTCGAATCGAATCCGCAGCAGGAAGAGGCCCTGAATGAAGGATGCCCTAGAAACCGTGAATATTCTTGCCACCTACGACCTCACCAGGTCCCTACGCAGCACCGCGGAGATCCACGGGTGCTCCCACCACACCGTCGACCGGCTCGTGAGGGCCCGCGATGCCGGCCGTGCCCCCGGCGCGGGTCCGGAACGGCCCAAGGTCACCGACGA
Source organism: Arthrobacter paludis (assembly GCF_056782315.1). Taxonomy (NCBI): domain Bacteria; kingdom Bacillati; phylum Actinomycetota; class Actinomycetes; order Micrococcales; family Micrococcaceae; genus Arthrobacter; species Arthrobacter paludis. The sequence goes on from NZ_JBXAEW010000002.1 coordinate 392, forward strand.
CTGGGACGCGAAGATCGAGGAATGGGTCGACAAGTCCCGGGGCCGGATCCGCGCCGACGTCGTGCACGACAAGCTCGTGTCGATGGGCTACGCCGGTTCGGAGCGCTCGACCCGCCGTGCCGTGGCGACCGCGAAGGACGCCTACCGCCGCGGGAGGCGGCGGGTGCACCGGCCCTGGATCACCGAGCCCGGCGGCTGGCTGCAGTACGACTTCGGCGACGGACCGGTCATCGGCGGGGTCAAGACGGTGCTGTTCGTGGCCTGGCTCGCATGGTCGCGGTACCGGATCGTGCTCGCGCTGCGCGACCGGACCGCCCCGAGCGTCTTCGCCGCCCTGGACCGCACCTTCAGGATCATCGGCGGGGCCCCGACGTACGTGCTGACGGACAACGAGAAGACGGTGACCACGATGCACGTGGCCGGGGTGCCGGTGCGCAACGAGGCGACCGTCGCGTTCGCGAAGCACTACTCGGTCGAGGTCCTCACCTGCCAGCCTGCCGACCCGGCGTCGAAGGGCGGGGTGGAGAACGCGGTCAAGGTCTCCAAGGCCGACCTCGTGCCCAAGGACACCAACCTGCGCGGCTCCTACGCCTCGTTCGCCGAGCTCGAGGCGGCCTGCCAGGCGTTCATGGACCTGGTGAACTCCCGCGAGCACCGCACCACCCGCCGCCGGCCCGTGGATATGCTCGCCGACGAGGCCCCCGCCCTGCACCGGGTCCCCGACGCCGCGCACACGATCGCCTACGGGACGGGCCGGAAGGTGCCGCCGAACACGCCGATGGTCTCCTACGAGAACGCCCAGTACTCCGTCCCGGCCCACCTGCTCGGCGCCGAGGTCTTCATCCGCCAACACGGCACCGGCGCCGACGCGAGGGTCGTGATCGTCCACGCCGGCCCCGACGGTGCCCTCGAGGTCGCCCGGCATCCGGTGGCCGCGCCCGGGTCCCCGGCGATCGACGACTCCCACTTCCCCGACCACGACCCGGCCAAGGTCCCTGGGGACCACACCCCGGTGCCGCGCTCGAAGGCCGAGGCCGAGTTCCTGGGCATCGGCGCGGGCGCGAGGTCCTGGCTGCTCGAGGCCGCCGCCGCGGGCGCGCACCGCATCAACGCCAAGATGGCCGAGGCCGTCGCCCTGGCCAAGATCGCCGGGACCAACGAGGTCGACAAGGCCCTCGGCCTCGCCGCGGTCCACCACCGCTTCGCCCACGGGGACCTAGCCTCCCTGCTCACCGCCGCCGGGCACCGGCCCGGGCTGCGCACCGCCGACGAGGGGACGTCCCTGACCCAGGGCACCGCCGGCTGGGCGGGCCTGGGCGCCACCACCTCCGGGAAGGAGCACCCCTGATGGGCATCGCCACCCCGAACACCACCGCCCCGGCCCTGCCCGAGGACCTCGCGGCGCTGATGCGCCAGCTGAAGATGCCCCACGCCCGCGCCGTCGCCCCCGAGGTGCTGGCCACCGCCCGCGCCCAGCGCTGGGAACCGGCCGAGACCGTCAAGGCCCTGCTGGCCGAGGAAACCGCGGGCCGGGCCCGCTCCATGCTCGCCACCCGGCGCAAGGCCGCCGGGTTCCCCACCGGCAAGACCTTCGCCCTCTGGGACGAGACAGCCTCCTCGATCCCGGCCCCGACCCAGCAGGCCCTGCGGACCCTGGAATGGATCCACCGCAAGGAGAACCTCGTCGTCTGCGGACCCTCCGGCACCGGCAAGACCTTCTTCCTCGAGGCCCTGGGCCAACAGGCCGTCGAGGAAGGCAAGCGGGTCGCCTGGTTCACCCTCGAGGACCTCGGCGCGCTCATCCGCGCCCACCGGGCCGACGACACCGTGACCAAGGCCGTGGCCCGGATCCTGCGCGCCGACCTCGTCGTGATCGACGACATCGGCCTGCTTGCAGTGGCCACCGACGCCGCCGAGGGCCTCTACCGGGTCGTGGACGCCGCCTACGAGAAACGCTCCGTGGCCGTGTCCTCGAACCTGCACCCCGCCGGCTTCGACGAGCTCATGCCCAAGACCCTGGCCACCGCCACCGTGGACCGGCTCCTCCACCACGCCCACGTCTGCCAAACCACCGGCGACTCCGTCCGACTCACCCAGGCCCTGGCCGGAAAGGGAGTCATGCCACTGACCTAGACACCACCAGTGGCCGGCACCAACCACCCGTCCCGCGGGCAAACCAGCCGGCCACCAGTGGGCACTTTCCCTGGCCACCAGCGGGCAGAACCGCTGGCCGCCCACGGGCAATTCCTACTGGCCGTTGACAATCGTGGCCGTGCTCGTGGCGACCGGGTGGTTCGGACCCGACGCGGAGGTGCGGGGTCTGGCCTACCGGGCCCTGGCCGAGTTCGTGGTGGGCCCGATGCTGGTGGCGGGCCTCGCCAGCCTGGCCACCGGGATCCTGCTGGGGCTCGGCACGTCGTGGGGCCTGCTGCGGTACTGGTGGGTGGCCACCAAACTCATCCTGAACGTCGGCCTGTGCATCGCCATCGTCGCCGTCCTCGCCCCCGGCATGGCCGAGGTCGGACGGTATGGCGAGGCCCTGCCGACTCCGGACCCGGTGGACAACCCGCGCATCGCCACACTGTTCTTCCCGCCGGCGGTCTCGCTGACGGCCCTCGCGTTCGCCGTCGTCCTGGCCGTCGCGAAGCCGTGGGGCCGGATCCGACGGGCCGGGCCAGGACGCTGACCAAGGAGAGTGGAACGACCATGGCCACGTACACCTACGACGTGTTCTGCAGCCTCGACGGCTTCGGGGTCGCCACCGGCGACTGGGGCGGCTACTGGGGCAAGCAGGGGCCCGAGCTGCTCGAACGCCGCGCCGGCCTCTACGCCGGCGACCAGCGCATCGTCTTCGGCCCCGCGACCTACCGCCTGATGGCGGGATTCGCCCGCACCGTGGAACTCGATCCGTGGGTGGAGCGCATGCTCGCGCTCCCCAAGACGGTCGTCTCGACGTCGATGGGGGCGGGCGACGAGCCGCTCCTGCCCGGCACGACCGTCGTCGCCGGCGACGCCGTGGAGGTCGTCGCCCGGCTCAAGGAGGAGTCGGAGGTTCCCTTGCGGTCCCACGGCAGCCTGTCGATGAACCGGGCCCTCCTGGCCGCCGGGCTCGTCGACCGGCTCCAGGTGACGATCTTCCCGGCCATCACGGGATCCACCGGCCGGGAACCGGTTTTCCGGGGTGCCGCCGACTTCGACCTGGAGCTCGTCGACTCCCGGGTTCTCGACGGGCGCACCCAGGAGCTGACGTACATCCCGACCCTGCACCGCGCCGGCGCCGGGTGAGCGGACTAGGCCGGGCTGCCCGCGCTGTCCGGGCTGTCCCCGGCCCCGGCGCGGGCGGACTCGAGCCGCCGCCGGGCCCCCTCGAGCCACTGCTCGCAGCGGGTGGCCAGCGCCTCGCCCCGCTCCCACAGGGCCAGCGACTGCTCCAGGCTCGCCCCGCCGGCCTCGAGGCGGCCGACGACCTCCACGAGCTCCTCGCGGGCCTGCTCGTAGCCCATGGCCTCGACGTCGGCATTGGCGTCGGATCCGGGCACCGGCGCGGCGGCCTGTTCGGACGGGTTGCTGCTCATCGGGTGGTCCCTTCGGTCGTGGCGCCCTCGTCGGCGCGCTGGGTCTTCGCGCCCCGCTCGGGCGCGGCGGGATGTTCGGTGTCGGCGGCTCGTCCGTCGGCGGTCGCGGACAGGCGTCCGCGGGCCACGCGGATGGCCAGGGCGGTCCCTGTGGGAGCTTCGTCCGGGGCGCGGACGACCGCGCCGTCGTCCGCGCGCTGGACCACCGCGTAGCCGCGGTCCAGGGTCTGCTGCGGCGAGAGCGCCCGCACCTGCGCGCGGAGGTGGGCGACCTGGTCGGTGCCGCGCGCGACCGCGGAACGGATCGCGTGCAGCGCCCGCCCGCGCAGCCGCTCCAGGTCCTCGGCGCGCCCCGCCACCATCGTTTCCGGCTGCGCCAGCACCGGCCGGCTGCGCAGGGACTCGAGGCGGTGGCGCTCCCGCTCGAGGTAGTTCAGCACGGCGCGGTCCAGCCGGATGCGGGCCTGTCCGATGCGGTGCAGCTCCTCGTTGACGTCGGGCACGATCCGCTTCGCCGCGTCCGTCGGCGTCGACGCGCGCAGGTCGGCGACGTCGTCCAGGATCGGGCGGTCGGCCTCGTGCCCGATCGCGCTGACCACCGGGGTCGTGGCGGCGGAGACGGCCCGGACCAGTTCCTCCGAGCTGAACGGCAGCAGGTCCTCCAGGGCCCCGCCGCCGCGGGCGATGACGATGACGTCCACCTCCGGGTGTCCGTCCAGCTCCCGCAGGGCCCGCACCACCTCCGGGACGGCGTTGACGCCCTGGACGGCCGTGTTGCGCACCTCGAACCGCACGCCCGGCCAGCGCAGGGCCGCATTGCGCAGCACGTCCTTCTCCGCGTCGGAGTCGCGGCCCGTGATGAGGCCGACGAGCTGGGGAAGCACCGGCAGCGGCCGCTTCCGCGCGGGGTCGAAGAGCCCCTCCTCGCCCAGGGCCCGGCGCAGCCGCTCCAGCCGCGCCAGCAGGTCGCCCAGCCCCACGGGCCGCAGGTCGGAGGCGTTCATGGACAGCCGCCCGGTCTTCAGGTAGAGGTTCGGCTTCACCCGGGCCACGACCCGCGAGCCCACCTCAGGCCGCGAATCCAGCCGGCGCATGACGGACGCCCAGACCGTCACGGACAGCGAGTACTCGACGTCGACGTCCCGCATCGTGAGGTAGGCGTGGCCGTTGCGCACGTTGGCCTCGAGCAGCTGGCCCTCGATCCAGGCCTCCGGGGACCGCTCGATGTGCCGCTTGAGGTTGTCCGAGTACAGCCGCAGCGGCCAGGGGGACTCCGGTGAGGTCTGCGCGGCCGTCGGTGGCAGGGACGACGGCCCGCCCTGTGCCCCTTCGCTCGGCTCCACGTGTGCCCCTTCCCGGGCCGGTGCCTCCGGCCACCCTTCATTGTTACCAGTCCGATGGGACACTTGAGGCGAGGCGCCCCGGAGGGGGACAACCGACACGCGGAGAGGGGCTGTGGATGGCCGGACGCGACGCCCGCACCGGGCCGGTGCGGCTGCTGCGGGCCGGGGCCGCCGCCGTCGTCGTCATCGCCGCCGCGCTGCTGGCGGGACTGGCCACCGCCGGCCACGCCGTCGACCGCCTTGCCCACACCGACGGCCCCGCGCGGCGGATCGCCGCGCCCGTCGCGGAGGACCCCGCCGCCCGCCGCGCGCTCTCGGCGACGCTCACGGACGCCGCCCTGGACCGCCTCCCGGAGCGCCTGCCCGTGCCCGGCTTCCTGCGCGGGATGGTCCAGGACGCGGTTGGCGGCGCCGTCGCCGGCGTCCTCGACGCCCCCGGCTTCTCCGCCGCGTGGGGCGAGTCCGTCGACGCGACGCGCGAGGGCTATGTCCGGCAACTGGCCGCCGTGCACGACGGTCGGGCGTCCGGCGCGACGGTTGTCCTCGAACTGGCCCCGCTCGCGGACCTGGGGCGGGAGCGGGTGCGCGAGGCCGCGGACCGCCTGGGGCTCGGCGCCGCCGCCGACGCCCTGCCGGAGCCCGGCGCCACGCGCGTCGAGTTGGGGGTGCCCGACCCGGCCGCCGTCCCGCCGCGGGCGGCCGCGGTGGCCGTCCACGAGTCGGCCCGTTGGGAGGCCTACGCGGCCGGCGCCGCCGTCCTGGCGCTCGCCGCGTTCCTGCTGGCCGGCCGGGCCCGGTGGCCCGTGCTGGCCCTCGGCGGGGGAGCCGCCGCCGTGCTCGGGGCCGCGGGCTGGGCCGCGGCGCGCTCGCTGGCGGCGGGGGACGACGGCGGCGCCGGCGCCGGGCCCGGCCCGGGCGGGGGAGGCGCCCCGCTGGACGTGCTTGCCGACGTGGCGGCGCGCGTCGTCGCCCGCGGGATGTCCGCGTACTTCGCCCCCTACGGGCTCTGGTTCGCCGTCGGCGGACTGGCCGTCTGCGTGGCCGCCGCTGTGATCGGCGTCCTCAGCCGATTCGCGGCCCGCCGGTAGACTGGCCATATGCCTTCCACCTCCACCGTTCCGGTTTCCGTGCCCATGCCGCGCGTCCCGCGGACCCGCCGCACTCCGGAGGAGGTCGCCGCGGCCATCCCCGTCGAGGGCGAGCGCAAGGTCCTGCTCGCCGCCCCGCGGGGCTACTGCGCCGGCGTGGACCGGGCCGTCATCGCCGTCGAGAAGGCCCTGGAGCACTACGGGGCCCCCGTCTACGTCCGCAAGCAGATCGTGCACAACAAGCACGTGGTCTCCACCCTCGAGGAGCGTGGCGCCATCTTCGTCGAGGAGACGGACGAGGTGCCCGAGGGCGCCCTCGTCGTGTTCTCGGCCCACGGCGTGAGCCCCGCCGTCGTCCAGTCCGCGGCGGACCGCAACCTGCAGACCATCGACGCCACCTGCCCGCTCGTGACCAAGGTCCACCGCGAGGCGGTCCGCTTCGCCAAGGCGGAGAACGAGATCCTGCTCATCGGCCACGAGGGCCACGAGGAGGTCGAGGGCACGTACGGCGAGGCGCCCGAGCACACCACCATCGTCAATAACCCGGAGGAGGCGCGCACCGTCCAGGTCCGCGACCCCGAGCGGCTGATCTGGCTGTCCCAGACGACGCTGTCCGTGGACGAGACCATGGAGATCGTCTCGATCCTGCGCGAGCGCTTCCCGAACCTGCAGGACCCGCCCAGCGACGACATCTGCTACGCGACCTCCAACCGGCAGGCGGCGATCAAGAAGATCTCCCCGCAGGCCGACCTGGTCATCGTGGTCGGCTCCGCGAACTCGTCGAACTCCGTGCGCCTCGTCGAGGTGGCGCTCGAGTACGGGGCCAAGGCCGCCCACCGGGTCGACTACGCGAACGAGATCGACGAGACGTGGTTCGAGGGCGTCGCCTCCATCGGCGTGACCTCCGGCGCGTCGGTCCCCGAGGTCCTGGTCCGCGAGGTCCTGGCCCTGCTGGCCGAGTACGGCTACGGCTCGGTCGAGGAGATCGTCACGGCCGAGGAGGACATCCTCTTCTCGCTGCCCAAGGAGCTGCGCGCCAAGCTGCGCGAGGACGGGGACGCGTCCCGGGCCCTCGGCGGGCGCGGCGCCCGGCCCGCGAACTAGCGCGGGCCGCGGCCGGGCTTCCGCCTGCGACGCGTCTCACTTTCGTGATCTTTTTGTGACATTTGGAGGGCGTTCGGACTAGGCTGGCTCCCCGATGCCTGACTCTTTGACTCACACGCCTGCCCGTCCGTCCCCCGCCGCGACTGCCGATCCCGTGTTCGTCGATGGGACCGGCCGACGCCTCCGGCGGGTGAAGCGGGCCGGGTTTGCGGTCCTCGGTCTGGTGGCGGCGTACGTGCTGCTCATGTCCTTCGCCTTCCTCGGCCGGTCCTCGGTCGCCGCACCGGACCTTCCTGCCGCGGCCGAGGCAGCCGCCGCCCAGGCCGGGCAGGACGACGCCGAGGAGGGCGGTGGCAAGGCCGCGCCCGGCGACGGAGGTTTCGACCTGGCCCCCGAGCCCGTGGACCCCGACTCGGTGGAGCCCGGCGCCAAGCAGGGGGCGTCGGCCGACGACGTGGCTCCGGCGCCGGCCGCCGACCCCGCGAAGGACGGCGGCAACACCGCGACCGGGAGTCGTGCGGACCGCTCGGGGGATGACGCCACGGAGCGCGGCGGCGCCGTGGACGGCTCCGCCGACGGCGCGGGGACCTCCGGGGACACCGGCGCCGTCGACACCGGCCCGTCTGCGGAGGCCCCTGAGGCGGTCGATGGCACTGGGGGTTCCGACGCCGGCGCCGCGGATGGTGTGGTGGCCGGCGGGGACTCCACCGACATCGTCCCGGCGGCCAGTGTTGTCGGGCCCACGCACGGGAAGCGGGACGCGGCGCCGGGCTGGAACGACACCGCCTCCGGCCGTGCCCTCGCGGGTCCGGCCGATCCATCCGCCCCGGGGCGCCCGTGAGCAGGGGCCGCCGTCGGGCCAACGTCGGCGGCGTGGGGGCCCACTGGTTCCTCATGCTGGCGATCCTGTTGACCCTCGGGATGGCGTTGGCGGTCCAGGGCTACACGACCCACATGGCCAGCATCGAGGATCCCCCCGCCCCGACGGACACCTCCGCGGAACGCGTCCCGCGCGAGGTCACGGACGGCGGACCGATCGTCGACCCGCGGGGCGACCGGGCCAGCACCGCGGCCCCGGCGGGAGGCGCCGTCGCCTTGACCTTCGACGACGGACCGGATCCGCTGTGGACGCCGCGGATCCTGGATGTCCTGCGCGAGCATGACGTGAAGGCCACGTTCTTCGTGACCGGGACCGCAGCGATCGAGCATCCGGATCTGGTGCGTCGGATGGCCGCGGAGGGCCACGAGATCGGGATCCAGACGCTGACGCACGCGGAGCTGTCCGAGGCGCCGCCGTGGCGGCGGCAACTGGAGATCCGCGGGGCCCAGAAGGTGGTCGCGGGACTGACGGGGCAGTCGCCGAGCCTCCTGCGCCCGCCGAACGTCACCGACAACGAGTCCGTGACGGACGGGCAGTGGTCCGCGATGCAGGCCGCCGCCGACGAGGGCTACCTGACCGTGCTCAGCAGCCTGGACAGCGGCGACGAGATCCGTCCCGGCGCGGACGCGATCGCGCACCAGCTGACGAAGCCGGACGCCAAGGGCAAGGTCGTCCTCATGCACGACGGCGGCGCCCACCGGTCCCAGACCGTCGAGGCGTTGGAGACCGCGCTGTCGGGCCCGGCCGAGGCCGCGCAGCGCTTCACCACGGTCGGGGACGCCATCGGCGTGGACAGCACGACGCCCGCACCGTTCGGCGACGTCCTCACCGGCCAGGCCTTCGTCGTGGGCATCAAGTTCACGGATGCCGTGGTCACCGCCATCTCCTGGGCGCTGGTGATCGCGGGTGCCGTGACGCTGATGCGCGCGCTCCTCGTGGTCGGGGTCGCCGCGCGGCACGCCCTGGCCGTGCGCCGCCGACGCGCCGCCGAGATCGAGCGCGGCTGGTTCGAGCTCCCGCTCCGTCCGGAGGTGGCCGAGCCCGTCAGCGTCATCGTCCCCGCCTACAACGAGGCCGCGGGCGTCGAGGCGACCGTCAGGTCGATCGCGGCGTCGACCCACCCCGTGGAGGTCATCGTCGTCGACGACGGATCGACCGACGACACCGCCGAGATCGTGGAACGACTTCAGCTGCCGTCGGTCCGGCTCGTGCGCCAGGAGAACGGCGGGAAGCCATCCGCGCTGAACACCGGACTCGGCATGGCCCGGCACGACATCATCGTGATGGTCGACGGCGACACCGTCTTCGAACCGGACACCGTCAACGCCCTGGTCCAGCACTTCACGGACCCGCGGGTGGGCGCCGTCTCCGGCAACACGAAGGTCCTCAACCGCGGGGGCATCCTCGGCGCCTGGCAGCACATCGAGTACGTCGTCGGGTTCAACCTGGACCGCCGCCTCTTCGACGTGGCCGAGTGCATGCCGACCGTCCCCGGGGCGATCGGCGGGTTCCGCCGCGAGGCCCTGGAACGTGTCGGCGGGGTCAGCGACGACACGCTCGCCGAGGACACCGACCTGACCATGGCCCTGTGCCGGTACGGCTGGCGGGTCGTCTACGAGGACAGCGCCATCGCCTGGACGGAGGCCCCGGCCAGCCTCGCGGCGCTGTGGAAGCAGCGCTACCGGTGGTGCTACGGCACGCTGCAGGCGATGTGGAAGCACCGCGGAGCGGTCGCGCAATCCGGCGCGGCAGGCAAGCTCGGCCGCCGGGGGCTCGGCTACCTGCTGGTTCTGCAGGTGCTGCTTCCGCTGTTCGCCCCGGTCGTGGACGTCTTCGCCCTGTATGGGCTGTTCTTCCTGGACCCGGTGCGGATCGCCGTGATTTGGATTGGGTTCCTGCTGGTCCAGCTCGGGATGGCGGCCTACGCGTTCCGGCTCGACCGCGAGCCGTACCGCGCGCTCTGGACCCTGCCGCTGCAGCAGTTCGTGTACCGCCAGCTCATGTACCTCGTGGTCATCCAGTCCATGGTCACGGCGCTCGCCGGAGTGCGGCTGCGGTGGCACCGGACGGAACGCTACGGCACGCTCAGCGTCCCGGCCGCGGCCCGAGGCGGGAGGCAGCCGGAACGCCTGCCCGCCGGTTCCCGGTAGCCCGGCCCGCCGGCGCCTCCGCGACGACCCGCTGACCCGCGGCCCGGCGCCGGCGGTCGTCGCCGGCGCGAGTGGCCTGCCTTGCGCCAGCGGCGGTTCCAGCACCGCCTATCCGACTCCGCACCGCCGCTCCGGCGGGGCCCCGCTTTCCCGACTCCGCACCGTCGGTCCTACGCGGACCTGTCGTCCGACCGATGACGAATGGATGGGGCCGGCCGCGACGGTGCCTCCACAGTCGTCGGACTGCGGGATCGATGCACACACGGGACGCATCCTGCCCACGAATCTGCCTCCTCGCGCCACGCTGTCTCCGTGAGATATGCGGAGTGGAACGGACACGTCCTCGTGACAGGCAACGACCAGCGGTGGGTCCGGGCCCACCAGCGGGGAGAACTCGTCAGGCTGCGGCCCGGCTGCTACTTCCCGGCCTCCCAGTGGGGAGCGCTTCCGCCGTGGGATCGCTACGGACTCTGCATCGCGGCATTGTCGAACGCCCGCCCCGAAATCGTCTACTGCCGGGAGACTTCGCTCTTCCTCCGGGGCTTGCCCACAATGGGCGTCCCGAGGGAGATCCACGTGGTTGCCACAAGCCGGGGGCGCGTCGGGACGACTCCCCCCGCGGGACGCAGGTGCGCACCCGGCCGCCAGACGGAGGCCATCGGATATCCCGTGCGGCGCCATCTCGACCCGGGAATCCCACCGGAGCGGCTGGGGCGCTACGGTGTCTTGCCGGCGGAAGTCAGCGCACTGGACGTCGCCGCTGGAAGGGATCTCCGTGCGGGGGTTGTGGCGCTGGATGGAGTCCTGCGCGCTGGTGCTTCTTCCTCCGCCACCGCGGAAGGCCTCCGTGCGGGCCTCGGCCTGCTCGCTACACGCGCCGCGCGTGACCGTGCGATGAACGCCCTCGATCTTGCCGATGCCCGGTCGGAGAGTGCGGGCGAGTCGCTCAGCAGGATCGGCATGCACGTGCTCGGGTACGCGCCTCCCGACCTGCAAGTGGAGTTTGGTTCCGCTGGCCGGTGGTACCGTGCCGACTTCTACTGGCGTGGGGCCAACCTCATCGGGGAGTTCGACGGGGCGGCCAAGTATCGCGCCGCAGAGTTCCGCAACGGCCGGACCGAGCTCGACGTCCGCCGTGACGAGAAATGGCGCGAGGAGTGGCTGAAGCGTTCGGGGTGCAGGGTTTTCCGTTGGCGCTGGTCCGAAGCGTTGGACCTCGGCACCTTCGACACGGTCCTCGCCGGGAACGGGGTGCCCCGACGGAGCGTGGCTTGAGCCGCTGCTGGTTCGTCCGCGTCCCGTGGGCCACGATGGGGCCCATGACGACGGACATGACCAAGCGGATCCCGCACTCCTACCTCCAGGAGGCGCGCGATGCGATCGTCTGGAAGCTCGACGGCCCGGGGGAGCGGGAGGCACGGTAGTCGGTGACTCCGACCGGGACGGACTTCCTGGGCCTGGTGAAGCACCTGGCCTACATCGAGCTCGGCTACTTCGGCGAAGTGTTCCAGCGGGAGACCACAGACGATGTTTCGTGGCTGGACGACGCCGAGGACAACGCGGACCTGTGGGCCACAGCCGAGGAGACCCGCGAGGAGATCCTCGCGCTGTACCGGCGCGCGTGGGCCCACGCCGACGCTGCCATCAGCGACTTGCCCCTCGACGCCCCGGGCACGGTGCCGTGGTGGTCCGAGGAGAAACGCCGCGTGTCCTTGAAACGCATCATCATCCACGTGCTCGGCGAGACGTGCCGGCATGCCGGCCACGCGGACGTCGTCCGCGAGATGCTGGACGGACGGGGCGGCCTCAACCCCCAGAACCCGAACCTTCCCGGGAACGACGCCGAGTGGTGGTCGGCGTACAGCACCCGGCTCGAATGCGCTGCGGAGAAGGCCGTGGATCGGTCCGACACCCCGTGGTAGTGGGCGCCCGGTTCAAACCGCATCGCTTGTCCGACCGATCCCCGTCGGTCCGGCGCGATCCTGTCGTTTGACCGAGGACGAATCGGAGGCAGGGGAGGGGCCGGACCCGCCGAGCGACGGGCGGGGGCGCGGTCAGACCGTGCGACGGGCGGGGGCGCGGTCAGGCCGTGCGACGGGCGGAGGGGCGGTCAGGCCGTGCGACGGGCGGGGGCGCGGTCAGGCCGAGCGGCGGGCGGAGCCGGAGCCGGAGCCGGAAGCGTCGGCGTCCTCGCCGCCGGCGGCCGCGAGGTCTTCGGGGGAGGGGTGCCGGCCCGCCCCGACCTCCGGGGCCGCGTCGACGAGCTCCGGCCGCGACGGCGTCGCCGCGTCCAGCAGCTCGGTCGCGGAGAGGACCCGCGGCGTGGACTCCAAGGCGGATGCGGCGAGCGGCTCGCGGCCCCCGTCGGAGCCCAGACCCGGGTCGAGGTCGCGGATCCGGCGCGCCGAGGGCAGCACGCGGGACTCGAGGGCCCCGACGAACGAGTTGTACTTCTCCACCGAGGACTTCAGGGAGCTGCCCAGCTTCGTGATGTGCCCGCCCATGGTTCCGAGCCGCTGGTAGAGCTCGCGGGACTCGTCGAACAGGGCCCGGGCGTTCTCGGTGAGCAGCTCCTGCCGCCACGCGTACGCCAGGCCCTTGAGGATCGACAGCAGCGTGGACGGCGACGCCAGGGCCACGTTCTTCGAGAACGCGTGGTCCAGCAGCCCCGGGTCCGCGACCAGGGCCTCCGCCAGGAACGACTCGGCCGGCAGGAAGCACACCACCAGCTCCGGACTCCCGGGCAGGGCCGACCAGTACGCCTTCGACCCGAGGGCGTCCACGTGCGAACGCAGCGCCTTGGCGTGTGCCGCCAGCAGCTCCCTGCGCCGGTCCAACAGGTCGGGCTCGGCCTGGACGTCCAGCTCGTGGGCGCGCAGGTAGGAGTCCAGCGGGACCTTGGAGTCCACGGCCACGGTCTTCTGTCCGGGAAGGGACACCACGAGGTCCGGGCGCTGGCCCGTGGACGTCGTGGCCTGCTCCGCGAAGTCGACGCGGTCCAGCATGCCGGCGGCCTCCACGACCCGACGCAGCTGGACCTCGCCCCAGGTCCCGCGGGACGCCGTGTTCCGCAGGGCCCCGGCCAGCGTCGACGTGGTCCGCAGCAGGGCCGCGTCCTGCTCGGCGGCGGCGGCGAGCTGCTGGCTCAGCTGGCCGAACTGCTCCACGCGGTCGCGCTCCAGGACCGCGACCTGGCCCTGGACCTGCCGCAGCCGCTCCGCCACCGGGGCCAGCGCCTGCAGCACCGACGCGTCCTCGCGCGCCCGCTCGGTTCCCTCGGCGATCCGCTCGTGCAGGACCCGGTTCTCCGCGCGGGCGGCCGACAGCTCCGCCGCCGTCCGGGCCAGTTCGCGGGCGCCGCCGTCGTACTCCTCCCGCACCTGCGCGAGCCGGTGCCGCACCCCGTACCACCACGCCGCCGCCGCGCCCGCCAGGGCGCCGAGCGCCAACGCCAGAACCGCGACCAACCACACCGAAGCATCCATGCCCCCACTGTGCCAGCGGCCCCCGACGGTTTGGGGCAGCGCGCGCCGTGGCCCGTGCCACGGCGGGATGAACCGGGAGCCGCCGCGGCGGTAGACTCGTCTCCCGTGGCTCTTACTATCGGAATCGTCGGTCTGCCCAACGTCGGCAAATCCACCCTCTTCAACGCCCTGACGCGCGCCCAGGTGCTCGCCGCGAACTACCCGTTCGCGACCATCGAGCCGAACGTGGGCGTCGTCCCGCTGCCGGACGAGCGGCTCAAGGTGCTGGCGGGGATCTTCGGCTCCGAGCGCATCCTGCCCGCGACCGTGTCCTTCGTGGACATCGCCGGCATCGTCAAGGGCGCCTCCGAGGGCGAGGGCCTGGGCAACAAGTTCCTCGCCAACATCCGCGAGGCCGACGCGATCTGCCAGGTCACCCGCGCATTCGATGACCCGGACGTCGTGCACGTCAACGGCGCCGTGAACCCGGCCGACGACATCGAGACCATCGCCACCGAGCTGATCCTCGCCGACCTGCAGACGATCGAGAACCAGATGCCCCGGCTCGAGAAGGAGCTGCGTGGCAAGAAGATCGAGCAGTCCTTCATCGACGAGGTCCGCAAGGCCCAGAAGGTGCTCGAGAACGGCAAGACCCTGTACGCGGGCGCCGCGGAGGCCGGCGTGGACCTGGCCGAGATCGCGCCCCTGCAGCTGATGACGACCAAGCCGTTCATCTACGTCTTCAACATGGACGAGGCCGGGCTGGCCGACGAGGCCCTGCGCGCGCGGCTGTCCGAGATGGTGGCCCCGGCCGACGCGATCTTCCTGGACGCCCAGTTCGAGTCCGAGCTGGTGGAGCTGGAGGAGGACGAGGCCGCGGAGATGCTCGCCGAGGCCGGGTACGAGGAATCCGGCCTGGACAAGCTGGCCCGCGCCGGGTTCCACACTCTGGGTCTGCAGACGTACCTCACGGCGGGCCCGAAGGAGGCGCGCGCCTGGACGATCCCGCAGGGCGCCACGGCCCCGCAGGCCGCCGGCGTCATCCACACCGACTTCCAGCGCGGGTTCATCAAGGCCGAGGTCGTCGGCTACGAGGACCTCGTCGAGGCCGGCTCGATCGCCGCGGCCAAGGCCGCGGGCAAGGCGCGCATCGAGGGCAAGGAGTATGTGATGCGCGACGGCGACGTGGTGGAGTTCAGATTCAATGTGTAGTCGCGTTCCGGGTCAATCTCTGGGGTGACCTCTGCGGCCCGCGAGGGCATGCGCGAACGTTGCGTACAACTTGTACAAGTCGTACGATAGACGCATGACTTCAGTGACTCTTTCCCAGTTCCGTAGCCAGCAGAGCGACTACATCGCCGCTGCGCAGCGTGAGCCTGTCGAGATTACCTCCCGTGGTGCGGGTCGTCGTGCTGTCGTCGTGTCGCCCGAGTTTTTCGACCGTGCCGTGCAGGCGCTGGAGGACCAGGCCGACATCCGCGCGGCAGCGGAAGCCCGCGAGGAGCCCCGTATTCCCTTCGAAGATCTGATGGAAGAGCTTGGGCTTTGATCCCGGGCTGACGTGACGTACCGGATTATCATCGCGCGGGGAGCCGCGAAGACTTTTCGTGGGCTTCATCCGCAGGTTGCCGCACGCCTGAAGGTTGCGATTAGAGAGCTCGCAGAAGATCCACGCCCGCCCGGAAGTCTGCAGCTGAGCGGCGGTGACGGCGAGCTCCGCATTCGCGTCGGCGACTACCGGATCGTCTATGACGTCCAGGATGATGAGCTTGTGGTCCTGGTGCTGCGAGTCGGTCACCGTCGGGAGGTGTATCGATGACGCGTCGAAGCGAGCCCGCCGAAGGCAAGCTGGCTGAGATGGTGATAGACGTCGTTGCGCACACGGATCTGACAGCAGGCGACGTCGCGAGGCTTCGCCGATTCTGGCCGCACCGTTCTGGACGAAGCTCGGCTATGAGCCCACGGGTGAAGCGGTGCCGTACGTTTCTGCGAGTGTGGAGTCGACCGCTCGAATCTGGGCGCGGCCAGGGGCCGAAGAAACCCGGGCAGTAACGCACGCCCACTCGTGCGGCGGTGGCGGCGAACGGTGAGGTGAGCTCGTCCATCGTTCGTCCGTAGCGACCTTTTGGCACGTAGTCGTGGGTTCGCGACCAACGTCGCCGTCATCAATCCGTGGGGCGACGAGGTCGCTTCCTGAGTACGGGACCTGAGATGCAGAACGCGACCGGCGACTCACGCAGGTGAGTTGCGATGACCGATTTCGTCGAATACCGGCCCGGTCCGGAGCCGCCATTCCGTGCGTCGCGCTCGCCGCTCCCGGTGCGGAGTGCCGCGATCAGTGACGCCCGGGCCTCGCTGCCGTGCTGGCCGCACGCGGTGGCGGGCGGTCCGGGATGCGGAGCCGGGCACCTCGATCTCCAGCGTGCTCAACGCCCGCCGGGCCGGACGTCAGACGTGCGTGCCGACGTTGACCACCCGCCCGGACGAATCGCGGTAGAAGAACCGGTGCACGCCCCACTCCTCCCTGGACAGGGGGTGCACGATCTCGAGGCCCGACGCGACGGCGGCGGCGTGGGCCGCCTCGACGTCGTCGACGAAGACCGTGACGTCCGGGTTGACCGGGGCCGTCGCGTCCCTGGTCATTAGCCCGATCTGCCGGCTGCCGTCGTCCACCAGAAACGCGACCCAGCCCAGGTCCATCGCCACGCGCATCCCGAGCACGCCCGCGTGCTCGTTGAGGGCGGCGGCGAGGTCGTCGACGGTCAGGATGGGGGCGATGCGTTCGATCCTCATGCGGCGACCCGACCATCCCGGGGGCGCCCGGTCAAGGGCGCGCCCCGGTCTCGATCCACCGGCGGACGCTCGCTACCATCGGGCGCATGGGCATCAAACTGGAGAACGTCGGCATCGCCGTGGGCGACCTCGAGGCGGCAATCGCGTTCTTCACCGACCTCGGGCTGACGGTCATCGGCCGCGACACGGTCAGCGGCGAGTGGACGGACACCGTCGTCGGCCTCGACGGCAACCACGCCAGGATCGCGATGCTCCAGACCCCCGACGGGAACGGCCGGCTGGAGCTCTTCGAGTACCTCCACCCCGAGGCGATCGAGACGGAGCCGACCCGCCCGAACGAGATCGGCATGCACCGGGTCGCCTTCTCCGTCGACGACCTCGACCGGGCCCTCGAGACCGCCGCCAGGCACGGGTGCCGGCCCCTGCGCGGGGTGGCCACGTACCGGGACCTCTACCGGCTCACCTACCTGCGCGGCCCCAGCGGGATCCTGGTGATGCTCGCCGAGGAACTGAAGAACGCCTGACGCCGGTCGCCGCCGTCGACCCCGCGCGCCGCCGTCCACGGCTCCCCGGCACCGCACCCTTGTGCCCGCGCCCCGGGCTTGGTAGACGGGGACCATGCGACTGGAGAACATCATCTGGGACGCGCGCGACCCCCGCCGGCTCGGGACCTTTTGGGCGGAGGCGCTCGGCGCGCAGCCCATGACGGACGAGCCGGCCGGGTTCGAAGCGCGGCTGGAGCTGGGCGGGGACGCCTTCCTGGACCTCGGCTTCCAAGCGGTGGCTGAGCCGTCGGACGCGCCCGCCCGGCTGCACCTGGACCTGGCGGGAGGGGAGCGTCAGGCGGAGGTCGTCGAGCGCCTGCTCGGGCTCGGCGCCACGCACGCGGACATCGGGCAGGGCGACGTGCCGTGGGTAGTGCTGGCGGACCCGGAGGGCAACGCGTTCTGCGTGATGGAGGACCGGCCCGCGTACCGGGGCAGGGCGCCGATCGCGGCCCTGCCGCTGGACAGCGCGGACCCGGCCCGCGACGCCGCCTTCTGGGCGGAGGCCACCGGGTGGGTCCTGGCGGACGACGGCGGCGGCGGCTTCGCCGCGCTGCGCCACCCGGCCGGCGTCGGTCCGCTGCTGGAGCTGTGCCCGGAGCCGGAGCCCAAGCGCGGCAAGAACCGCATGCATCTGGACGTCCGGCCGGGGCCCGGCGACACCGGCGCGCCGGCGCGGGTCCGGGCCGCCGGCGCCACGCTTGTCGCCGACGACCCGGACCTGCCGTGGACGGTCTTCACCGACCCTTCCGGCAACGAGTTCTGCGTCCTCGCCCCGGAGCGGTAGGGCCCGCATCGGCAGGCCGGCGTCGGACGGTCAGTGCGCCGGGGGAGGCCCGAGGAGGGAGGACGACGGCATCCAGCCCGTGACGCCCTCCCCGTCGACCGTGCCGTACGTCCACGTGCTGTACCGCCCCCGGACCAGGACCCTCGAGTCGTGGGGCACGGTGGCGAGGACGGGGTGCCCGGTGGAGGCGCCGGAGCGGACCTCGACGCCCGTGGTGGTGTACTCGATGGACTCGAAGGGGACCTCGTCGAGGTAGTACGTGGGGAGCCAGCCGTACCGGCCCTCGAACCAGACCTTGGAGAACTTCGAGTACCGGCCCACGGCCTTCACGTGGGACTCCGCGGGGACCGAGGCGATGACCGCGGAGTCCCACGACCCGCCGTCGCGCAGGTTCAGGGTCCGTGCCGTGAAGTGGTCGACGGCCTCGGGGTAGGGCGGGCCGAAGCCGACACCCGCCGTCGTGAGTCCGCTGGTCGAGACCCAGCCGACGAGGCCGAAGTGGTCGATCTTGCTCCAGGTCGATTACTTGCCGAGCAGGACCGCCTCTTCGTAGACCTCGATCTCGCCGATGACCTCGTCCTGCTGGCTGGCGCGCGCCAGCACGGCGAGATCGAAGGTGTCGGTGCGGACGGTGTCGCCGACGGCCGCAGCGGGCGGCGGGGCGGTGACGTGGCTGGCCGGCGCTCCGGCTCCGGACGCCGGCACACGCCCGATTGGAGCCCCGCCGTCGGCGATGGTTCACTGAGGCCCATGACGGACACCACCGAGCCCCGCGTCGTCAGCGCCTCCCGCGAGGTCGCCGCCGACGCCGCCGCCATCTTCGAACTCATCGCCGACCCCGCCCGCCAGCCCGAGTGGGACGGCAACGACAACCTCGCCGCGGCCCCGGCCGGCCAGCGCGTCACGGGGGCGGGACAGTCGTTCACCATGACCCTGACCAGCGGGCAGGACCGCGAGAACCACGTGGTGGGGTTCGAGGAGGCCCGGCGCATCGCCTGGCGCCCCTCGGAGCCGGGCGGGGAGCCGTTCGGCCAGGAGTGGGCCTGGGACCTCGAGCCACTGGACGGCGGCCGCACCCGGGTGACGCACACCTACGACTGGACGCACCTGGCCGACGAGAAGCGCCTGCGCCGGGCCCGCGCCACGACGTGCGAGATGCTGCGGGAGTCGATCGACCGCCTGGCCGCCGTCGTCGAGCGTGGCTAGCGCCCGCCGCGGCGGCGCGGGGGAGGGCGACGGCGGCGCCGCAGCGGGGCCGCCCGAAGGCGGCGTGGACGCTCCCGCGGGGCCGTCCCGGCTCGCCCGACAGGTGCGGGAGTTCCACGGGCGCGTCGGCGCCGACGTGCGCACGGTTCCCGAGCCCGCCCCCGAGGGCGCCGTCCGCCGGTGCGAGTTCATCGAGGAGGAGGCCCGGGAGCTGCGCGAGGCCGTGGAGGCCGGCGACCTCGTCGGGATCGCCGACGCGCTGGGCGACCTGGCCTACGTCGTCTACGGCTCGGCCCTGCACTTCGGGATCGACCTCGACCGCGTGACCGACGCGATCCACGCGTCCAACATGACCAAGGAGCCCGCCGGGAACGGGAAGGCCGTGAAGGGACCGGACTATCGGCCGCCGGACCTCGACGCCCTGTTTGGGGCCCACCGCGCCCCGGGGGAAGGTCGTCGGCGCGACACGCCCAAGACGGAGAATATTTCTTCGGACTGCTCGGTGAATACCAATCGGTAACGTGGTGCCGCCCTGCCGCCCCTCCGGCGTGAAAGAAACCCTTGATTTCCGCGGATCCGCGCCATCGCGGTCATCGAGCGGCGGAAAGTGACCTACCTCACCTAAAGTTTCGACTCAGTAACGACGTGATCTGAAACGTGATTTTTATATCCAAGCGCGGGATCGCCCGATAAGGTGAATGTGAAGCGCGCCACTCCCGGTGGTGTCGCCGACCCGGCCCACACCGGGTGCCATCCAAGAGAAACCCACACTTGCTTTTGAGGAGGCGGAATGCGTTTCAAGCGTGTTTCGAAGGCCGTGGCGCTCGGCGCCGCACTGACGCTGGCCGTGAGCGCGTGCTCACCCGGCGGACCGGGGGAGACGCAGCAGTCCGAGCAGGGCCAGGACCAGGCCCAGGGCCAGGGCCGGTTCACGGTGGAGCCGGAGAACTCCGGTTACGCGGACCTCGGCGACGTCCAGACCAAGGACGACACCATCAGCTACTCGGTCGGCGAGGACGAATTCACCAGCTACAACGGCTTCACGCCCGAGGCGTACAGCACGTACAACTCGATCGTCGTCGACCGGATGCAGCAGAACTTCTCCTA
Organism: Arthrobacter paludis; assembly: GCF_056782315.1. NCBI lineage: Bacteria > Bacillati > Actinomycetota > Actinomycetes > Micrococcales > Micrococcaceae > Arthrobacter > Arthrobacter paludis. Next base: position 20,434 of record NZ_JBXAEW010000002.1, read on the forward strand.
CTTCGGGACGGACGGCGAGGTCCACACGAACGAGGAGGTGGGCTCCTACGAGGTCACCTCGGAGGACCCGCTGACGATCAAGTACACGATCAACCCGGACGCCAAGTGGTCCGACGGCACCCCGGTCACCACCGCCGACGCGGTGCTGGCGTGGGCCCATCAGAACGCCAACCTGGCAGTCGGCGGCAAGCCCATCTTCAACTCCGTGTCCGCGGACCTGGGCGACGACATCCCGAAGGGGCCGGAGGGGGCGCCCGACTCCAAGGAGTTCACGGTCACCTACGCGGAGCCCAACCCGGACTGGGAGCTCCAGACGCTCCTGCTGCACCCGGCCCACGTGGTGGCCGAGCAGGGCGGCCTCAGTGTCGAGGAGTTCGTGCAGGCGGCCCGCGAGGGCGACGCCCAGGCCCTGAAGAAGGCCGCGGACTTCTGGAACACCGGCTGGGACACCGCGCCCGGCAAGCTGCCCGACCCGGAGCTCGCGCTGTCCAACGGCCCCTACGTCTTCAAGTCGTGGGAGCCGGGCCAGTCCATCACGCTGACCGCCAACGAGGAGTACTGGGGCACGCCGCCGGCCACGAAGCAGATCACGATCCGCTTCGCCGCGGCCGACACGCACGTCCAGGCGCTCGAGAACGGCGACCTCGACGTCGTCGACCCGCAGGCGACGGTCGATACCGTCTCGCAGCTCGAGGGGCTGGGCGACCAGGTCCAGCTGCTTCGGGGCGACACCCTGACGTGGGAGCACCTGGACTTCAACTTCGCCGAGGGCAACGCGTTCGGCGAGAGCCGGGAGCTCCGCGAGGCCGTGGCCAAGTGCATTCCGCGCCAGCTGATCGTGGACAACCTCATCAAGCCGGTGAACCCGGAGGCGGAGGTCATGAACCTGCGCGAGGTCTTCCCGTTCCACGACAACTACGACGAGATCGCCGAGGCCGCCTACGACGGCAGCTACGACGAGGCCGACGTCGAGGGCGCGAAGCAGATCCTCGAGGAGCAGGACGCGGTGGGCCAGGAGCTGCGGATCGGCTACAACTCGCCGAACCCGCGCCGCGCCCAGGAGGTCTCCCTGATCACCTCCTCGTGCGAGGAGGCCGGCTTCAAGGTCACCGACGTCGGCAGCGGCGAGTTCTTCACCAAGACGCTGCCCAACGGCGACTACGACCTCGCCCTGTTCGCGTGGGCCGGCTCCGGCCAGATCACGTCCGGCGAGAACATCTACGGCACCGGCAAGCCGCAGAACTACGGGCAGTACTCCAACCCGGAGGTGGACGCCGCGTGGCAGAAGCTGGTGACCAGCATGGATCCGGAAGTCCACAAGGAGCAGCAGAAGGAGATCGAGCGGCTGCTCTGGGAGGACCTCGCCGTCATCCCGCTGTTCGCGCACCCGGGCGTCACGGGGGCCGGGTCGGACATCATGAACGTCCGGCAGACCGCGACCCAGAACCAGAGCATCTGGAACGCGCACCAGTGGGTCCGCGCCGAGTAGCGGCCCCCTGACCCGTCCTCGCGACGGCCTGTCCGACCGCGGGGGCCCGGGCTAGACCCGGGCCCCCGCGGCGCGACAGGCGGCCGCCAGCTCGAAAGGCAAGACCCACAGTGCTGAGATTCATCCTCCGCCGACTCGGGGCCTCCGTCATCATCCTGTTCGGGGCCTCACTCCTCCTGTACGTCCTCGTGGTGAACTCCGGGGACCCGCTGCAGGACCTGCGCGAAAGCAACGCCGAAAACCGCGACGAGCTGATCCGCAGGCGCATCGACTTCATGAACCTGGACCAGCCGTGGTACCAGCGCTACTGGACGTGGCTCACGGGCGTCGGCCAGTGCTTCGTCCTCCGCTGCGACCTTGGGACCAACCGCTCGGGCCAGGAGGTCACCGACCTGCTCGCCAACGCCGCATCCTCCACACTGCGGCTGGTCTTCCTCGCCACCGTGCTCGCCGCCATCTTCGGCATCCTGATCGGGCTGCTCACGGCCATCCGGCAGTACTCCGGGCTCGACTACTCGGTGACGTTCCTGACCTTCCTCTTCTTCTCGCTCCCGGTGTTCTGGGCCGCCGTGCTCTTCAAGGAGTACCTGGCGATCGGATACAACGACTGGCTCCGGGAACCCGGCTTCCCGCCGGGCCAGATCGTCCTCATCGCGTTGCTGGCGGGGTTCCTCGTCCAGGTGTTCCTGGCCGGGAGCCTCCGGCGCCGCCTGATCACGTTCGCCGCGACCGCCGCCTTCGTCGGCGTGGCGCTGCCGTACCTCGACTGGCTCAACTTCTACCGCTTCCCGCAGTTGGGCTACGGACCCATCCTCGTGCTGGGCGCGGCCGTCGGCCTGTCCGCCACGATCATGACGGCGGGCCTGCGCGAGCGCCGGGTGCTGATTCCCGTCGGCGTCACGTGGGCCATCGGCGCCATCGCCTACTGGGCGGTGTTCGGGCCACTGCAGGACCCGTCGTGGTGGCTCCTGCTCGTGCTCGTCATCCCCGTCGTCGGCGTTCCGATCGCGGCGGCACGGATCTGGGGCGGACACGTGCGGACGCGGGCCCTGATCGCCTCCACCGTGACGTCGCTGACCATTGCCTTCCTGACGGTCCTCGACCACCTGTTCCGGGCCTGGCCCGGGTTCCTGGAGCTGAAGCCGCGGCCGATCTCCACCATCGGGTCCGAGACGCCGAACTTCGACGGCACGTTCTGGGAGCAGTTCCTGGACAAGGGCGCGCAGCTGCTGCTGCCCACGCTCCTGCTCGCGGTGATCTCCCTGGCCAGCTACTCGCGGTACACGCGGTCCTCGATGCTCGAGGTCGGGCAGCAGGACTACATCCGCACCGCGCGGTCCAAGGGCCTGTCGGAGCGCACCGTGATCCTCAAGCACGCGTTCCGCAACGCGCTGATCCCCATCGCGACGATTGCCGCGTTCGACTTCGCCAACCTCATCGGCGGCGCCGTCATCACGGAGCAGGTCTTCGGCTGGAAGGGCATGGGCGAGCTGTTCCTCACGGGCCTGCGGGCGGTCGACCCCGCCCCGGTGATGGCCTTCTTCCTGGTGACCGGGACAGCGGCCGTGCTGTTCAACATGCTGGCCGACATCTTCTACGCCATTCTCGACCCAAGGATCAGGGTATGACGCACATCATGCAGACCGGGCGGCACGCGGAGCCCGACGATCCGCGTCTCCACAACGACATGGAACTCGCGTCGCTGGCCGAGGTCGAGGACGCCAAACTCCGCTCCACCACCGAGAGGTCCCTGAGCCAGGGGCAGCTGGTCCGGCGCCGCTTCTTCGCGCACCGCGGCGCCATGGTCTCCACCGGCGTGCTCGCGGTGATCACCATCCTCGCCTTCTCCTCGATCGGCTTCGCCGGGATCCCCGGCTGGTGGGACCAGGAGTACACGCAGGCCGGGCTCGTCGTGGACGGCGGCGTCCCGACCCTCAGCGTCGTTCCCACCTGGCTCGGGGGAGCGGGCCTCGTCTGGGGCGAGCATCCGTTCGGGCAGGACTCCGTCGGCAAGGACTACTTCGCGCTGGTCATGCGCGGCACGCAGCAGTCCCTGATCATCGCGCTGCTCGTGGGCCTGGTGGCCACGGCCATCGGCTCCGTGATCGGCGCCGTGTCGGGCTACTACCGGGGATGGATCGACGCCGTCCTGATGCGCGTGACGGACCTGTTCATCGTGATCCCGCTGCTCGTCCTGGCGGCCGTTCTCGGCCGTATCGCGGGGGGCTCGAACGTCGTGGCCCTGGGCGTCGTGCTGGGCCTGGTCACCTGGACCGGCCTCGCCCGGCTCGTCCGCGGCGAGATCCTCTCGCTGCGGGAGCGGGACTTCGTGGCGGCCGCGCAGGCCATGGGGGCGGGACCCGGACGCATCATCTTCCGGCACCTGCTGCCGAACACGGTCGGCGTGATCGTGGTGAACGCGACGTTCGCCATCGCCGCGGCGATCCTGCTCGAGACGTCACTGAGCTTCCTCGGCTTCGGCGTGCAGCCCCCGGACTCCTCCCTGGGCCTGCTCATCAGCCAGTACCAGAACGCGTTCACCAACCGGCCGTGGCTGTTCTGGTGGCCGGGCGTCATCATCCTGGCGATCGCCCTCAGCGTGAACTTCATCGGCGACGGCCTGCGCGACGCGTTCGACCCCCGGCAGGGCGGGCGCAAGAAGCGGCGCATGGCCACCCTCAAGGACAGGAAGGCCAAGCGATGAGCCTGGAATGCGAAGTGCACACGGACGCCCCGGCGGCCGCGGCGCCGGCCCTGCGGTTCGAGGACCTCGACGTCGTCTTCCAGACCGAGTTCGAGGACGTCCACGCGGTCAAGGGGCTGTCGCTGGAGGTCCGGCCCGGGGAGGTCGTCGCGCTGGTCGGAGAGTCCGGGTCCGGCAAGTCGGTTACCTCGACCGCGGCCATGGGGCTGCTGCCCGGCAACGCGCGGGTGACCGGGCGGGCCGAGGTCGACGGCGTCGACGTCGTCACGCTGGCCCCCGCCAAGGTGCGCGCCATGCGCGCGACGAAGATCGCCATGGTCTTCCAGGAGCCGATGACGGCGCTGAACCCGGTGCTGACCGTGGAGGACCAGCTCACCGAGTCGCTCGAGCTGCACGGCATCGCGTACGGCGACGACGCGCGGCGGCGGGCCGTCGGGCTGCTCGAGACGGTGGGCATCCCCGACGCGGCCCGGCGCATCAAGCAGTACCCGCACCAGTTCTCGGGGGGACAGCGCCAGCGCATCGTCATCGCCATGGCGATCTCCTGCGACCCGACCGTCATCATCGCCGACGAGCCGACGACGGCCCTGGACGTCACCGTGCAGGCCGAGATCCTGGACCTGTTGCGCGAGCTGCGGGACCGCCTCGATGCGGGCATCCTGCTGATCACGCACAACATGGGCGTCGTCGCCGACATCGCGGACCGGGTCGCCGTCATGCTCCAGGGCCGCCTGGTCGAAACGGGCACCGCCGACCAGGTGATGAACCACCCACAGCACCCCTATACGCAGAAGCTCCTCGCCGCCGTCCCCCACCTGGGCAAGGGCCGCCACGACGACGAAGCCGGGGAGGCGCCCGAGGCCACTCCAGAGGCCGACCGCCGGCCCGTGCTCGAGGCCCGCGACCTGGTCATCGAGTACTCCATGCGGGGCAAGACGTTCCGCGCGGTGGAGGGGGTCTCCTTCCAGGCCTTCCCCGGGGAGATCCTCGGGATCGTCGGCGAGTCCGGCTCCGGCAAGTCCACGGTCGCGAAGGCCGTGCTCGGGCTGCTGCCGGTCGCGTCCGGCGAACTGCGGGTCCACGGGCAGAACCTGGCTGCCCTCCGGGGCAGGGCCGCCCGGACGGCCCGCGAGCGGATCGGCGTCGTTTTCCAGGACCCGGCGGCGTCGCTGAACCCCCGCTTCCCGATCGGCGACTGCATCGTCGAGCCGCTCGTCGTGCACCGGCGCGGCAACCGGCGCACGCAGCTGCGGCGGGCCGAGGAGCTGCTGGACGCGGTGCGGCTGCCCCGCAGCGTCGTCAACCGCTATCCGCACGAGCTCTCCGGCGGCCAGCGCCAGCGCGTCAGCATCGCCCGCGCGCTCAGCCTGGAACCGGAACTGCTCATCGCCGACGAGCCCACGTCCGCGCTGGACGTCTCCGTCCAGGCGGCCGTGCTGGAGATGCTCGCCGACCTGCAGGAGCGCTTCGAGTTCGCGTGCCTGTTCGTCAGCCACGACCTGGCCGTCGTCGACCAGCTGGCGCACTCGGTGCTGGTCATGAAGGACGGACAGATGGTCGAGTTCGGTCCGACCCGCCGCGTGCTCCACGCGCCGGAGGACCCCTACACCCAGCGCCTGCTGGCGGCGGCCCCCGTTCCGGAGCCGGGCGAGCAGCGCCAGCGCCGGGAGGAGCGGCGCCGCCTCCTGGATGAGGCGGGCGCCTCCTAGGAGGGCCCGGCGGCGGGGTTCCGGCCCCGCGCCCACAGACGGCCGGGGCGCCCTGTCGCCCCGGCGGCCTCGGGGGAGGAGGCGGCACCGGGTTCGGTCCCGGTGCCGCTTCCTGGCATCCGGCCGCCGCGCCGCGGAGGCGGCGCCGCCGTCGCCTGCGCGCCCTGTGTCCAGCGCCACGTCGCGCGCGAGTTGACGCTGGCGGTAGAATTGATTCTTGGGCCCAGCGTCGGCCCCGGCGCGTCCGCGCCAGACTGCCCCCACGGAAGCGAGTCCCAATCCTCCCATGACTGAGATCACCACCGCCCTGCGCGAAGACCTCCGCAACGTCGCCATCGTGGCGCACGTCGACCACGGCAAGACGACCCTGGTCGACGCGATGCTCTCGCAGACCGGTGCGTTCTCCACCCACGGGGACACCGGCGAACGCGTCATGGACTCGGGCGAGCTCGAGCGCGAGAAGGGCATCACCATCCTCGCCAAGAACACCACCGTGTTCTACTCCGGCCCCGCCGCCCAGGGCAAGACCATCACCATCAACGTCATCGACACCCCCGGCCACGCCGACTTCGGCGGCGAGGTCGAGCGCGGCCTGTCGATGGTCGACGGCGTCGTGCTGCTCGTCGACGCCTCCGAGGGCCCGCTGCCGCAGACGCGCTTCGTGCTGCGCAAGGCCCTCGCCGCGAAGCTGCCCGTCGTGCTGGTCGTGAACAAGACCGACCGCCCGGACGCGCGCATCGACGGCGTCGTCTCCGACGCCATGGACCTGCTCCTGGGCCTCGCCTCCGACCTGTCCGACGAGGTCCCGGACCTGGACCTGGACTCCGTGCTGAACGTGCCGGTGGTCTACGCCTCCGGCAAGGCCGGGCGCGCGTCGCTCACGCAGCCGGGCGACGGCGCGCTGCCGGACTCCGAGGACCTGGAGCCGCTGTTCGCCACGATCATGGAGCACGTCCCGGCCCCCTCCTACAACCCGGAGGAGGTCCTGCAGGCGCACGTGACCAACCTCGACGCCTCCCCGTTCCTGGGCCGCCTCGCGCTGCTGCGCATCTTCAACGGCACCCTGCGCAAGGGCCAGCAGGTCGCGTGGGCCCGCCGCGACGGCGAGCTGAAGCAGGTCAAGATCACCGAGCTGCTCGCCACCAAGGGCCTGGAGCGCGTCCCGGCCGAGTCCGCCGGCCCGGGCGAGATCGTCGCCGTCGCCGGCATCGAGGACATCATGATCGGCGAGACGCTCACCGACCTCGAGAACCCGCGGCCGCTGCCCCTGATCACCGTCGACGACCCGGCCATCTCGATGACCATCGGCATCAACACCTCCCCGCTGGCCGGCAAGGTCAAGGGCGCCAAGGTCACCGCCCGCCAGGTCAAGGACCGCCTCGACAAGGAGCTCATCGGCAACGTGTCCCTGCGCGTGCTGCCGACCGAGCGCCCGGACGCGTGGGAGGTCCAGGGCCGCGGCGAGCTGGCGCTGGCGATCCTCGTGGAGCAGATGCGCCGCGAGGGCTTCGAGCTCACCGTGGGCAAGCCGCAGGTCGTCACCCGCACCGTCGACGGCAAGGTCCACGAGCCGATGGAGCGCATGACCATCGACGTGCCCGAGGAGTACCTCGGCTCCGTCACCCAGCTCATGGCCGCCCGCAAGGGCCGCATGGTCAACATGACCAACCACGGCACCGGCTGGGTCCGCATGGAGTTCACGGTCCCGGCCCGCGGCCTGATCGGCTTCCGCACGCGCTTCCTCACCGAGACCCGCGGGTCCGGCATCGCGGCCTCCCTCGCCGACGGCTACGAGCCGTGGGCCGGGGAGATCGAGTACCGCACCAACGGCTCCATGGTGGCCGACCGTGCCGGCGTCGTGACGCCGTTCGCGATGATCAACCTCCAGGAGCGCGGCACGTTCTTCGTGCAGCCGACCTCCGAGGTGTACGAGGGCATGATCGTCGGCGAGAACTCGCGCGCCGACGACATGGACGTCAACATCACCAAGGAGAAGAAGCTCACCAACATGCGCTCCTCCACGGCGGACTCCTTCGAGAACCTCACGCCGCCGCGCACGCTCACGCTCGAGGAGTCCCTCGAGTTCGCGCGCGAGGACGAGTGCGTGGAGATCACCCCGGAGGCCATCCGCATCCGCAAGGTGATCCTCAACTCGAGCGACCGCCTCAAGGCCGCCCGGGCCCGGGCGCGCGCCTAGCCCCATGGCCGACGACGGCGGCGTCCTGGCCGTTCTCACGGGGCTCATCGCGGCCGTGCTGGCCGGCCTGCTGGCGGCGGTCCTCGGGACGATGCTGCACGGGCAGCTGCTCTACGTCGGGACGACCCCCGTGCCGTGGGGCGCGGTGTTCGCGCTCGTGCTCGCCGGGGCCCTGTGCACGCTGGCGGCCCTCTACGCCGAACGGGTCTGGGTCGCCGGGGCGGCCGGGATCGTCGCCTACGCGGCCGTCGCGGCGGTGTCCCTCGACGAGTTCAACCGGATGGTCGTCGGCCTGGGCCGGTTCGGCGCGCTGCCCGGCCCGGCCCTCGCCGGGGCGATCTGGACGTACGGGATCGTCGTCACCACGCTCGTCGCCCTCGTCCTCGCGGCCCGGACGCTGCGCCGGTAGCACCGCCCCCGAGCGCCGCGGCGGGCGCCGCGGCCCGGACGCCGCCGCGGGCCGCGGCGTCAGCCCGCGGTCTGGTCCAGGTGGTGCGCGATGAACAGGCTCGTGGCGACGCCGCCGTCGCCGGCCGGGCGCAGCGCGTATTCCGACACGACCTCGCGGATCCGCCCCAACATCTCCTTCTGGTCCGCCTCGGTGAGCTTCAATCCCACGCGCAGGACCTGGATCTCGTTGGGCGCGAGGCCGTCGATCTCCTGCAGGAACGTCTCGAGCAGGACCGGCGCGGCGTCGGGCAGGCGCGTGTTCCAGGACATCCGGGTCGCCTTGTAGGGCACCTCCTTGGCGCCGCGGTTGCCGCGCCGGGCCGGTTCGGCCTCCAGGAAGCCGGTGGCGAGGAGCGTCCGGACGTGGTGCAGGGAGGTGGCCGGATTCAGGCCCAGGACGTCCGCGATCTCCTTGTTGGTGCGCGGCTTGTGCAGGCAGAGCCGCAGGATCCGCAGCCGCAGTGGCGAGCTCAGGGCGCGCGCGCGTGCTTGCAGCTCCTCGTCCGTTGCCATATGTTCAGCATACGGTAAAAAACCGGACTGATTGACGAAGTCAAATCGCATCGCAAGGAATCCATGGCCGCTTCCGGGTCCCGCACGTTCCCGGGGGGCCGGGAGCCCGCCGGGGGCGGGCCCCGGACCCACCGCACCGCGCCCCGCTGGCGCGTGCCCGGGGGCCGGAACTTCCTGGTCTTCTGGACGGGGCAGACCCTGAGCCAGTTCGGCGCCCAGCTGGGCGCCGTGGCCCTGCCCGTCCTGGCCGTCGTGCTGCTGGGCGCGACCGAGTGGGAGGTCGGGCTGCTCACGGCGGCCAACACGGCCGCGTTCCTGCTGATCGGGCTGCCGGCCGGCGCCTGGGTGGACCGCTGGATGAAGCGCCCCGTGATGATGCAGGCGGACCTGGTCCGCGCCGCGGCGATGCTGGCCGTTCCCGTCCTCTGGTTCACGGGCGCCATGGAGCTGTGGCACCTGGTGCTGGTCGCGTTCGTGGTCGGGCTGTCCAACGTGTTCTTCGACGTCTCCTACCAGTCCTACATCCCGCACCTGGTGGACCGGGACCGGATCTCGGACGCGAACGCCCGCCTCGAGGCCACCGGCCAGGTGTCGCGCCTGGCCGGCCCCGCCGTCGGCGGCGCGCTGCTGGCCGTCCTGGCCGCCCCGGTCCTGTTCATCGGGCAGGCCATCGGCTACCTGGTCTCGGCCGCGTGCCTGTGGCGGGTCCGCGACCGCGAGGTCCCGGCGGCGCGCGAGCGCGGACACCTGGTCGCCGACATCCGCGAGGGCCTGGCCTACGTCCTCCGGCACCGCCTCATCCGGCCGATCGCCCTGAGCACGGCCATCGTGAACTTCTTCTCGACGATCGTCTTCACGCTCCTGCCGGTCCTGGCCCTGCGCACGCTCGACCTCGAGGGGCTGCACCTCGGCCTCGTCTACTCCACGGGCGCGGTGGGCGGCCTGATCGCCGCGGCCGTGACCCCCTGGTTCGCGGAGCGCGTCGGCGAGGGGCCGTCGCTTCCGATCGGCATCGCGCTGACGGTGGCCGGCATGGCGGGCTTCCCGCTGTCCCTGCTGGCCGGCGGCACGCTGGACGGCTTCCTGGTCCTGGCCGGGGCGATGTTCGTGATGACCGTCGGCGTGCTGGTCTACAACATCATCCAGGTGAGCATGCGCCAGCGGATCTGCCCGCCGCGGCTCATGGGGCGGATGAACGCCTCCATCCGGTTCCTGGTCTGGGGCGTGCTCCCGCTGGCCTCGCTGCTGGGCGGCCTCCTGGGCGAGGTGGCCGGGCTCGGCCCGGCCCTGTGGATCGGCGTCGCGGGCGCGGGCGCCGCCGTCGTGCCGCTCATGCTCTCGCCGCTGCCGCGGCTGCGCCGCCTCCCGGACTCCGTCGAGGAGCCCGCGCCCGGGGGCGGCGACGGGGACGCCGCGGCGGCCCGCCGCCCCGGACCGGCCGGGCACCGCGCGGAAGGTGGCCGAGCCGGGGCCGGCCGGAGGCCCGCGGGCGCGCCGCACGGCGGGGACGGGCGGCGCCTGGACCGGCTGCCCACGCCGCCGGTGCACGAGCAGGACACCGTCCGGTACGTCACCGGGCGCATCGCGGAGGACCTGAGGCGCGGGCCGCGCACGGCGTTCGAGGCCGGCCCGCACGCCGCCGACGTCCCGGAGGGGACCGTTCCCGGGCAGCACCTGCCGGAGGCCACCGCCCCCGTGGCCGACACCGACCGCATCCCGACCGTGCGCAAGGCCGGGCCGGACGCGGCCCGCCGGGCCCGCGGGGGCACCGCGACGGGGGAGCGGCAGGGCGGGGCCGGGCGCCGGGGCCCGGACGGCGGCCCCGACCGGGAGGGCTAGCGGGCCCGGCGCGCCGGGGGCGGCGGCACGCGCTTGGCGTGCGTGACGTCCGCTACGGGCACGCGGACCAGGCCGGAGCGCGTCCGGATGGCTACCTCGGGGCCGTCGCGGCCCTCGAATTCGCCGAGGGCGTCGGTCAGCGGGGCGCCGCCGTCGTCCGCCCGGCGCCGGTAGCGCACCACGATCCGCGTCCCGTGCGGCAGCCCCGCGAAGAAGTCCCCGGCCATGCGCCGATCGTAGCGCGGCGCCAGCCGGGGCCCGGCACCGGCCCGGAAAGGACTAAGCTGGTGCGGAAGGACAGGGCCCCGCCCCGGGGCGCGAACCACCCAGCGAAGGAAGGCACCGGGTACCGTGACGTACATCATCGCCCAGCCGTGCGTAGACGTGAAGGACAAGGCCTGCGTCGAGGAATGCCCGGTCGACTGCATCTACGAGGGTGAACGCTCGCTGTACATCCACCCGGACGAGTGCGTCGACTGCGGCGCGTGCGAGCCCGTGTGTCCGGTGGAGGCGATCTACTACGAGGACGACGTCCCCGACGAGTGGGCCGACTACTACAAGGCCAACGTGGAGTTCTTCGACGAGCTCGGCTCGCCCGGCGGCGCCGCGAAGGTCGGCAACACGCACACCGACCACCCGCTGGTCTCCGTGCTGCCCCCGCAGAACCAGGACTAGCGGCGCGCATGCTGACGCTGCCCGACTACCCCTGGGAATCGCTGCGCCCGTACCGCGAGCGGGCCGCCGCCCACCCCGGCGGGACGGTGGACCTGTCCATCGGCACCCCGGTGGACCCGACGCCCGACGTCGTCCGGCGCGCGCTGCGCGACGCCGCGGACGCCCCCGGCTACCCGACCACGCACGGGACGCCGGCGCTGCGCGAGGCGATCGCCGACTGGTACGCGCGGCGGCGCAACACGCCCGGCCTGGACCCCGAGCACATCATGCCGACCGTCGGGTCCAAGGAGCTGGTCGCGTGGCTGCCGCTGCTGCTGGGGCTCGGCCCGGGCGACGTCGTCGTGCGCCCGGTCGTCGCCTACCCGACCTACGACATCGGCGCCCGGCTGGCCGGCGCCCAGGCCGTCGCGGCGGACAGCCTCGACGAGCTGCCCGAGACGGTGCGCTCGCGCGTCCGGCTCGTGTGGACCAACTCGCCCGGCAACCCCACGGGGATCGTGCGGACGACGGCGGAGCTCGCGGCGCTGGTCGCCGACGCGCGCGCCATCGGCGCCGTCGTGGCCTCCGACGAGTGCTACGCCGAGCTCGGCTGGGGCCCGTGGGAGTCCGGCGTGCCCGGCATCCTGGAGGACGCCGTCTCCGGCGGCGACCACCACGGCCTGCTGAGCGTGTACTCGCTGTCCAAGCAGTCCAACGTGGCCGGCTACCGGGCCGCGTTCGTCGCCGGCGCCCCGGACCTGATGCCGAACCTCGTCAACAACCGCAAGCACGCGGGGATGATCGTGCCCCGGCCCGTCCAGGAGGCCATGCGCGCCGCCCTGGGCGACGAGGCTCACGTGGCGGCGCAGAAGGACCTGTACCGCTCCCGGCGGGAGCGCCTGCTGCCCGCCCTGGCCGCGTTCGGGCTCGACGTGCGGCACTCGGAGGCCGGGCTCTACCTGTGGGCGACGGCCGGGGAGGACACGTGGTCCACCGTGGGCCGGCTCGCCGGGCTCGGCATCGTCGTCGGGCCGGGAAGCTTCTACGGGGAGGCCGGCGAGGGCTTCGTCCGCGTGGCGCTGACGGCCGCCGACGAGCGGGTCGACGCCGCCGTGGAGCGGCTCGCGGGCGTCACATCCGCCTGAGCCGGGTTCCCCGGATTAGTGGCGGGCCCCGCGCTGGCGGTAGCGTGGCCTTGATTATTGCTTTGTAGGAAGAGCATCCGTCCACGGGTGAGGAGAAAACATGACGGCTCCCCAGTCTGCCCGGCTCGCGTATAACGGCACCGAGCTCGAGCTTCCGGTCGTCCCGGCCGTCGAAGGCAACAACGGCTTCGACGTCGCCAAGCTGCTGAAGTCCACGGGGACGGTCACCTACGACCCCGGCTTCATGAACACCGCGGCCACCAAGTCCGCGATCACCTATATCGACGGCGACGCCGGGATCCTCCGCTACCGCGGGTACCCGATCGAGCAGCTGGCGCAGAACTCCTCGTTCCTGGAGACCTCCTACCTGCTGATCTACGGCGAGTTGCCGACCCCGAGCCAGCTGGAGGAATTCGACCAGAAGATCCGCCGGCACACGCTCCTGCACGAGGAGCTCAAGGGCTTCTTCGACGGGTTCCCGCGCGACGCGCACCCGATGCCCGTGCTGTCCTCGGCCGTGTCGGCCCTCTCGACCTGGTACCAGGACTCCCTGGACCCGTTCAACGAGGAGCAGGTGGAGCTGTCCACCATCCGCCTGCTGGCCAAGATGCCGGTCATCGCCGCCTACGCGCACAAGAAGTCCGTCGGGCAGGCCCTGCTGTACCCGGACAACTCCATGAACCTCGTGGAGAACTTCATGCGGCTGAACTTCGGCATCGCCGCCGAGCCGTACGAGCTGGACGAGGACATGGTCCGCGCCCTGGACCTGCTGCTGATCCTGCACGCGGACCACGAGCAGAACTGCTCGACCTCGACGGTCCGCCTCGTCGGCTCGTCGAACGCCAACATGTTCGCCTCCGTCTCCGCCGGCATCAACGCCCTGTTCGGCCCCGCCCACGGCGGCGCCAACGAGGCCGTCCTGAAGATGCTGCGCACCATCCAGGCCCAGGGCATCAAGCCCGAGGACTTCATGGAGAAGGTGAAGAACAAGGAGGACGGCGTCCGCCTGATGGGCTTCGGCCACCGCGTCTACAAGAACTACGACCCGCGCGCCAAGATCATCAAGCAGACCGCGCACGACATCCTCGGCAAGGTCGGCGGCAACGACGAGCTGCTCGAGATCGCCATGCGCCTCGAGGAGAAGGCCCTCGCGGACGACTACTTCATCGAGCGCAAGCTGTACCCGAACGTCGACTTCTACACCGGCCTGATCTACAAGGCCATGGGCTTCCCGGAGAAGATGTTCACGGTGCTGTTCGCCATCGGCCGCCTCCCCGGCTGGATCGCGCAGTGGCGCGAGATGATCCAGGACCCGGGGCTGAAGATCGGCCGCCCGCGCCAGGTGTACGTGGGCGAGGGCGAGCGCCGGTACCCGCAGAACTAGGTCCGGACCCCGCGGTCCTCCTCCGGGCCCGCCCGGGCACCGCGGTGCCGCACCCGCCGTCGGCGGCCGTCCCCCGTGGGGCGGCCGCCGACGGCGTTAAAAGGGGGACGGGACGGACGGGTGCGCCGGGGCGGGGACGGGTTTACCCTTGAGGAGGGGGCCCGGCGTCCCGCACCGGCGCCGGAGACACCACGCTGACGAGGAGGGGCCGGCGGATGTATGTGCGCACCGGAGACGGCTGGAAGGTCTCGGCCGGGACCCACGGACAGATGCTCATGGCCCTGTACCTTCGGGACCTCGCGGACATCCAGCACCCCGTGCCGCCCGTGGTGTGCCCGCTGGCGCCGCACGTGAAGCCCGCGGCCGCCGCCGAGATCCCGCACTCGGCCCAGGCGGAGCTGCGCCAGGAGTGGCACGACTGGTGGCAGCGGCTGATCCGGCAGGGGCCCGCCGACGACGGCGAGGTCGAGCCCCCGCCGTTCGCCTCGTTCGACGACTCGCCCACGCTCCAGCGCCTGATGCGCGCCCACTACGGCAGCGCGACTGCGTGGGCGCGGCAGCGCGCGTTCGAGTACGGCGCCCTGGCCCGCTCGGAGGAGGCCCACGAGAACCTCCAGGTGCTGGAGGAGATGCTCGCCGAGCGCCGGTTCGCGCCCGAGCGGGACGGGGAGCGGCCCGTGGAACTGACCCTGATCGAGCTGCCGCTGGCCGAGCCGCGGGCCTGGTTCGTCGAGCCGCACACGGTGATCCTCGACCAGTCGCTCAACGGCGACCGCGACCTGTTCCTCAGCTACATGGGCCCGATCGTGGAGATGCTCTAGCCCTCGCCGGAGGCCCGGGCGAGGGTCACGACGACGGAGCGCGGCTCGGTCGGGCCCGGCACCCACTGGTCCTCGGCCCGGCTCCAGACCAGCCCGGAGTGGCCCACGGACGCGATCCGCTGCTCGGCCGCGCTGGCGACGGCCCACTGGGCGACCGCCCACCCGAGCGTGCCGTCGGCGGGCACGGTGACGGTGTTCCCGTCCACGCTGGTCCCGAGGTCCCCGAAGGCGGCCTCGAGGGCCGCCGCCGTGGCCGCGGGGTCGCCGGGCGCGTCCGCCCGGCGCAGCGTGCAGTTCAGGGCGGCGGGGGAGTGGCCGGTCAGGGCGGAGGCGTAGGCGCGGCCCTCGGGCTCGTGGTCGGCGTAGGCGTCGGGGTAGGCGCTGCGCTGGACCTTCTGGGCCGCCTCGGTCACGGGCATGGACCGGTAGTCGAACTTTGCGAGCTCCTGGTAGAAGCGGTTGGCCGCGTAGAGCGGGTCCATGACCTGCTCCTGCGTGCCCCAGCCCTGGGACGGGCGCTGCTGGAACAGCCCGCGCGAGTCCGGGCCGGCGTCGTCGCCGTAGTCGATGTTGCGCAGCTTCGACTCCTGCACGGCGGTCGCGATGGCGATCGTCGCCGCGCGGGCCGGCATGCCCCGGCGGACCGACACGGCCGCGATGAGGGCGGCGTGGTGCGCCTGGTCGGGCGCGAGGTCGTGCGTCTCCGAGCCGACGACGGCGGTGCACCGCTCCCGGACGAGGACCTGCTCCCGGTCCAGGAACACGGAGACGGCCCAGACGCCGCCGGAGACGACGACGGCGGCCAGCAGCAGGGCGAACGCCCCGCGCAGTCGGCGGCGCCGCCGCCCATGCGAGCGCCCCGCCCCCCGGCCGCGGCCGGAGGACAGGGCGAAGACGCGGTCGTGCGGGCTAGTTGGCATGCAGGGCCGTGTTCAGCTCCACGGTCTGCCCCTCCCGCGGCAGGGCCTCGATGGCCCCGGTGGTCGAGTTGCGGCGGAACAGCAGGTTCGGCACGCCGGAGAGCTCGAGCGCCTTGACGGTCTTGCCCGAGACCTCGACCCGCGAACCGGCCGTGACGTAGAGCCCGGCCTCGACCACGCAGTCGTCGCCGATCGAGATGCCGACGCCGGAGTTCGCGCCGAGCAGGACCCGCTCGCCGATGGTGATCTTCTCCTTGCCGCCGCCGGAGAGGGTCCCCATGATCGAGGCGCCGCCGCCGACGTCGGAGCCGTTGCCGACGACGACGGACGCCGAGATGCGGCCCTCGACCATCGAGGAGCCCAGCGTGCCGGCGTTGAAGTTCACGAAGCCCTCGTGCATGACGGTGGTGCCGGACGCCAGGTGCGCCCCGAGGCGCACGCGGTCGGCGTCGCCGATGCGGACGCCGGCGGGCACGACGTAGTCCACCATGCGCGGGAACTTGTCGACGCCGTAGACGGCCAGCGGGCCGCGGCGGCGCAGCTTGAGCCGGATGAGCTCGAAGCCGTCGACCGGGCACGGGCCCTGGGAGGTCCACACGACGTTGGTCAGCAGCCCGAAGATCCCGTCGAGGTTCTGGCTGTTCGGCGCGACCAGGCGGTGCGAGAGCAGGTGCAGGCGCAGCCAGGCGTCGCACGTGTCGGCGGGGGCGACGTCGAGGTCGATCTCCAGGCGCACGACCTCCTGGGTCGTGCCCCGGTCGGCATCGTCCGCGGCGGCCGCGGCCAGCTCGCCGTCGACCTTCGGCGCGTCGGCCAGCGTGCCCAGCACGGGCGCGGGGAACCAGACGTCGAGGACGGAGCCATCGGCGGCGCGGGTGGCCAGGCCGATGCCGGCGGCCGTGCGGACCGCGTTGTTCTGGGCAGGGGCGTGCTCGGTGGCAGGGGAAGTCATGACCCCATGGTACCGGCGGCCGGCCGCGCTACGCTGGTCCGGTGACTTCCCCGGATGCCGTGCCGCCCCTGCCCGCCCGCCCCCTCGCCGCGCGCCTCCCGGTGGCCGGCGACGTCGCCGAGCTGACTGCCGCGCTCGTGGACATCGAGTCCGTCTCCGGCGGCGAGGGGCCGCTCGCGGACGCCGTCGAGGCCGTGCTGCGGGGGCTTCCGCACCTGGCGGTCCACCGCGACGGCGACGCCGTCGTCGCCCGCACCCGCCTCGGGCGGCCCGAGCGCGTCGTGCTTGCCGGGCACCTGGACACGGTGCCGCTGCCCACGGTGCCGGGCTCGCTCGGGACGGTCCCGTCCGCGTGGGACGGCGACCGGCTGTACGGGCGCGGCACCACCGATATGAAGGGCGGGGTCGCGGTGCAGTTGGCGCTTGCCGCGTCCCTGACGGAGCCGAACCGGGACGTCACCTACGTCTTCTACGACCACGAGGAGGTCGAGGCCGCCAAGTCCGGGCTCGGGCGCCTGGTAGCGAACAGCCCCGAGCTGGTGGCCGGGGACTTCGCGGTGCTGCTCGAGCCCACGCACGGCACCGTCGAGGGCGGCTGCAACGGCACGTCGCGCTTCCTGGTCCGCACGCGGGGGCTGGCCGCCCACTCGGCGCGCGCGTGGATGGGGGAGAACGCGATCCACGCGGCGGCGCCCATCCTCGCCCGGCTCGCAGCCCACGAGCCGGCGACGGTGGACGTGGACGGGCTGGCCTACCGCGAGTCCCTGAACGCGGTGCGGATCGCCGGCGGCGTGGCCGGCAACGTCATCCCCGACGCGTGCGAGGTCGAGGTGAACTACCGGTTCGCCCCGGACAAGACCGTGGACGACGCGGAGGCCTACGTCCGGGACCTGCTGGACGGCTTCGACGTCGAGCGGACGGACGCCGCCCCGGGCGCCCGTCCGGGCCTGCGGCATCCGGCCGCCGCGGCGTTCGTCGCCGCGGTGGGGGCCGAGCCGAAGCCCAAGTACGGGTGGACGGACGTCGCCCGCTTCTCCGCACTCGGGATCCCGGCCGTGAACTTCGGCCCCGGCGACGCCCTGCTGGCCCACACCGACGACGAGCACGTCGAAGCCGACGCCGTGCGGGAGTGCCTCGCCGCGCTCACCCGCTGGCTGACGGCCTAGCGCCGGCCGGAGGCGCCGTCGTCGGCCGTGTCGTCGACCGGCTCGGCCGCGTCCTTGCCCACCAGCAGCGGCGCCTCCTGCTGCACCTTCAGGTGGCGGCGGCTGGACAGGCGCGTCGCGACGAGCTCGGCCAGCCGGGTCAGCCCGAAGTTGATCAGGATGAAGACCAACGCGGCGACCACGAGCGCCTGCAGCACGTTCGCGTTGCCGGTGCCGACCAGCTTCGCGTTGAACAGCAGTTCGTTGTAGTTGATGATCGAGCCGAGCGCGGAGTCCTTGAGGATCACCACGAACTGGCTGATCAGCGCCGGGAGCATCGCGATCAGGGCCTGCGGGATCTCGATGTTGCGCAGCGACTGGCCGCGCGTGAGGCCGATCGCCGTCGCCGCCTCCCGCTGGCCCTTGGGCAGGCCGTGGACGCCCGAGCGGATCAGCTCGGCCACCACGGAGCCGTTGTAGAGGGTCAGGCCGAGCACGACCGCGACGAACGGCGCGTCGGAGGGCGCCACGACCGCGGCCCGGGCCAGGAAGATCCAGAAGAAGATCATCATCAGCAGGACCGGCACGGCGCGGAAGAACTCGACCACGACCGAGCTCACCCAGTTCACCACGCGGTTGTGGGACAGCCGGCCCACGCCGAAGACGAACCCGAAGACCAGGGACGTGGCGATGGCCACGACGGCCGCCTTGAGCGTGTTCAGCAGGCCGGGGAGGACGTAGGCGTTCCAGACGCTGCCCTCGCCGAAGACGCTCCACTTGGCCGCGTCGAGCTGGCCGGCGTCGTTCATGGTCTTCAGGACCCAGGCGACCAGCGCGAGGACCAGCAGGACGCCGATGACGTTGACGATCAGGACGCGGCGCCGGGCGGCGGGCCCGGGGGCGTCGAAGAGGACGGACTGG
Organism: Arthrobacter paludis; assembly: GCF_056782315.1. NCBI lineage: Bacteria > Bacillati > Actinomycetota > Actinomycetes > Micrococcales > Micrococcaceae > Arthrobacter > Arthrobacter paludis. The sequence goes on from NZ_JBXAEW010000002.1 coordinate 39,277, forward strand.
GCGCTCATCGGGACACCGCCAGCTTCTTGGAGAGGTAGGTGGTCAGCAGGCCGACGGGGATCACCACGACGACGAAGAACATGGCCACGGTCAGGAAGATCAGGATCCCGACGTCGGCCCGGAACTCGATCATCGTCTTCATCAGGCCCGAGATCTCCGCCACCGAGCCGGCGACGGCGACGGTGGAGTTCTTCGTCAGCGCGATCAGCACGTTGCCCAGGGGGGCCACGGCGCCGCGGAAGGCCTGCGGCAGGATCACCAGCCGGGCCGCCGGCAGGAAGCTCAGCCCGATCGCCCGGGCGGCCTCCGCCTGGCCCAGGGGGACGGTGTTGACGCCGGAGCGGATGGCCTCGCAGACGAACGCGGAGTGGTAGAGGGTCAGGCCCAGCACCGCGATCTGGAAGAAGTTCATCTGGAAGTCGCCGCTGAGCTGGAGGCGGAACACGCCGAAGAGCACCAGCACGCCGAACGTCAGGATGATGGTCAGGGGCGTGTTGCGGAAGATGTTGACGTACGAGGTCCCGATGGCCCGGAAGCTGGGCACGGGGGAGATGCGCATCAGGGCCAGCACGGTGCCGAGGACGAGGGAGCCGAGCGCGGCCCAGAACGTCAGCTGCAGGTTCGCCCAGAACGCCGCCAGCATCTGGGGGCCGTACTGGTCCCAGAGGGACAGGTAGCCACTCACGGCTGCTCCTTAGGGTGCGGAGTGGTCCGTGGGGGCCGGGCGGGCCGGCCCCCACGGGCGGACGTGCGGCGCTAGGCGCAGGCGTCCGGCGTCGGCGGGTTCTTCTCGGCGTTCGGCTTGTAGCCGGTGCCCTCGGTGTTCGCGGTCAGGGCCTGCTCCCAGGCGCCCTCCTCGATCATCTTCTCGATGGCGGCGTTGACGTCCTCGCAGACGTCGTTCTCCTTGGGCAGGCCGACGCCGTATCGCTCCTCGGAGAACGTGTTGCCGACGACCTTGAACTTGCCCTGGTTCGCCTCGGTCGCGGCCAGGCCGGCGAGGATGATGTCGTCCGTGGTGACCGCGTCGATGCCGCCGGTCTCCAGCAGGCCCAGGCAGTCGGCATAGCCGGCCTGCTCGACGAGGTTGACGCCGGGGTACTCGTCCTTGACCTTCTGGGCGGAGGTGGAGCCGGTGACGGAGCACAGGTTCTTGCCCTCGAGGTCCTCGGGGCCCTTGATGGACGTGTCGTCCTCGCGGACCAGCAGGTCCTGGCCGGCGACGAAGTACGGGCCGGCGAACGCGACGCGCTCCTTGCGCTCGTCCGTGATCGAGTACGTCGCGAAGATCATGTCGACCGCGCCGGTCTCCAGCAGCGTCTCGCGGTTGGCGGAGGGGGCGGAGACCCACTCGATCTGGTCCTCCGCGTAGCCGAGCTCCCCGGCGACGTACTTGGCGACGTCCACGTCGAACCCGGTGAACTCGTTGCCCTCCTGGAAGCCCAGGCCGGGCTGGTCGTACTTGATGCCGATGCGGACGCCGTCGCCGCCGCCCTCGCCCTCGGATCCGGCGTCGCCACCGCCGCCGCCACAGGCGGACAGGGCCAGGGCGGACGCTGCGGCGAGCGCTCCGAACGCGTAACGGGATGTGCGCATGTGTTTCTCCTCTTCGGATGCCCGGGAGCCGTTCCGGCCCGGGGCGCGAGTGGTGGTTGGTTGGTTCTCGGCCGGTGGGTGCCGGTCAGTGGGTGATGAGCTTGCCGAGGAAGTCCTTGGCGCGCTCCGACCGGGGCTGGGTGAAGAACTCCTGCGGGGTGGCCTGCTCGACGATCTGGCCGTCGGCCATGAACACCACGCGGTCCGCCGCCTTGCGCGCGAACCCCATCTCGTGGGTGATCACGATCATCGTCATGCCCTCGCGCGCCAGGCCGACCATCGTGTCCAGGACCTCCTGGATCATCTCGGGGTCCAGGGCGGAGGTGGGCTCGTCGAACAGCATGACCTTGGGCTTCATGGCCAGGGCCCGCGCGATCGCCACGCGCTGCTGCTGTCCGCCGGAGAGCTGGGCGGGGATCTTGTCCTTCTGGTTCGCCACGCCCACGCGCTCCAGCAGCGACATCGCCAGCTTCTCCGCCTCGGCCTTCCGCATGCCCTTGGCCTTCATCGGCCCGAGCGTGACGTTCTCCAGGATGGACTTGTGGGCGAACAGGTTGAACGACTGGAATACCATGCCGACGTCGGCGCGCAGCCGGGCCAGGGCCTTGCCCTCCTCGGGCAGGCGCTTGCCGTCGATGTAGATGTCGCCGGAGTCGATGGTCTCCAGCCGGTTGATCGTGCGGCACAGCGTGGACTTGCCGGACCCGGAGGGGCCGAGGACGACGACGACCTCGCCGCGCGCCACCTCGAGGTCGATGTCCTGCAGCACGTGCAGGCGGCCGAAGTGCTTGTTGACGCCCGCCATCTTGACGATGGGTCCGTGCTGGTCAGACGCCGCCGGCGTTTCTGTACTCATGACACCCGACACTAGCGGATGTTACGTGCGACACACTGCGGGATGCGCCCGTTGTGGCAAGAATCTTTATCGGATGGTGACACGGACTTGACACCCGCCCTCGGGGGCGGCCGCGGGGGACTCCGCCCTCCGGCGCCCCCGGCAGTAGGGTGGTCCCATGCCAGAGCACCAGGCGCCCGGGGACGGCCCCGGGCCGCAGACGTATCCCGCACGGCGCAAGGGGTCGGTGGTCCTGCGCCGGCGCCAGGCCCAGATCGCGCAGGCGGACCGGTTCCTCCTCGACACGCACGGCCGGCGCGAGGACTTCACGCACACGGATCCCTGGCGCGTGCTGCGCATCCAGAGCGAGTTCGTGGAGGGCTTCGGCACGCTGTCGGAGCTCGGCCCCGCCGTGTCCGTCTTCGGGTCCGCCCGGTCCGCGCGCGGCTCGGACACCTACGCCCTGGCGGAGCGGATCGGTGGCCTGTTGGCCGCCCGCGGCCTGGCGACGATCACCGGCGGCGGGCCGGGGGCGATGGAGGCCGCGAACAAGGGCGCGTGCGAGGCCGACGGCGTCTCCGTGGGCCTCGGCATCGAGCTGCCGTTCGAGACCGGCCTGAACGAATGGGTCGACCTGGGCATCAACTTCCGCTACTTCTTCGCGCGCAAGACCATGTTCGTGAAGTACTCGCAGGGCTTCATCGTCCTGCCCGGGGGCTTCGGCACCCTCGACGAGCTCTTCGAGGCCCTCACGCTCGTGCAGACGGAGAAGGTCACCGGGTTCCCGATCGTGCTGGTCGGGACCGGCTACTGGAGTCCGCTGTTGGACTGGCTCCGGGACACGGTCGCCGCCGAGGGCGCGATCTCGCCGCGCGACCTGGACCTGGTCCGGCTGACCGACGACGCCCAGGAGGCCGTGGAGTGGGCGGCCGAGCACATCGAGGGCGTCCGGCACACCGAGGCGACGGGAGGCTGAGGTGGAGTTCGTCCTCCTGTTCCTCGGGGTCCTCGCCGTGGGCGGTGCCGCGTTCGCGACGGTGGGCACCCGGCGCTCGCGCGGGGCGTCCCGCCGGGAGCACGCCGGGCAGGACGAGGGCGGGGCCCCGCTGTTCGGGCTCGTCGAGCCCGTGGCCTCGCTCCCGCCCGTCCTGCTGCCGGAGCGCCCCGGCCCGGGCGACGTGCGCCGGGTGCGCTTCGCCGTCGCCCTCCGCGGCTACCGCTGCGACCAGGTGGACGCCGTCCTGGAGTCCCTCGACGCCGAAATCGCGCGGCTGAATGCCGAACTGGACGACGCGCGGTCGGGGTCCGTGATTAGGACCACGACGGAAAACCCGGAATAATACATGGTGCAGGTTGCGCCGCATCCGCACTGGTCGGACGCGGAACGACGTTGGATCGGCGGGGTGATCCCCGTTCACTCTAGAGAGGAATACTGCGCCAATGGCTGCGATGAAACCGCGAACCGGCGATGGGCCCATGGAGGTCACCAAGGAAGGCCGTAGCCTCATCATGCGTGTTCCGATCGACGGCGGCGGCCGCCTGGTGGTGGAACTGAACGCGGCGGAGGCGAACGAGCTGCGCGAGTGCCTGGTGGGTGTCACCGAGGACGCGTAGCGACCACGACGTGAGGGGCCCGGCGGGGGAATTGCCGGGCCCTTTGGCGTGCCCCGGCCCGGTGGCGGGCCGTGCCCCGTCCAGGAGGCTGTTCAGCGGGCCTTGACCGCCACGGTGAGGCCGGTGCCGGTCGGCACGGTCGCCAGGTGCAGGTCGTCCCGGTCGCGCAGGAGCCGGAATGCCTGGCGGGCGGCCACGGTGCCGGGCTGGCGGACGGCCGGCTGGGGAACCCGGTCGCCGTCGAGCGAGTCGTTGAGGACCAGCATCCCGCCGCGGCGCAGCAGGCGCAGGCCGTGGTCGACGTAGTCGACGAGGTGCGTCTTGTCGGCGTCGACGAACACGAGGTCGTAGGCGGCGTCCGTCAGGCGCGGCAGGACGTCGCGGGCCCGCCCGCAGATGGTGCGGGTGCGGTTGGCCGGGACGCCGGCCTCCTGGAACGCCGTGCGGGCGGCGTCCATGTGGTCCAGGTCGATGTCGATGGTCGTGAAGACGGCCGACGGGTCGAGGCCGCGCAGCAGGCTCACGCCGGAGACGCCCACGCCGGAGCCGACCTCCACCGCCGTGCGCGCCCGGGAGGCCGCGGCCAGGACGGTCAGCAGGGCGGCCGTGCCCGACCCGACGGGAACGACGCCCAGCTCGTGGCCGCGGGCCCGGGCGCGGACGACGACGTCGTCCTCCACGGGCAGGGCCTCCGTGTAGGACCAGCTGCTCTGCTTGTCGGAGCTCATGGGCGTGGGTGCGGTTCCTTCGGTGCGGTGGGGCGGATGCGGCCGGGTCCATCCTACGCCGCTCCCGTGCCGCGCGGCGGCCAGAGGGGCACTCCGGCCGTCGGCGGGCTCCGGGCGGGCACCCAGCCCATTCACAGGGTGGTCCGGCACACTGGATGGCGTGAAAGCCACCGCCCAGCCCGCAGCCCCCGTCGCCGCCGAGGACGGCGTGCCCACGTGGGAGGAGATCGTCGAGCGCCACTCGCCGAAGGTCTACCGGCTGGCGTACCGGCTGACCGGCAACCGGTACGACGCCGAGGACCTCACCCAGGAGACGTTCGTGCGCGTCTTCCGGTCGCTGCACAACTTCAAGCCCGGCACGATCGACGGCTGGCTGCACCGCATCACCACGAACCTCTTCCTCGACCAGGCGCGCCGCCGGGGCCGGATCCGCTTCGACGCGTTCGCCGAGGACGCGGAGGCCCGCGTGCCCGGCCGCGAGCCCGGCCCGGAGCGCAGCTTCGAGCACAACAACCTCGACATCGACGTGCAGGCGGCCCTGGACTCGCTGCCCGCCGACTTCCGAGCCGCCGTCGTGCTCTGCGACCTCGAGGGGCTCTCCTACGAGGAGGTCGCCGGGGTCCTGGGCATCAAGCTCGGCACCGTCCGCTCCCGGATCCACCGCGGCCGCTCGCTGCTGCGGGAGAAGCTCGCCCACCGGAACCCCTCCGCGCCCGCCGGCGTCGCGCGACCGAAGGTGGGGCCGGCCGTACCCGGAGTGCACTGATGCACTGGAGGCAGCGGGACGCGGACGCGTACCTGGACGGGGAGCTTGGGGACAAGCGGCGCGGCGCCTACGAGCGGCACGTCGACTGCTGCAAGGACTGCAGGGTCCAGCTCGAGGACCGGCGGCGGCTCAAGCGCCGGCTGGCCGCGCTGTCCGACCCCGCGGCGACCGCCCCGCTTCCCGACGCCTCCCTGGTGCAGCGCCTGACGGAGGGGCCCGTGTCGCCCCCGGATGGACGGGCCTCGAGGACGGCCAGCAGCCGCGGCCCCTCTGGCGCGCCGCCGCCCCCCTGCTGGCCGCCGCCGTCGTCGCCGTGCTCGTCGCCGGGGTCCTGGGGGCCGGATGGGCGCTCGGGGGCCCCACGGACGGAACGGACGACGACCCCTCGCGCGGCTGGGACGCCGCCGGCGTCGCCCTGTCCGGGGACGACCTGGGCCGCCTGCGGGACGCCGGGTGGAACTGCCCCCGCTTCGTCCACCTCGGGCTCGGGCTGGACCGCGCCACCGGCCGCCTCGTCGACGGCGAGGCGGAGGTCGTCCTGGAGTTCTCGGGTGCCGAGGGGAGCGTGGTCGTCGCGGAGCGCAGGGGCCCGTCCGGCGACCCGATGGCGGGCGGGCCGGCCGCCGCGTCTGACGGTGCCGCGGGGCCCGGGGGGCTGGAGCCCTTCGGGGTGTCGGCCCGGCGAACGTCCAGTGAATTCCGGCCGCGCACCACGACGCTCCGGCTGCCCACCGCCGAGTACTGGATCACGGCCGACCTTCCGGAGAGCAGCCGGGAGGCCATCGTGCACCGAGTCGTGGTCAGCGAGAACGCGCGGCTCGCGACCGGCCCGGAGGCCTCCGAGGACGCCGGCTGGGAACGCGTCGTGCGCGGCCTCACGCGTCTCATGGTGTTGGAGCCGGGCGCCTGAGCGCCCCGCGGACCCGGTAGGCTCTTCTTCGTGGTGTTCGGAATCAATGGTGGCGAGTTGCTCATCCTCGCCGTGCTGGCGGTGCTCATCCTGGGGCCCGACAAGCTGCCGACCTACGCCCAGCAGCTGGCCCGGCTGGTGAAGGAGCTGCGCCGCATGGCCACCGGCGCCCGCGAACAGCTGCGCGACGAGGTCGGCGACGAGATCGCCGACATCGACTGGCGCAAGCTCGACCCCCGCCAATACGACCCGCGCAAGATCATCAAGGACGCGCTGCTCGACGACTTCGACGACGCGGTGGCCGCCGCCAAGGAGCCGGCCCCGAAGCCGCGGGCGCTGCCCGCCCCGGAGCGCCCCGCCGTCGTGCCGCTGGCCGAGGGCGAGCCGGCCCCGTTCGACGCCGAGGCCACCTGAGAGCCACCCGCCCAGGGCCGTGAATTCCGCCGACGACACGGGTGCGTCCCCCGCTGGCCGAGCCGCGGTGTTCCGGGAACGTGCGCGGCTGCGGGGCGCGGGTGCGGGGGCCGGTGTGGCTGGGCGGCGGGGCCACGGACTAGCGCGGCGTGACGTCCAGTCGGCGGCCCGCCAGCCCGCGCGGGCCCGCGAGCGTCCGGGCGACCGACGCGATCTCGCGCGAGACCGGCGAGTCCGGGTCGGACAGCACGACCGGCCGGCCCGCGTCCCCGCCCTCGCGCAGCCGCGGATCCAGGGGGACGGCGCCCAGCAGGGGGACGTCGGCCCCGAGCCGCTCGGACAGCCGTCGGGCCACGTCCGCGCCGCCGCCGGAGCCGAACGGCTCCATCCGGGTCCCGTCCGGCAGCTCCAGCCACGACATGTTCTCCACGACCCCGACCACGTGCTGGCCGGTCTGCGCGGCGACGGCCCCGGCGCGCTCGGCGACCTCGGCGGCCGCGGCCTGCGGGGTCGTCACGACGAGGATGCCGGAGCCGGGGAGCAGTTGGCCGACGGAGATGGCGATGTCCCCGGTCCCCGGGGGAAGGTCCAGCAGGAGGACGTCGAGGTCCCCGAAGTGGACGTCGGTCAGGAACTGCTCCAGGGCGCGGTGCAGCATCGGCCCCCGCCACACGACGGGCCGGTTCGTGTCGAGGAACATGCCGATCGAGATCGCCTTCACCCCGTGGGCGACCGGCGGCAGGATCAGCTCGCCGACGCGCGTGGGGGAGGCGTCCGGGATCCCGAGCAGGCCGGGCACGGAGAACCCGTGCACGTCCGCGTCGACGATCCCCACGTTCAGCCCGGATGCGGCCAGCGAGCAGGCGAGGTTCACGGACAGCGAGGACTTGCCGACGCCGCCCTTGCCGCTGGCGACGGCGATGACCCGGGTCAGGGAGCCCGGGGCGGCGAACGGCACGGTGCGCCGGCGCAGGGACTCCGTCAGGGCCGTGCGCTGCTCCACCGTCATGACCCCGAGGTCCACGTGCACGCCGGAGACGCCGGGCACGCCGTCCGCGGCCGCGCGCACGTCCTCGACGATCGTCGAGCGCAGGGGGCAGCCGGCGATGGTCAGGAGGATCCGGACCGTGGCGGCGCCGCCGTCGTCCACATGGACCGACTCGACCATGCCCAGTTCCGTGATGGGCCGGCGCAGCTCCGGGTCCTGGACGCGCGCCAGCGCGTCCCGCAGCGCCTCGGCGGGGGAGGGATCAGGCACCGGCGCCGCCCTCCGGGCCCCGGCCGGACCGGGGCCCCTTGACCTTCGGGACCATGCCCGTCGCGTCGGTGACGCGCTCGCGCTTGCGCTTGGGCGACTTGCCGCGCAGGCGGATGTCCTCGCCCTCGTTCGACTCCAGCAGCTCCTCGAGGGCGCTGCGCAGCTCGGAGCGGACGTAGTCGCGGGTGGCGACGTCGCGCAGGGCGATCCGCAGGGCGGCGAGCTCCCGGGTGAGGTACTCCGTGTCGTGCAGGTTCCGTTCGGCGCGCTTGCGGTCCTCCGTGAGCGAGACCTTGTCCCGGTCGTCCTGCCGGTTCTGGGCCAGCAGGAGCAGGGGAGCGGCGTAGGAGGCCTGCAGGGACAGCATGAGGGTCAGCGCGGTGAAGCCCAGGGCCGCGGAGTCGAAGCGCAGGTTCGACGGCCCCCACGTGTTCCACGCCAGCCAGGCGATGCAGAACACGCTCATCCAGAGCAGGAACTGGGGGGTGCCCATGAAGCGGGCGAACCCCTCGGTGGCGCTGCCGAACGCGTCGGGGTTGGGCCGCCAGCGCGGGAACATGCGGTCCCGGGCCGCCAGGGGCGTGTCCAGCCCGGGGCCTTGCTGCTGCGGGTTCCGATCAGCCATTCACGACACCTCCCGGGGTCGGTTCGTCCTCGTCGTCGCGCGTGCGCCAGTCGTCGGGGAGCAGGTGGTCCAGCAGGTCGTCGACGGTGACGGCGCCGACGAGGCGGCCGTCCGCGTTGACCACCGGCATGGCCGTCAGGTTGTACGCGGCCAGGTTCCGGGCCACCTCGGCGACCGGCGCCAGGTCCGAGACCGGCTCCAGGTCCGTGTCGAGGATGGCGCCGAGGGGCTCCGGCGGCGCGCAGCGCAGCAGGCCCTGGATGTGTACGACGCCGAGGTAGCGGCCCGTGGGGGTCTCCAGCGGCGGGCGGCACACGAACACCGTGGACGCCAGGGCGGGGCTGAGCTCCTCCTGGCGCACGTACGCCAGCGCCTCCGCCACCGTGGCCTCCGGCGGCAGGATCACCGGCACCGGGGTCATCATCGACCCGGCGGTGTCCTCCTCGTACTCGAGCAGGCGGCGGACGTCCTTCGCCTCCTCCGGCTCCATCAGCTGCAGGAGGGCCTCCTGCTGGTCCTCGGTGAGCTCGTGGAGGAGGTCGGCGGCGTCGTCCGGGTCCATCTCCTCGAGGACGTCGGCGGCGCGCTCCATGTCCAGGGCGGAGAGGATCTGCACCTGTTCCTCGTCCGGGAGCTCCTGGAGCACGTCGGCCAGGCGGTCGTCCTGGAGCTCGACGGCGACCTCGAGGCGGCGCTTGTCGCTCATCTCGTGCAGGGCCTCGGCGAAGTCCGCGGGCTTGAGCTCCTCGTGGGCCGCCACGAACGTCGTGGCGGCCTGCGGCTCCTCGGGCGTGCCGTGGGCGACCTCGTCCCAGGCCACGAGCACGCGCTCGCCGCGGGCCAGTCGCCGCAGGGGACGGAACCCGCCGGGCTCGCCGCGGCGGATGTAGTAGTCGGAGATGGTCCAGTCGCCGCCGAACTCGCGCTGGAGGCCGATGTCCTCGACGACCCCGGCGCCGCTGCCGTCCTTGAACACGACGCGGCGGTCGAACAGCTCGGCCGCGGCGAGGCGCTCCGCGCCGCGCTGCTGGAACCGGCGGAGGTTGACCAGACCCGAGCAGATGACCTGGCTCGGCTCGATCGCCTGGACGCGCGTCATGGGCACAAACACGCGCTTCTTCCCCGGGACCTCGACGACGAGGCCCACGCACTGCGCGGGCTTGGCGGCCCCGCGGTCGAACACGACGACGTCCCGCAGCCGGCCCAGCCGGTCACCCAGGGGGTCGAACACGTCAAGGCCGAGCAGGCGGGCGATAAAGACCTTCCTCAACGAGCTGCTCACGCGCCCAGCCTACTGCCTGCCGTGCGGCCGGCGGCGAGGGTGGCCGGGGCCACGGCGCGGCACGGGAACCCCGGTTCACCAGCAGCGATAGGGGGCCCGCGCGCGCGTGCGCTCGGGCAGAATGGGAGCATGTCATCGCCATTCACGTCCAAGCCGTCCACCGAGGCGTCCGCACAGCTGCCCCGCGGGGAGGTGCTGGGGCGGTACACGTCCTACCTGGACGCGCAGAAGGTGGTCGACTACCTGGCGGACAACGACTTCCCCGTCACCAACGTGAGCATCGTCGGCAACGACCTCAAGATGGTGGAGCGGGTCACCGGGAAGCTCAGCTACCCGAAGGTCGCGATGGCCGGCGCGGCCCAGGGCGCCATGTTCGGCGTGTTCGTGGGCCTGCTGTTGAGCCTGTTCACGCCCAGTGGCGGGCTGGCCCAGATCCTGTCCTCCGTGGGCCTGGGCATGGCGATCTGGATGCTCGTCGGCGTGCTCGGCTACTCGTTCCGGCGCGGGCGGCGCGACTTCGCCTCGTCCAGCCAGGTGATGGCCGGGTACTACGACGTCGTCGTTGCCTTCGAACACGCGGCCAAGGCCCGGCAGGTCGCGTCCAAGCTGCCCATGGGCCCGAACCAGGCGCAGCACGTCAGCCCGGCGTGGGCGCCGCCGCAGGAGGCGCAGGCCCCGGCGGCCCCGGCGGGCCAGGACGCACGGGACGGCGGCGAGGCGGCGCCCGCGAACGGCGGGACCCCCCGGCGCAGCGGGTACGAGGACCTGCCCGACGGGCGGCCGCAGTTCGGCCTCCGGCTCGGGCAGGACCAGGCGTCCGGAGGGCGCCAAGCGGCGGAGGCCCCCGCGGGCGGGGCGGAGCCGGAGGCCGCCGACGGCGGCGCGGACGGCCGGCGGCGGGACGAGCCCGAGGGCGAGCCGCGGGAGGACCCGCGCGACGCCCACGGCCCGCACGCCACCTCCGGGGATCCGGACACGGACGACGACGGCGGCCGCCGCGGCGCCTGAGCGCCGCGACGGCTGAGCGCCCAGGCGGCCGCGGCCGGTCCGGCTACGCCGGGTGGTGGCCCTCCGCGGCGGCGATCCCGGCCATCCAGGACTCCACGTCCTCCGGGGTGCGGGGCAGGGCGGCGCTGAGGTTCTCGCACCCGTCGCGCGTGATGAGCACGTCGTCCTCGATGCGCACGCCGATGCCGCGGTACTCCTCGGGGACGGCGAGGTCCTCGGCCTTGAAGTAGAGCCCGGGCTCGATCGTGAAGACCATGCCCTCCTCGATGGTCCCGTCGAGGTAGAGCTCGCGCTTGGCCTGCGCGCAGTCGTGCACGTCCAGGCCCAGGTGGTGGCTGGTGCCGTGCGGCATCCACCGCCGGTGCTGCTGGCCCTGCTCGGACAGGGCCTCCTCCAGCGGCACGGGCAGCAGGCCCCACTCCTCGAGGCGCTCGGCCAGGACCCGGATGGCGGCGGCGTGCACGTCGCGGAACCGGTTGCCGGGCCGGGCGGCCTCGAAGCCGGCGTCCGCCGCGTCCAGCACGGCCTGGTAGACGCGGCGCTGCACCTCGGAGAAGCGCCCGTTGACCGGGACGGTGCGCGTGATGTCCGCGGTGTAGAGCGAGTCGGCCTCGACGCCGGCGTCGAGGAGCAGCAGGTCGCCGGGCTCGACGCGGCCGTTGTTGCGGATCCAGTGCAGCACGGTGGCGTTGTTGCCGGCCGCGGCGATCGTGTCGTACCCGAGGTCGTTGCCCTCCTCGCGGGCCTTGGCGAAGAAGGCGCCCTCGACGACGCGCTCGCCGCGGTCGTGGGCGATGGCGCGGGGGAGGGCCCGGACGACCTCGTGGAAGCCCTGGACCGTGGCGGCGACGGCGATGCGCAGCTGGTCGACCTCCCACTCGTCCTTGACCAGGCGCAGCTCGGACAGCGCCTCCGTGAGCTCGCCGTCCAGCGCGTCGGAGGCCTCCAGGTCCACGCCCGTGTTGATCCGGGACGTGTCCACGAGCGCCTCGACGTTCAGGTCCACCTCGCGGACCAGGCGGATCCGGACCCCGCCGATCTCCACCGCGCCGGCGTCCTTGGTGATGGCGACCTCGAGCGCGGACAGGTCGGCGGTCGGGATCCCGGTGCGGGCGGCGATCTCGCCGAGCGTCGGGCGCGGGCCGATCCAGAACTCCCCGGAGCGGGCGTTGGAGTAGAACTCCTCGGAGTCGCGGCCGGCGAGCGGCCGGAAGTAGAGCGTGGCCTGGTGGTGGCCGCCGCCGTCGCCCTGCCCCTCCGCGGTGGGCTCCAGCACCAGCACGGCGTCGGGCTCGTGGTCGAGCCCCAAGCCGGTCAGGTGCGCGAAGCCCGAGTGCGGCCGGAACCGGTAGTCGGTGTCGTTGGAGCGGGTCTTCAGCGGGCCCGCCGGCACGACGAGGCGCTCGCCGGGGAAGCGCCCGGAGAGGGCCCGGCGCCGTGCCGCGGCGTGCGGGGCCACGGCGTCCGGGACGGGGATGGAGGTCGACGGCGGGGCCCAGTGCGCGCCCATGAACTCCTTGAACGCGTCGGACGTGGGGCGCTGGGAGCGGTTCCCGACCCGCTCCTCGAGCGGCTGGTCGGTTCCGTGGGTGGTGGAATCAGTCATCACGGACCCATCGTCGCACCAGCGGCGGCGGCGGCCAACCGGCTGCGGGAGGGCGGTGCCGGCCCCCGCCCCGGGCGGCGGGCCGCGTTGCGACAGGACTCCCGCCGGGCGCGGCGATCCGGATTAGGCTGGGGGCCATGCTGATCGACCTGCACACCCACTCCAACGTCTCCGACGGCACCGAGCCGCCGGCGGACGTGGTGGCGCAGGCCGCGAAGGCCGGCCTGGGGGCCCTGGCGCTCACGGACCACGACCAGACCGCCGGATGGGAGCCCGCGGCGGCGGCCGCCCGGAGGCTGGGCATCGGGTTCGTCCCCGGCATGGAGATCTCCTGCAAGACGGCCACGGGCATCAGCGTCCACCTGCTGTCCTACCTGCACGACCCCGGGCACCCGGGCCTGCTCGCGGAGATCGACAAGGCCCGGCACGCGCGCGTGCACCGCGCCCGGCGCATGGTCGAACTGCTCAGCGAGGACTTCCCGATCGACTGGGAGGCGGTGAACCGGCACTCCAGCCCGGGCGCGACCATCGGCCGGCCGCACATCGCCGACGCGCTCGTGGCCGCGGGCGTGGCCTCCGACCGCACGGAGGCGTTCGCGACCGTCCTGACCAGCCAGTCCCGCTACTACGTCGGGCACTACGCCGTCGACCCCGTCACCGCCGTCGGCCTGGTGCGCGCGGCGGGCGGGGTGCCGGTCTTCGCGCACCCGGTCGCGTCCCTGCGGGGGCGCGTCGTGGCCCCCGCCGTGTTCGACGAGATGATCGACGCCGGCCTGCTCGGCGTGGAGGTGGACCACCGCGACAACCCGGAGGACGGGAGGCGGTTCCTGCGCGACCTCGCCCGCCGCCACGGCCTGATCACCACCGGGTCCAGCGACTACCACGGGGCGGGCAAGCCCAACGTGCTGGGGGAGAACACGACCGAGCGGGCCATGCTGGTCCGGATCCTGGAGGCGGGAACCGGCAGCGCCGCCGTCGGGCTCGACGGGCTCTAGGGGACGACGGCGGGCCCTCCGCCGCCCCCTCCGGCACCGGGCCGGCGCCCGCGGTGCGCGCGGTGTGCCCAGTGCCACACCGTCGCCCCCGCCACCGCCCGATGCGCGCCACGGCGCGGGTCCGGCCGCCCCGCGAGCGCCCTGCGCAACCGGTTCCCGGGGTGCGCCCCGGCCCCTCCCGGGTCCCTCGGCGGTTCCGGTGCTACAGTGGAAAAGCGGTGTTGCCCTGAGCAACGACTTGTCGAGCACGGTTCCGAGCGGAGCCTCGGCGACACCGGTTCCACGACGGGCCCACGCGGGCCCGCAGACTGGACACGGCAATGCCCCGCCGACCGCGGGCGCCGCCGTGGCAGCCGCGCACACGGCGCGGCGGACCGGTCCGGCATCGACGCCGGGTGGAACGCGCGCCTTGAGTGTGTCCCCCACCGGACAACGGCGGCCCGGAGCGGGCCGCGAGCAATGGAGCCCTCGCGGGCCGGCGCGCCTGATGGGGCGGCGTGCTGCCGGTGGCGCGCCCCCGCTGGAGGAGGAGACGCATGCCACCTGTAACGGGTGAAACGCCGCTGATGAGCGGCTGGCTGATGATCGGCCTGCTGGTGCTGTTTTTCGGCGGCACGTTCGTCATGTCCCTAATGATCAGTAAGAAGAAGGAAAACGCCGACGGCTACATGACCGCCGGCAACAACATCGGATTCGGGATCTCGGCCGCGTCCATGACCGCGACGTGGATTTGGGCCGCGTCCATGTACGCGTCGGCGACGTCCGGCTACACGTACGGCATCTCCGGGCCGATCCACTACGGCCTCTGGGGCGCCCTGATGATCCTGTTCATCTACCCATTCGGGCGCCGCATCCGCAAGGTCGCGCCCAAGGCCCACACCCTCGCCGAAGTCATGTACGTGCGCCACGGGCGCTCGTCCCAGCTGATGCTCGCCGGCTCCAACGTGCTCGGCAGCCTGATCAGCCTCACGTCCAACCTCATTGCGGGAGGCGCCCTCGTGTCGCTGCTCTCGCCGTTCACCTTCCAGCAGGGCATCCTCGTGATGGCCGCCGGCGTGCTCCTGTACACGCTGTGGTCCGGCTTCCGCGCGTCCGTCCTGACCGACTTCGCGCAGGTGCTCGCCATGCTCGGCGCCGTCGTCGTCATCATCCCGGTCGTGTTCTTCGCGGCCGGCGGCCCCGACATGTTCGTCCAGGGCGCGGCCAACCTGACGCCGCAGCAGGGCAACTTCTTCTCCTCGGAGGCGTTCATGAACCAGGGCGCCCCGTACATCGCGGCCGTCCTGGCCTACGCGATCGGCAACCAGACCATCGCGCAGCGCCTCTTCGCCGTCCGCGAGGACCTCATCAAGCCCACGTTCGTCACCGCGACGATCGGCTACGGCGCCACCATCATCGGCATCGGCATGCTCGGCGTGATGGCCCTCTACCTGGGCCTGGACCCGCTGAACGGCGACACGAACAACCTGATCCCGCAGATGGCCGGCACGTACCTGGGACCGATCATGCTCTGCCTGTTCGTCATCATGATCGTGGGCGCCCTCGCCTCCACGGCCGACTCCGACCTGTCCGCGCTGTCCTCCATCGTCATGGCGGACATCTACGGCCAGTCCAAGGGCAAGGGCAAGGCCAACCCGAAGACGATGCTGTTCATCGGCCGCGTGAGCATGGTCCTGGCGATCGGCGCCGGGCTGTTCTTCGCCACCGCCCAGTTCGACATCCTAGACCTGCTGGTGTTCGTCGGCGCGCTGTGGGGCTGCCTCGTCTTCCCCGTCATCGCGTCCTTCTACTGGGAGAAGGTCACCAACGCCGCGTTCACGGTCGGCACGCTCGCCGCGATGGCCGCGTTCCTGCCGGTGCGCTTCGGGTGGGTCGCGCTCGACGGCGCGCTCGGGTACGTCGTGGACGTGGTGTCGATCGTCGGCGTCGGCGTCGTCGTCGGCCTGATGTCCTTCGGCTTCTTCGGGGGCAAGGTCGCCAAGATCGTGGGCGCCGTCGCGGCCCTCATCGCGGCCCCGTTCGCGTTCGGGCAGCTGCACGAGTACACGGTGCTGAGCGGCTCCCTCGTGGCCTACGCCGTCTCGACCGTCGTGTGCTACCTGATGTCGGTCCGCTCGAAGCGCAGCTTCGACTTCCGCTCGATCGCCGAGCGGACGGGCAACTTCGAGACCCCCGAATCCGTCCAGGCCGCCGCCCAGTCGGCCGGCAAGTAGACCAAGGAGTCCTCCATGGAACCGTTCTTCCTGACGCTGTACGTGCTCGTGTGGCCGGTCGTCGTCGCCGGCGTCCTGTTCACGGTCTCGCGCTCGTTCTTCCGCGAGCTGGCCGAGGCCAGGCGCGAGGGCCGGGACATCATCTGACCGGCGCCTGACCGGCGGCGCCAGAGCGCCGCCGGCCCGCGGGGCCGTGGCCGCCTCGTCCTCCACACCGCTACCCGTGGAACCGGGTCCCCCGTTGCTGGGACTCGGTTCCACGGGTAGTGTGCGTGGGGACACAGCCGCCGGCCCCGAGGACCCCACCGCGATGCAGAGCCAGCCCGCCGCCAACCACAGCGAACTCACGCCCCTCCGCTTCCTGGAGCGGTCGGCCGAGGTCTACCCGGAGAAGGCGGCCGTGCTGCACGGCGCCCGGTCCCTCACCTACCGGGAGTTCGCCGCCGAGGTGCAGCGCCTGGCCAAGGCGCTCGCCGCCCGGATCGCCCCCGGCGACGCCGTGGCCTTCCTCGCCCCGAACGTGCCCGAGCTGCTCGTCGCCCACTACGCCGTGCCGCTGGCCGGCGGCGTGCTCGTCGCCCTGAACACGCGCCTGTCGCCGCGCGAGGTCGACTACATCCTGGGGCACTCGGAGGCGCGCCTGCTGTTCGCCGACACGGAGCTGCTCGCCACGGTCGACGGGGTCCGCGGCCGCGTGCCCGGGCTCGGGGGCGTCTACGCGATCGACGACGCCGAGTGGGCCGGGGACCGGCCCGGCGTGGCCGTGGACGGGACGTATGGGGACTTCGCCGCGGCCGGGGAGGGGCCGGACCTGCCCTGGGGCGTCGCCGACGAGCGGGCGCCCATCACCCTGAACTACACCTCGGGGACCACCGGCCGGCCCAAGGGCGTGCTCTACTCCCACCGCGGCACCTACCTGAACGCGCTCGGCGAGGCCCTGCACAACGGGTTCACCGCGTCCACGCGCTACCTGTGGACCCTGCCGATGTTCCACTGCAACGGCTGGTGCACGCCGTGGGCCGTCACCGCGGTCGGCGGGACGCACCTGTGCCTGCGCGCCGTGCGCGACGAGCCGGTCTGGGACGCGATCGACGCCCTCGGCGCCACGCACCTGTGCGGGGCCCCGGTGGTGTGCAGCACCCTCGCCGACTCCCCGCGCGCGCACCGCCTGGAGGCGCCGCTGCGGATCACGACGGCGGGGGCCCCGCCGGCCCCGTCCGTCCTCGAGGCGCTGGAGGACCTGGGCATCGACGTCGTCCACGTCTACGGGCTCACCGAGGTCTACGGCCCCTACACGATCTGCGAGCGGCAAGACGCCTGGGCCGGGCTGCCGGCCGGCGAGCGGGCCGCCTTGGTCTCGCGGCAGGGCGTCGGGATGGTGCAGGCGGAGTCCGCGCGCGTCGTGGACCCCGGGCTGCGGGACGTCCCCGCGGACGGCGAGACGCTGGGGGAGATCGTCCTGCGCGGCAACAACGTCATGATCGGCTACCACAAGGACCCGGAGGCGACGGCGGCGGCCTTCGCGGGCGGCTGGTTCCACACCGGGGACCTCGGCGTCATGCACCCCGACGGCTACATCCAGGTGCGGGACCGCGCCAAGGACATCGTCATCAGCGGGGGCGAGAACATCTCGACCATCGAGGTGGAACAGGCGCTGGCCTCCCACCCGGACGTCCTGGACGTCGCCGTCGTGGGCGTGCCGCACCCGAAGTGGGGCGAGCGGCCGGTCGCGCACGTGGTCCTGGCCACCGGGGCCGCCGTCGACGCGGACGGCCTGCGCGCCCACGCCCGGGAGCGGCTCGCGCCGTTCAAGGTCCCCGACGAGGTGCTGCTCTCCGACGCGCTGCCCCGCACGTCCACCGGCAAGGTCCAGAAGCACGTCCTGCGCGGGCTGGCCCCCGCGGCCCCGGCGGCCGGCTCTGCGGGGCCGGTGGCCGGCTAGACGGGTCCGGGGGCCGGCTCGGCGGGCCCGGCGGACCGGACCAGCTCGGCGCCGGGGAGCCTGCGTCCCATCACCTCGATGGCCTGCGGGTTCGCGTCGACGCAGACGAAGCGCCGGCCGAGCCCGGCGGCCACGGCGCCGGTGGTGCCGGAGCCGGCGAAGAAGTCCAGGACCCAGTCCCCGGGCCGGGAGCTCGCGGCCACGATGCGGCGGAGGATCCCCTCGGGCTTCTGCGTCGGGTAGCCGGTCTTCTCGCGCCCGGTGGGGGAGACGATGGTGTGCCACCAGACGTCGGTGGGCAGCTTGCCGCGGGCGGCCTTCTCCGCGGTCACGAGTCCGGGCGCCATGTACGGCTCGCGGTCCACCTCCGCCGAGTCGAAGTGGTACCGCGCCGGGTCCTTGACGTACACGAGGATGTTGTCGTGCTTGGCGGGCCACCGGCCCTTGGCGCGAGCCCCGTAGTCGTAGGCCCAGATGAGCTCGTTGAGGAAGCACTCGCGGCCGAACACGGCGTCCAGCATCACCTTGGCGTAGTGGACCTCCCGGTAGTCCAGGTGCAGGTACAGGGTCCCGTCGTCGGCGAGCAGCCGCCACGCCTCGCGCAGCCGCGGCTCCAGGAACGCCCAATAGTCCGCGAACGCGTCGTCGTACCGGGACAGGGCCCCGCGCACGGTCGCGTAGCTGGCCCCCTTGAACCCGATCCGGTCGCCCTCGCCCTCGGCGGCGCGGACCATGCGCGTGGACTGGCGCCGCTGGGCCCGGCCCGTGTTGAACGGCGGGTCGATGTACACGAGCGTGAACGCGCCGTCCGGCAAGCGGGGCAGGACGTCCGCGTTGTCCCCGTGCACGAGCAGGTCCGGCCCGTCCGCGCGCCACAGCGGCGCGTCCCCGACGCCGGAGGGGGCCCCGGCCGTCCGGCCGGGGCCCCCGAGGTCCGCGGGTTCCACTAGTCCTGCTGCTCGGGCCGCTGCACGACCTCGCCGTCGCGCCGGCGCGTGCGCGTGCGGCGGCGGCGCGGCTTCCGGGCCCCCGCATCCTCGGCCGGGGGCTGCGAGCGGTCCTCGCCCGTGGCCTCCTTCGTGGGCCGGTCGGAGCGGCCCTTGCCGTGGCCCGCGCGTCCCGCGCCGTCGCGCCCGCGGCGCTCGCCGTCGCGTCCGCGGCGCTCGCCGTCGCGTCCGCGCCGCTCGCCGTCGCGTCCGCGGCCGCCGCCGGGGCGCCCGCCCCCGCGCGGCTTCGCGCCCGTCTCGCCGAGGTCCTCGAGCTCCTCGCCGGCCAGGCCCTCGAGAACGCGCTTGTGGCGGGGGAGCCGCCCCTTGGTCCCGGCGGGGATGTCCAGGTCGGCGTACAGGTGCTCGGAGGAGGAGTACGTCTCGCGCGGCTCGGCCTGGTCCAGGCCCAGGGCCTTGTTGATCAGGCCCCAGCGCGGGACATCCTCCCAGTCGACGAACGTGACGGCCGTGCCCTTGTTGCCGGCGCGGCCGGTGCGGCCCACGCGGTGCAGGTAGGTCTTCTCGTCCTCGGGGCACTGCAGGTTGATCACGTGGGTGACGTCGTCGACGTCGATGCCGCGCGCGGCGACGTCCGTGGCCACCAGCACGTCGACCTTGCCGTTGCGGAACGCGCGCAGCGCCTGCTCGCGGGCGCCCTGGCCGAGGTCGCCGTGGATGGCGCCGGCCGCGAACCCGCGGTCCATGAGCTCCTCGGACAGCTTCGCGGCCGAGCGCTTGGTCTTCGTGAACACGATGGTGCGGCCGCGGCCCTCGGCCTGCAGGATGCGGGCGACGACCTCGTCCTTGTCCAGGTGGTGGGCGCGGTAGACGACCTGGCGGATGTCCTTCTTGGTGATGCCCTCGTCCTCGGGGTCCGCGGCGCGGATGTGCGTGGGTTGGGACATGTAGCGGCGGGCCATGGAGACGACCGGGCCGGGCATCGTCGCGGAGAACAGCATGGTCTGGCGGATGGCCGGGACCGCGGCGAGCAGGCGCTCGACGTCGGGCAGGAAGCCCAGGTCCAGCATTTCGTCGGCCTCGTCCAGGACGACGATGCGCACGTTCTTCAGGTTCAGGTGCCGCTGGCGGTGCAGGTCGATCAGGCGCCCGGGCGTGCCCACGACCACCTCGACGCCGGCGGCCAGCTGCTCGATCTGCGGCTCGTACGCACGGCCGCCGTAGATCGTGGCGATGCGGGCGTTGCGCTGCTTGCCGGCCTTTTCCAGGTCCGCGGCGACCTGCACGGCCAGCTCGCGGGTCGGGGCCACGATGAGCGCCTGCGGGGCGCCGGGCGCCGGGAGCTGGTCGTAGCCCTCGTCGCCGGGGCCGACGACGCGCTGCAGGGCCGGGATGCCGAAGCCGAACGTCTTGCCCGTTCCGGTCTTGGCCTGGCCGATGATGTCGTGCCCGCCCAGGGCCACCGGGAGGGTCATCGCCTGGATCGGGAAGGGGTGGGTGATGCCGGCCGCGGCGAGGGAGTCCACGATGTCCTGGCGGACGCCGAAGTCGGCGAACGACTGCTCGGGCAGCTCGTGCGGGGTCTCGTCGGTGCTGAGGGTCTCGTCGACGGTGATTTCCTCGGTGCCGGTGTCGGCATGGAGATGGGTTTCGGGGCTCAAAGGCGTGCCTTTTCATATCGGGCGCCGGGAACGGGCGTGCTCGACGTCCCGCGCGGGGACGGAGACCGCCGCGGACGCGGCGCTTCCAGCGGAAGCCGATCGTGGGCTTGCCGGCGCGCGTCGTGCGCGCCCAGGGGCAGGTTCGCTGGGGCATCCTGCCGGAAAACTGTGTGTCGGTACGACCGGGCATCCAGGTTGACGCTTCCAGTCTACCGTGTTGCGCGCCTGTGACGGCGCGCACGCCGCCGCATGGCTACACTGGGTGAACCACGGGAGCCCGCGACACGGGCTGAGAGGGCACTGCCGGAGACCTCCGGCGCGGGTGCCGACCGTTGAACCTGATCCGGGTCATGCCGGCGGAGGGAAGGGAGAAGCTCAGTGCGCTGCATCGTCGTCGGGGCCGGGATCGTCGGCCTGTCCATCGCCTGGGAGCTGTCGCGCCGCGGCGCCGCCGTCGTCGTCCTCGACCCGGCTCCCGCCACCGGAGCGACCCGCGCCGCGGCGGGGATGCTCGCGGCCGTGACCGAGTTCCACTACCAGGAGCGGGGCCTGCTGCCGCTCTCGCTCGACGCCGCGCGCCGTTGGCCGCGCTGGGCCGCGGACCTGGCCGCGGCCACGGGGCGCGACCTGGGCCACCGCGGCGCCGGAACGCTCGCCGTCGCCGCGGAGGCGGGGGACCGCGCCGCGCTCGCGGACCTGGCCGCCGCCCAACGGGCCGCCGGCCTGGACGTGGAGGAGCTCACGACGCGCGAGGCGCGGCGTGCCGAGCCGCTGCTGAGCCCCCGCATCGCCGGCGCGTTCGGGGCGCCCGCCGACACGGCGGCCGACCCCCGCCGGGCCGCCGCGGCGCTGCAGGAGGCGCTGCGCGCCGCCGGCGCGGAGTTCGTGGCCGCCTCCGCGACGCGCGTCGCCGCCGGCACCGCCCCCGTCGTGGAGTACGACGGCGGCTCCCTGGCCGGCGACCACGTCGTGCTGGCGTCGGGGCTCGGGCGGCCGCGGCTGGCCGGGCTGGACGGGGCGCCCGTGCTGCCCGTGCGGCCGATCCACGGGGACATCCTGCGCCTGGCCGTGCCGGCGGGGACGCCGGCCCCGGGCGGGCGGACGGTCCGCGCCCTCGTCGACGGGCGCGGCCTGTACATCGTCCCGCGCGCCGACGGGGAGGTGGTCCTCGGCGCGACCGAGCGCGAGGACGGCCGCGATGCCGTCTCGGCCGGCGGCACCCACCGCCTGCTGCGCGACGGGATCCGCGTCCTGCCGGCCCTGGGCGAGTACGACCTCGTCGAGTCGCTGGCCCGGGCCCGCCCCGGCACGCCGGACAACCTGCCCCTGCTCGGGCCCCTCGGCCCGGGCGTGAGCGCGGCCCTGGGCTTCCACCGCCACGGCGTGCTGCTCAGCGCCGCGGCCGCCGCTGCCGCCGCCGACCTCGCCGCGGGCACCGCCCCGGCCACCGACCTGACCGCATTCGACCCCTGGAGATTCTCGTGACCGAAACGACCACCGCGCCCGCGGGCGCCCTGACCGTCAACGGCGAACGCCTGGACGCGGCGCCCGCGACCGTCCTCGAGCTCGTCGCCGCGCGCACCGGCCGGGCCCTGGCCGCGGACGGCACCCCGACCGCCGGCGGCCCGCTGGGCGTGGCCGTCGCCCTCAACGGGGCCGTCGTCGCCCGCTCCCGGTGGGCGGCGACGCCGCTGTCCGCCGGCGACGCGGTCGAACTGCTCACGGCGGTGCAGGGTGGCTGAGGCGACGGCCGTGCTGGCCGACCCGCTGGTCGTCGACGGGGTCGCCCTGGCCTCCCGGCTGATCACCGGCACCGGCGGGGCGTCCAGCCCGGCGGTGCTCGAGGACGCGCTGGTCGCCTCCGGGACGGAGCTGACCACGGTCGCCATGCGCCGGCACGTGCCCGGCCAGGGCGAGGACCTGTTCGCGCTGCTGACCCGCCTCGGCATCCGCGTGCTGCCCAACACGGCGGGCTGCCACACGGCCGCCGAGGCGGTGCTCACGGCCGAGCTGGCGCGCGAGGCGCTCGGCACCCACTGGGTGAAGCTGGAGGTGGTGGCCGACGACGAGACGCTGCTGCCGGACCCCGTCGAGCTGCTGGACGCCGCCGAGCGGCTCGCGGCCTCGGGGTTCGCCGTCTTCGCCTACACGAACGACGACCCGGTGACCGCGGCCCGCCTCGAGGACGCGGGCTGCGCGGCCGTGATGCCGCTGGGCGCCCCCATCGGGACGGGGCTGGGGATCCTCAACCCCCACAACATCGAACTGATCGCCTCCCGCGCGTCCGTGCCCGTGGTCCTGGACGCCGGCATCGGGACGGCGTCCGACGCCGCCCTGGCCATGGAGCTCGGCTGCGACGCCGTGCTGCTGGCGACGGCGGTGACCCGGGCGCAGGACCCGGCGACGATGGCCCGCGCGTTCCGGCACGCCGTGGAGGGCGGACGGCTCGCGCGCCTCGCCGGGCGGATCCCGAAGCGGCCGCTGGCGCGGGCCTCCTCGCCCCTCGAGGGACGGGCGGAGCTCTAGTCCCCGTTGGCGCCGTTGCCGTTGGCGCCGTTCTGCTCGCCGCGCTCCTCGACGATCCGGAACAGCAGGTGGCGGCGGTCGATGTCGGCCTCGACCAGCTCGGCCCGCACGGCCATGCCGGCCGGAGTCCCGCCCTCGTAGCGCGCCGAGATCGCCGGGATCTTCAGCTGGAGCGTCCCGAACGGACCCCGGCCCTCCCCGCGGGCGCGCTCCGCCTGCCCGGGCGCCGGGCCCGCGACGGTCACGGCGTCGAACACCTCGCCGACCCGGTCGGCCAGCAGGGCGGTCTCGACGGCGTCGAACACCGCGTTCTCCACGCGGGACGCGACCGCGTTGGAGGACTGCATCAGGCCCGGCAGCCCGGGCAGGGCGGCCCGCACGCCGTCGGGGACCGGACGGCCGTTCGCCGCGTGCTCGCACACCAGCAGCACGAAGCGGTCCACGAGCCGGCGCAGCGGGGCCGTGGCGTGTGCGTACGGGGCGCCGATCGCGGCCTGGAGCGTCTCGGCGGGGGCGTCGCCGTCGAACGCGGTGTACCCGGCGCCGCGGAACAGGGAGGTGGCCGCGTGCATCAGCGCCATCTGCTGGGGCTGCGCCACGTCCAGGGAGCGCAGGAACGTCCCGTAGGGCGTGTTGCGCGGCCACGGGCTGCCCAGGGCCTTGGCCTGGCGGCGGAACGTGGCCAGGGCGTCGGCGTCGGGCGGCGGCATGGTCCGCAGGATCCCCACGCCGGCCTCGAGCATGATGCGGGCGGCCTCCATCCCCGTCATCAGGGAGATCTGCGCGTTCCAGTCCTCGACGGGGAGCGGGGCGCGGGCCACCAGCCGGTAGCGCCCGCTGCGGGCGACCTCGACCTCCTGCTCCGGCAGCCGCAGGGAGGCGCCGCCGCGGCGCTGCTCCTGCCCGATCCGCTTCAGGCCGACCTCCCGCAGCAGGTGCAGCGTCTCGTGGGCGGTGCCCGTGTCGATGGCGGACTGGGCCTGCGCGTAGGTGAGGCGCTCGCGGCTGGCGACCGTGGCCCGGCGCAGCCCCGTGGTGCGGACCGCCCCGTCCGCGTCGAGGCCGAACGTCCACACGTAGGCGCCGCGCTTGACGCCCGGCAGCAGGCTCCCGGCGTCCGAGCCGATCGAGTCCGGGTGCAGCGGGATCTTCCCCTGCGGCAGGTAGAGGGTCTGCCCGCGGCGGCGCGTCTCGGCGTCCAACGCCCCGCCGGGCCGGACGAAGGCCGGGACGTCGGCGATCGCGTAGCGGACGGTGTACCCGTCGCCGTCGCGCTCGATGTGCACGGCCTGGTCCAGGTCGGTGGAGCCGGGCGGGTCGATCGTCACGAAGGCGACGCCCGTGGCGTCCTCGCGCGGAAGCTCCAGGGCCTCGATCGCGTCGCGGGCCTCCTCCTCGGCGTCGGCCGGGTAGGAGCCCGGCAGCCCGAACTCCTCGGTGACGCTGGCGAGGGCGGCCTCGAGGCGCGTTTGGCGGGCACTGGCGGTGAGGTTCATCGGCTGGTGCACCATGGCCCGAGCCTACGGGTCCGGCGGCCGCTCCGCGATAGTGTGGGCGCATGAACGCCCCGAGTGCCCCAGCCCCGGACGGCGCCGACCGCGCCCGCTTCGAAACGGCCCTCTACGGCCTGATCGCGTACCGGGAGCTCACGGCGTTCGAGCGGCTCTCCTCCGACGCGCGGTTCTCCCCGACGCTGGCCGACCGCACGGCCCTGGCCCGGCTGGCCGCGGCCGAGTTCGCCCACTACGAGCTGGTCGCCGCGCGGATCGCCGCAGGGGGAGGGGACCCGGTCGCGGCCATGGAGCCGTTCCGCGGGCCCATCGACGAACTGCACGAGCGCACCCGGCCCGGGGACTGGTTCGAGTCCCTGATGAAGGCCTACGTGCTCGACGCCGTCTCCGGCGACTTCTACCTGGCGCTCGCGTCCGCCCTCGACGGGCCCGCGTGGGACCTGGCGGGGGAGGTCCAGTCCACCGAGGAACAGACCGGCTGGGTGCTTCGCCGCCTGCGCGGGGCCATCGCCGACGACCGGCCGCTGGCCTCCAGGCTCGCGCTCTGGGGCCGGCGGCTGCTGGCCGAGGCGCTCATGCAGGCCCGCCGGGTCCGGGAGGAACTGGGGTTCCCGGACGACGAGCTCGGATCGGCCCTGGTCGAGGCCCACTCGCGGCGCATGGCCGACCTCGGGCTGACCGCCTAGCCGACCGTCCGGGGCGCCGGAGGGGACGGCCGGGGTTCCCCGCGGCCGCGGCGGCGGGCAGGATGGGCGGGACAGCACCCATCCCCGGCGAGGAGGACCCCATGGCCGCCGAACCCCTGACCGACGAGCAGATCGAGACCGCCCTGCGGGACCTGCCCGACTTCCGCCACTCCGGCGGCGCGCTCGTGGCCGCCTACCGGTTCGGCTCCGCCCCGGACGCCGTGGCCTACCTGGGCGCCCTGGTCCAGGTCGCGGAGGAGCGCAACCACCACCCGGACGCCGACTGGCGCTACGACACCATCGGGCTCGCCATCAGCAGCCACGACGCCGGCGGCAAGGTCACCGGCAAGGACGTCGCGCTCGCGGGCGAGGCCGCGCGCCTGGCCGCGGAGTCCGGGGGCCGCCCCGCCCCGGACAAGGCGCCCGGCCAAGGCTGAACGCCCGGACCCGGCGCGGCCGGGTCGCGCGCCCCGCACCGGGCCGGCATCCCGGGCCAGGGCGCCCGCCGCGCCGGGCGCCGCGCGGGGGCGCGCCAAGGCCCCGCCCGGCGTGCCGGACGGGGCCCTCGACAAGCAGTGCTACGAGTGCGCGAAGCCGATCGGGCGCTGCGTCTCCGCGCCGATCTCGACGTAGCCGATCACCCCGGCCGGGACGATCACGGTGCGGCCCTTCGCATCGGTCAGCTGCAGTTCGCTGCCCGAGTGGAGCGCCTTCGCGACGGCCTCCTGCACGCGGTCTGCGGAGTCCTGGGACTCGATGACGACCTCGCGGGCGACGTTCTGGATTCCAATGCGCACGTCCACGGCGCGGCTCCTTTCCTCGGCGGTGCGGGCGCCACGCGGCGCACGGCGTTGTTCCGTCACCGAGACTATGTCACTCGCCGCGCGGCAGGCGACCGATTCCGCGCCAAGCTAAACGGAACGCCAGGTCGGCGGCCTGCTCCAGCGGGACGCCGCCGTCGTCCGCCAGCCACGCGCGGGCGGCGGACTGGGCCATCCCGGAGAGCGCCCGGCCGACCAGCAGCGCCTGGGGGCGCGGCAGGGACGTGTCCCGGACGACGACGTCGGCGATGGCCGCGGCGAACGTGGCCTGGAAGTCCTCGAGGCGGGCCGCGACGTCGGGGTCGTTCACCAGGTCCGACTCGAAGACGAGGCGGTGCGCCCGGCTGTCCTGGGCCGTGAACTCGAAGTAGACGCGGATGGTGGCGCGCACCCGCTCCCGGTTCTCGTCCGTGGAGGCGATGGCGCTTCGCACGAGCTCCGCGAGGGCGGCCAGGTGCTCGTCGAGCAGCGCCAGGTACAGCTCCCGCTTGCCGGGGAAGTGCTGGTAGAGGACGGGCTTGCTCACGTGGGCGGCCTCGGCGATCTCGTCCATCGCCGCCCCGTGGTAGCCGTTCGCGACGAAGACCTGGTGGGCGGCCCGGAGCAGCTGGCTGCGGCGCTCCTGCCGGGGCATCCGTTGGGTCCGCGCCGCGCCGCGCCGCCGCTTGTCCTCCACGTGGTGCCCTCCCTGCCGTGCCGTGGCCGCCAGTCTACTCTGCGGTAACGGCTCCGCGGTCCCCGCCGGGTCCTAGAGTGGTGTCATGCAGACCACCACCGACTCCCGCCCCGCTCCGCTCGTCGCCCCCGGCCCCGAGCTGACCGCGGACGAGCTGCGCCGCTACTCGCGCCAGCTGATCATCCCGGAGGTCGGGATGGAGGGGCAGCGGCGGCTGAAGAACGCGCGCGTGCTCGTCATCGGCGCCGGCGGACTCGGCTCGCCCGCGCTGCTCTACCTCGCGGCGGCAGGGGTCGGGCGGCTGGGCATCATCGACGACGACACGGTCGACGACTCCAACCTGCAGCGCCAGGTCATCCACGGGATGGACGACGTCGGCCGGCCCAAGGCCGAGTCCGCCCGCGACGCGATCGCCGCCCTGAACCCGCTGGTCGACGTCGTCCTGCACCAGGTCCGGCTGGACCGGGACAACGCGCTGGAGGTGTTCGCCGGGTACGACCTGATCCTCGACGGCACCGACAACTTCGCGACCCGCTACCTGGTCAACGACGCGGCCGCCATCCTGGGCAAGCCGTACGTGTGGGGCTCGATCCTGCGCTTCGACGGGCAGGTCAGCGTGTTCTGGGCCGGGCACGGACCCACCTACCGGGACCTCTACCCGGAGGCGCCGCCGGCCGGGACCGTCCCGTCCTGCGCCGAGGGCGGCGTCTTCGGGGTCCTTTGCGCGCAGGTCGGCTCCGTCATGGTCGCGGAGGCCATCAAGCTGATTACGGGCATCGGGGAGACGCTGCTGGGGCGGGTGCTGATCCTGGACTCCCTGGGCATGAACTGGCGCGAGATCGCCCTGCGGCCCGACCCGGAGACCGTGCAGCCGACCGAGCTGCTCGAGGACTACCCGGCGTTCTGCGGCATGCCCGCGGCCCGGGAGCGGGAGCTGCCGACCGTCGGGGCGGAGGAGCTCAAGGCCATGCTGGACGCCCGGGGCGCCGGGGGGCCGGACTTCCTGCTCGTGGACGTGCGCGAGCCGGGCGAGGCGGAGATCGTCTCCATCGACGGCGCGGAGCTGGCGCCGCGCGGGCAGGTCCTCGGCGGGGACATCGTGCTGCCGAGGGACCGGCCGATCGTGCTGCACTGCAAGTCCGGAGGCCGCTCCGGCGAGGTCCTGGCTCACCTGCTGGACGCGGGGTACCGGGACGTGCGCCATCTCGGCGGCGGCATCCTGGAGTGGGTCGAGCGCGTCGAGCCGGGCAAGCCGGTCTACTAGTCGCATCCGGCCGGCGCCCATCCGCCTCCGGGCCGGCCCGCACCGCGGTGGCCGGCCGCCGGGGCCCAGCGGAATCGTTCGTAGATATCCGGCGATTTCGGGAATCGCTCTGAGGTATTCCGGCCCCGCAGGGGTTTCCGGCCGATGACGTGAGAACGATTGCCGATATTCCCGATTAAGTACGAATGATCGGCCTTCGGGGGCCTTGAACTACCAACGATCCGGCCGGGGATCTGCCGGGGGACCCGCGGGTGGGCCCGGGGCTCCCGGGCAGACCGGCCCTAGCTGGCGGCCTGGCGGTCCTGCGGGATCGGGCACTGCGCGGCGGGCTTGTGGGCCGAGGACTCGGCGGAGGTCTTGGCGCCGGTGCGCTGCGGGGCCGCGTCCAGCTCGATGCCGAACAGCGCGGACAGGGCGTCCTCGACGTCCTGGTGGCGGCCCTCGAGGGCGAGTTCGCGCGCCCGGACGGTCGGCACGTGCAGGAGTTGGCGCATCATGCGCCGCATGGCGAACTCGACCTCCTCGGCCGCGGCCGTGCACCCGTGCTGGGCGCGCACCTTCTGGACCTCGGACTCGAGCACGCGCTGGGTGTGCCGGCGCAGCGCCACGATGGCGGCGTCGGCCGAGCGCTGACGCTGCTCGGCCTCGAAGCCGTCCGCGGCCTCCGCGACGATGCGGCGGGCCTCGCGCACGGCCTCGGCCTGCTCGCCCGGCGCCGCCATGCGCACGGACTCCAGCGTGATGAGCTCGACGCCCGGCAGGTCCTCGATGGCCGGATCGAAGTCGTGGGTGAGCGCCAGGTCGATGGCCACGAGCGGGCGTCCGCCCCGCTCCAGCCCGGCCAGCTCGGCCGTGCCGATCTGGCGACCGCCGCCGCTGCAGCCCACGAGGACGTCGGCGGAGGCCAGCGCGTCGGCCAGGGAGGCGTCGTCGACGGCGGAGCCGCCGCGCGTGGCGGCGAAGGACTCGGCGCGGCCGGAGGACGAGTACACGCCGATGTGGCCGGCGCCGCGCTGGCGCAGCAGCGCCATGGTGGCCCCGGCGTAGGCGCCGGTGCCGAAAAGCAGGACGTTCTTGCCGGACCAGTCGGCGTCGCCGAGGTCCTCGGCCAGGTCGAGCGCGACCGAGACGATCGACATGCCGCGCCCGCCGAGCGCGGTGCGGGTGCCGACCTCCTTGGCCGTGCGCGACGCCGTCTGGAAGAGCTTGGTGAGGGGCCCGGTCGCGGTCCCGGCCTGCTGGGCCTCGATGAGCGCGCGGCGCACCTGCCCGGCGATCTCCCGCTCGCCGACGACGGCGGAGTCCAGTCCGGAGCCCACGGCGAAGAGGTGGTCCACGGCTCCGCGGCCGGACTTGGTGGCCAGCGCCCGGGAGACGAGGTGCTCGTCCAGACCGGAGGCGGCGGCGATCTCGGCGATGACGGCCTGGCGGGCGGCCTCGACGTCGTCCTCGCCCGGGGCCTCGCAGTAGACCTCGTAGCGGTTGCACGTCGCCAGGACCACGGCGCCGTTCACGGGGGCCGTGGAATCGAGCACAGCGGAGGCGACCCCGGAGGCCCCGGCGCTCAGCCGGGCCACGGTCTCGAGGTCGATATCCGAGTGAGAGGCGACAAGCGATACGAAAACCACAGTGGGTCCATCGTACCAATGAGCGGAAGTGGGTCCGGGCTTTTCCCAAGGTCGCGGCCGGTGGCGTTGGCCACCCGCCGGCCCCGGTGATTACCGGTTCCGCCCGCGAGTTGGCAGAATCGGGGCATGACGTTGAGCGCAAGCCATCCGCTGATGGACGGCCGGACTGCAGATTCCCCCCTGGTTGCCGCCTACCGCGGCGCGACGCCCTCGCGCCGGCCGGTGTGGTTCATGCGGCAGGCCGGGCGCTCGCTGCCCGAGTACCGCGCGCTCCGCGAGGGCATCGGCATGCTGGACTCGTGCCTGAAGCCGGAGCTGGCCGCCGAGATCACGCTGCAGCCGGTCCGCCGCCACGACGTGGACGCGGGCATCTTCTTCTCCGACATCGTCATCCCGCTGCGCCTCGCCGGCGTCGACGTCGACATCGTGCCCGGCGTCGGCCCGGTCCTCGGCAGCCCGGTCCGCACCGCCGCGGACGTCGCCGCCCTGCCGGCCCTGGACGACGCCGCGCTGGAGCCCATCCGCGAGGCGGTCCGCCTCACGGTCGCCGAGCTCGGCACGACGCCGCTGATCGGCTTCGCCGGCGCCCCGTTCACCCTGGCCGCCTACATGGTCGAGGGCCGCCCGTCCCGCGACCACCTCGGCCCGCGCACCATGATGCACGCGGACCCGGACGCCTGGCGCGCCCTGACCGAGTGGGCCGCCGACGCGTCCGGCGCGTTCCTGCGCGCCCAGCTCGAGGCCGGCGCATCCGCCGGCCAGCTGTTCGACTCCTGGGCCGGCAGCCTCTCCCTGGGCGACTACACGCGCCACGTCGCCCCCGCCTCGGCCCGCGCGCTCGGGCACGTGGCGGACCTCGGCGCCCCGCTGGTGCACTTCGGCACCGGCACCTCGGAGCTGCTCGCGGCGATGCGCGACGTGGGCGCCGACGTCGTCGGTGTCGACTACCGCCTGCCGCTCGACGAGGCGAACCGCCGCCTCGGCGGGTCGGTGCCCCTGCAGGGCAACATCGACCCGGCGCTGCTGGCCGCGCCGTGGGACGTCCTGGAGGCGCACGTGCGCTCCGTCCTCGACGCGGGCGCCGCGGCCCCCGGCCACGTCGTCAACCTCGGGCACGGCGTCCCGCCGGAGACCGACCCGGCCGTGCTGACGCGCGTGGTCGAGCTCGTGCACTCCGTCGCCCCCGGCGAGGCGGCGGCGGGGTAGCCGCCCCACCCCGAAGACCCACCGACGCGCCGCCACGGCGCACCCCCCGGAAGGATGGTCCCCGTGCCACACCGCCGGCCCGCTGCGGGCCAGCCCAGCGCTCCCGCCGCCCGCGCCGCCGTCGTCGGGGCCGGAGTCGCCGGCCTCGTCGCCGCCCGGGAACTGGCGGCGCTCGGCTTCGCCGTCGACGTCTTCGAGGCCGGACCGCGGCCGGGCGGTCCCGTCGCCCCGCACACCATCGACGACCTGGTGCTCGACGCCGGCGCCGACTCCTTCGCGACCCGCAACTCCGCCGTCGCCGACCTCGCGACCGAGCTCGGCCTCGGGGACGCGCTGACCACCCCGCGGCCCGGCGGCGCGTGGCTCCACGCGCCGGGCGCCGACGGCCGCGCGGCGGCCCGGCCCCTGCCCCAGACCGGTGTCCTCGGCATCCCGGGCGACCCCGGTGCCGGCGACGTGCGCGACGCGCTCGGGCCCGACGGCGCCGCGCGCGCGGCCCGGGACCTGACCGACCCCGTGGACCCCGCCCTGGCGCGCGAGCCGCTCAGCCTCGGCGCCCTGGTGCGGGCCCGCCTCGGCGACGCCGCGCTCGAGCGGCTCGTCGCCCCCATCGTCGCCGGCGTCCACTCCGCGGACCCCGACACGCTGGACGCCGACGCCGTCGCCCCCGGGCTGCGGGACGCCATGCTCCGCCACGGCTCGCTGTGCCGGGCCGCGGCCGCCCAGCGCGCCGCGGCCCCGGCCGGCTCCGCCGTCGCCGGGATCTCCGGGGGCATGCACCGGCTCGTCGGCGCGCTCGTGGCCGACCTCGCCGACCGCGGCGCCGCCCTGCACCTGGACGCCCCCGTCACCGCCCTGAGCCGCGACGGCGACGACTGGGCCGTCGCGGCACCGGGCGCGACAGGGCCCTACCGCCGCGTCGTCGTCGCCACGGACGGCCCCTCCGCCGTCGACCTGCTCGCGCCCCTGCGGGCCGGGCTGGGGGAGATGCGGCCGGCGCCGGGCGCCGGCGTCGCGCTCGTGACGCTCGTCGTCGACCGGCCCGAGCTGGACGAGGCTCCGCGGGGGACCGGCGTCCTCGTCGCCCCCGGGACGCCGGGCGTCACCGCGAAGGCGCTCACCCACGCCACCGCCAAGTGGGACTGGCTGGCCGACGAGGCCGGCCCGGGCACCCACGTGCTGCGGCTGTCCTACGGCCGGCTCTCCGGGGCGGACTCCGTCCTCGCCGGCGCCGACGACGCGACGCTCATCGCCTCGGCGTTGGCCGACGCCGGCACCCTGCTCGGGGTGCCCGTCGGGGCGGAGGACCTGCTCGGCTCCGACGTCGTGCGCCACCGCGCCGCGCTCCCGTTCGCCACGACCGGCCACCGCGACCGGGTGGCCGCGGTCCGGGGGGCGCTGGCGGAGCTGCCCGGCCTCGAGGCCGTCGGGGCGTGGCTCTCCGGCACCGGCCTCGCCGCCGTCGTCGCCGATGCCCGAGCCCGCTCCTCCGTCAGCGCCAGCTGACCCACCGACACCGAACCGAACCGCCCGCAGAGAGAGGCCCGCACCGTGACCGCGAACCCATCGAACAGCCCCGTCCTCGCCGACCGCGCCCAGGAGGGCGGCGTCCTCTACTTCAGCCTGTGGACCGTCTTCAAGCGCGACTCCGACCGGGACCGCTCCGCCGGCGCCGCCGAGTTCGACGCCCTCACGGAGGAGCTGGCCGCCGACGGCACGGTCCTGCGCGGCATCTACGACGTCTCCGGCATGCGCTCCGACGCCGACGTCATGGTCTGGCTGCACGGCCCCGCCGCCGAGAAGCTCCAGGAGGCCGTGCGCCGCATCCGCCGCACCGGCCTGTTCGCCGAGACCACGATCGTCTGGTCCTCGATGGGCGTGCACCGCGGCGCCGAGTTCTCCAAGGACCACTGGCCCGCCTACGCCAAGGGCATCGACCCGAAGGAGTGGATGACGGTGTACCCGTTCGTCCGCTCCTACGACTGGTACACGCTGGACCCGGCCGAGCGCGGCAAGATGCTGCGCGACCACGGCATGCTCGGCCGCGAGTTCCCCGAGGTGCTCGCCAACACCGTCGCCGCGTTCGCGCTCAACGACTACGAGTGGATGATCTGCCTCGAGGCCCCCGAGCTGATCGACCTCGTCGACATGATGCGCCACCTGCGCTACACGGACGCCCGCCACCACGTGCGCGAGGAGGTCCCGTTCTACACGGGCAAGCGCATCGACGCCGCCGCGGTCGCCGAGGTCCTGCGGTGACCGCCCCCGCGCCGGCCGACCCGGCGGGCCGCATGGCGCCCAAGGCGTACGACGCCGTCCTGCTCGCCTCCTTCGGCGGCCCCGAGGGCCAAGACGACGTCCTGCCGTTCCTGCGCAACGTGACACGCGGCCGCGGCATCCCCGACGAGCGGCTCGAGGAGGTGGCCACGCACTACCGGGCCAACGGCGGCGTCTCGCCGATCAACGCCCAGAACCGGGCGCTGAAGGCCGCCATCGAGGCCGAGCTGGCCGCGCGCGGCATCGGCCTGCCCGTCTACTGGGGCAACCGCAACTGGGGCCCGTACATCCCGGAGACGCTGCGCGCCATCCACGACGACGGGCACCGCCGCGTCCTCGCGTTCACGACCAGCGCCTACTCCTGCTACTCCAGCTGCCGCCAGTACCGCGAGGACCTGGGCATGGGGCTGCGCGAGACCGGCCTCGAGGACACCCTCGAGGTCGACAAGGTCCGCCAGTACTTCGACCACCCGGGCTTCGTCGAGCCCTTCGCCGAGGGCCTGGCCGCGGGGCTCGCGGACGTCCGCGCCCAGCTCGCGGCCCGGGGCGAGGAGGGGGCCCCGGTGCGGATCGTGTTCACCACGCACTCCATCCCGGTCTCCGACGCCGAGGCCGCCGGCCCGCGCGACCTCGCCGCGGAACTGGACGCCGACGTGTACACCGCGCAGCACCTGGCCGTCGCCCGGGCCATCCTCGAGCGCGTGCCCGAGGCGGGCGGCGCCGAGCACTCCCTGGTGTTCCAGTCCCGCTCCGGCGCCCCGCACATCCCGTGGCTGGAGCCGGACATCAACGACGCGCTGGCCGGATACGCCGAGGCGGGCGCCCGCGGCGCCGTCGTCGTGCCGATCGGGTTCGTCTCCGACCACATGGAGGTCGTCTGGGACCTGGACACCGAGGCCCGCGACACGTGCGCCGAGCTGGGCCTGGCGTTCCACCGCGTCCCCACCCCCGGCACGCACTCCGCGTTCGTCCGGGGCATCGTGGACCTCGTCTCCGAGCGGCTCGCCGGCCCCGACGGCGGCCCGCTGCTGCCCGGCCGGGCCAGCGCCGCCGACCTCGGCCCCTGGCACGACGTCTGCCGCCCGAACTGCTGCGTGAAGCCGATGCGGGACGGGACCGTCCGCCCGACCGTGGCGGCCGCCGACTCCGAGATCGGGACGCAGCCGTGACCGGCGCGTTCCGCATCGGCACGCGCGGCTCCGCCCTGGCCACCACCCAGACCGGCACGGTGGCCCGGGCTCTGGAGGCCGCCAGCGGCGTCCCGGCCGAGACCGTCCTGGTCCGCACCGAGGGCGACGTCGTCTCCGGCCCGCTGGCGCAGATGGGCGGCACCGGCGTGTTCGCGGCCGCCCTGCGCATGTCCCTGCTGGAGGGCGCGTGCGACGTGGCCGTCCACTCGCTCAAGGACCTGCCCACGGCCCACCCGGACGGGCTCGTGGTCGCCGCGACCCCGGAACGCGAGGACGTCCGCGACGCCCTGTGCGCCCGGGACGGCCTGACCCTGGCCCAGCTGCCCGCGGGAGCGAGCGTCGGCACCGGCTCGCCGCGCCGCGCCGCCCAGCTGCGCGCGGCCCGGCCAGACCTGGAGATCGTCGACATCCGCGGCAACGTGGGCACGCGGCTGTCCCGGGTCCGGGGCCTGGACCCTCTCGAGGACCACGGCGTGGGCCGCGAGAAGTTCGGGGACCTGGACGCCGTCGTCCTCGCGGCCGCGGGCCTGCGCCGGCTCGGCTTCGAGGGGTACGCGACGGAGCTGCTCGGCCCCGAGACCATGCTGCCGGCCCCGGGCCAGGGCGCGCTGGCCGTCGAGGTCCGCACCGCCGGGACCGGCCACGACGCCGTCGACGCAGCGCTCGCCGCGATGGACAACCCCGCCACGCGCCTGGCCGTCACCGCCGAGCGGTCCCTGCTGGGCCGCCTCGAGGCGGGCTGCGCCGCGCCCATCGGCGCCCTCGGCACGGTCGACGGCGGGCGGCTGCGCCTCGAGGCCGTCGCGTGCGCGCCGGACGGGTCCGCCGCCTTGCGCCGGGAGCGCACCGCCGAGCTCGACACGGCCTCGACCGGCGCCGCCTCGCTGATGGCCGCCGCGGCTCTGGGCGTGGCCCTGGCCGAGGAGCTGCTCGCCGAGGGCGCGGCCGAGCTGACCGGCCTGGCCTAGCCGTGGCGGCGGGACGCGGGAGGCCCCTGGCCGGCCGGAGCGCGGCGGTGCTGCGCAGCGCCGACCGGGCCGGCGGGCTGGCCGCCGAGCTGGCGGCCCGCGGTGCCGTGCCCGTGCTCTGCCCGCTCATCGACTTCGAGCTTCCCGAGGACACGGGGCCGCTCGACGCGATGCTGCGCGGTCTCGCCGCCGGCGAATACGCGTGGCTCGCCCTGACCAGCGTCACGACGGTGCGGGCGCTGCGCGAGCGCGCCGGGGCCCTGGGCCTGGACTGGCCGGCGACCGGCGGCGCCCGCGTCGCCGCGGTCGGCGACGCCACCCGCGCGGCGGCGGAGGCCGAGGGCCTGGCCGTGGAACTCGTCCCCGTCGCCGAGGCCACGGCCGCGGGCCTGGTCCGCGCGTGGCCCCGCGCGCCGCGGCCGGGCGGTGCCGAGCCGGGCCGGCCCCTGCCCGACGGCGCCCGCCGCGTCGCCCTGCCCGCCGCCGACCTCGCGTCCCCCGTCCTGCGCCGCGGACTGCTGGAGGCGGGGTGGGTCCCCGAGCCGGTGGTCGCGTACCGCACGGTCGACGCGCCCGCCGACCCCGCCCGCCGGCTCGGCCCGGACCCGGCGCCGGGAGCAACCAGCGCCGTCGCCGCCGCGTCCGGGCCACTGCCGGAGGGGGCCGACGCCGGCGCCCCCGCCGCGGAACGCCCGCGCACGGTCGACCCGGCCGGCCTGGCCGCGGAGCTGGCCGCCGGACACTTGGACGCCGTGCTGCTGACCTCACCGTCCATCGCCCGGGCGCTGCACCGGCTGGGAACCCCGCCGCCCGCGGACACCGCCGTCGTCGCCATCGGCGGGCCGACCGCGGCGCAG
This sequence comes from Arthrobacter paludis, assembly GCF_056782315.1. NCBI lineage: Bacteria > Bacillati > Actinomycetota > Actinomycetes > Micrococcales > Micrococcaceae > Arthrobacter > Arthrobacter paludis. Next base: position 75,287 of record NZ_JBXAEW010000002.1, read on the forward strand.
GCCGCGGAGCTCGGCTGGGACGTCGCCGCGACGGCCACCGAGGCCAGCCCCGCCGGACTGTGCGACGCTTGGGAGCGCGCCCTGGCCGAGAAGACCACCCACCCCGACACCCCGAGGAGCCGCCCGTGAGCTTCCCCCACCACCGCCCGCGCCGCCTGCGGACCACGCCCGCCATGCGGCGGCTGGCCGCCGAGACGCACCTGGCGCCGCAGCAGCTGATCCTGCCCGCGTTCGTGCGGGAGGGGCTCACGGAGCCGAACCCGATCAGCTCGATGCCGGGCGTCGTCCAGCACACGCCGGACACGCTGCGCCGCGCCGCGGCCGAGGCCGCCGGGCTGGGCCTGGGCGGCATCATGCTCTTCGGCATCCCGGAGGAGCGCGACGCGACCGGCAGCGCCGGCACCGACCCGGACGGCGTGCTCAACCGCGCCATCCGCGACGTGCGGGCCGAGGTCGGCGACGCCCTCGTCGTCATGTCCGACGTCTGCCTCGACGAGTTCACCGACCACGGCCACTGCGGCGTGCTGGACGCGTCCGGCGGCGTCGACAACGACGCGACCCTGGAGATCTACGCGGAGATGGCCGTCGTGCAGGCCGAGTCCGGCGCGCACATGCTCGGGCCCTCCGGGATGATGGACGGCCAGGTCGCGGTCATCCGCCAGGCCCTCGACGCAGCGGGGCACCAGGACACCGCCGTGCTGGCCTACGCGGCGAAGTACGCCTCGGCGTTCTATGGGCCGTTCCGCGAGGCCGTGGACTCCCAGCTGGCGGGGGACCGGCGCACCTACCAGATGGACGCGGCGAACCGCCGCGAGGCCCTCGCGGAGGTCGAGCTGGACCTGGCCGAGGGCGCTGACATGGTCATGGTCAAGCCGGCCATGTCCTACCTGGACATCGTCGCGGACGTCTCCGCGATGTCCCCGGTCCCGGTCTCCGCGTACCAGATCTCCGGCGAGTACGCGATGATCGAGGCCGCGGCCGCCAACGGCTGGATCGACCGCCGGGGCGCCGTCCTCGAGTCCGTGCTCGGCATCCGCCGGGCCGGCGCCGACACCGTGTTGACGTACTGGGCCGCCGAGATCGCCGGCTGGCTCAAGGAAGGGAAGTAGATGGCCTCCTCCGCCGAACTGTTCGAGAACGCCCGCCAGCTGATGCCCGGGGGCGTCAACTCGCCCGTGCGGGCCTTCGGGTCCGTGGGCGGGACGCCGCGCTTCATGGTCGACGCCGAGGGCGCGTACCTCACGGACGCGGACGGCGCCCTCTACGTGGACCTGGTGTGCTCGTGGGGACCGGCCCTGCTGGGGCACAAGCACCCGGCGATCCAGGAGGCCGTGCACGCCGCCGTCGACCGCGGCCTGTCCTTCGGAGCCTCCACGCCGGACGAGTCCCGCCTGGCCCGGCTGGTCATGGACCGGGTCCCGGGCGTCGAGCGGATCCGCATGGTCTCCACCGGCACCGAGGCCACGATGACCGCCGTGCGCCTGGCCCGCGGCTACACCGGGCGCGACCTGGTCGTGAAGTTCGCCGGCTGCTACCACGGACACCTGGACGGGCTGCTCGCCTCGGCCGGGTCCGGCGTCGCGACCCTGGCCATGCCCGGCTCCGCCGGCGTCACCGCGGCGACCGCGGCCGAGACGCTGGTCCTGCCGTACAACGACCGCGCCGCCGTCGAGGCCGCGTTCGCCGAACACGGGGCGCGGATCGCCGCCGTCATCACCGAGTCCGCGCCCGCCAACATGGGCGTCGTGCCGCCGGCGGAGGGCTTCAACGGGTTCCTCAAGGAGACGACGGCGGCGCACGGCGCGCTGCTCATCCTGGACGAGGTCCTGACCGGCTTCCGCGTCTCGGACGCCGGCTACTGGGGGCTGACCGGCCGCGCCGAGGGCTGGAACCCCGACCTGTTCACGTTCGGCAAGGTGATCGGCGGCGGACTGCCCACCGCGGCGCTCGGCGGGCGCGCCGAGGTCATGGACCACCTGGCCCCGACCGGGCCCGTCTACCAGGCCGGCACGCTGTCCGGGAACCCGGTGGCCATGGCCGCGGGCATCGCGCAGCTGACCCACGCGACGGCGGAGGTCTACGCCCACATCGACGCGGCCGCCGCCACGGTGCGCACGGCCCTGTCGGACGCGCTGGCCGCCGCGGGCGTCGACCACTCGATCCAGACCGCCGGGAACCTGTTCTCCGTCGCGTTCGGCACCTCGGCGACGGGCGTGCACGACTACGCGCAGGCCCAGGCGCAGGAGGCGTGGCGCTACGGGCCGTTCTTCCACGCGATGCTCGAGCAGGGCGTCTACCTGCCGCCGAGCGTGTTCGAGGCCTGGTTCCTCTCCGCCGCGCACGACGACGAGGCGATCGGCCGGATCACGGACGCGCTGCCCGCCGCGGCCCGCGCCGCCGCGGCGGCCCGTCCCGCGTAGCGGAGCCGGCGCCCCGCCGGGCCCGGCCGCGGACGCACGGAAGCCCCGGAACCGAAGCGGTTCCGGGGCTTCCGTGCGCGGGGGCTACTTGGTCGGCGTGACGTCGCCGTTCGGCCACGTCTCGGTGATGTAGTCCTTGACCTCCTGCGAGTGCAGCAGCTCGTCCAGCTTCGTGATCGCGGGCGTCTTCTCGCCGGCGCGCCAGGCCAGGAAGTTGGCGTACGGGTTGTCGGCGCCGATGGACTCGACGATCAGCGCGTCCTCCGTGCTCATCCCGGCCTGCAGGATGAAGTTGCCGTTGATGATGGCCAGGTCGACCTTCGGGTCGTCGACGAGCTGGACGAGGATCTCGGGCTGGTTCTCCTCGAACTTGAGGCCCTTCGGGTTCTGGGCGGCGGTGAGCGTCAGGGCCGCGGAGTCGTCCTCGATGTCCTTGAGCAGGCCGGCCTCCTCGAGCATCTTCAGCGCGCGCGGCTGGTTGCCCGGGTCGTTGGTGATCGCGATGGTCGCCCCGTCCGGGATCTGCTCGACCGACTCGTGCTTGCTGGAGAAGGCGGCGTAGGGCTCGATGTGGACGCCCTCGCCGTGCTCGAACTCGTAGCCCTTCGTGGCCACCTGGTCCTTGAAGAACGGCTCGTGCATGTAGTAGTTGGCGTCGATGCTGCCCTCGTCGAGGGCGACGTTCGGCAGCTGGTAGTCGTCGAACTCCTGGATCTCGAGGTCGATGCCGGCCTCCTGGGCCAGGTTCTGGTCGATGAACTCGAGGATCTGGGCGTGCGGGACGGGGTTCGCGCCGACCGTGACCACGACCGGGTTCTCGGGGTCGGGAGACTGGGCCGAGGGCTCCCCGGACCCGGCACCGCACGCGGTCAGGGCGAGGAGGGCGGTCAGGCCGGTGGCGGCCAGGGCAAGGTGCTTGCGCATGCGGTGGTTCCTTGTTCTCGAGGTGGGTGACTGCGTGGGCGGGAGGCTAGCGGTGGTCGGCGCGGCGGGTGAGCCAGTCGCCGACGAGCTGGATGGCCTGGACGATGAGGACCATGACCACGATGGTGACGACCATGACACCGGTGTCGAAGCGCTGGTAGCCGTAGTTGTAGGCGAGGCGGCCCAGGCCGCCGCCGCCGATCAGGCCGGCCATCGCCGAGTAGCCGACGAGCATGACCAGCGTGGTGGTCACGCCGGCGAGCAGGCCCGGCATGGCCTCGGGCAGCAGGACCTTGCGCACGACCTGCATCCGGGTCGAGCCCATGACCGTGGCCGCGTCGACGGTGCCCGAGGGGACCTCCCGCAGCGCCGTCTCGACCAGGCGCGCGAAGAACGGGACCGTGCCGATGACCAGCGAGACCGTCGCGGCGATCGGGCCGATCGAGGTGCCGACGATCCAGCGGGTGAAGGGGATCAGGGCGACCATGAGGATCGCGTACGGGATGGAGCGGGTGATGTTCACGATCACGCCGGAGAGCAGCGTGTTCAGCCACGGCACGGGGGCCAGGCCACCACGGCGGGAGGTGTGCAGCAGGACGCCCAGCGGCAGGCCGATGGCCACCGTGAACACGCCCGAGATGACGATCATCTGGACGGTTTCGACGAACGCCTCGGGCAGCGCGCGCGTGATGCCCGGGTTGGTCCCCAGGGAGGTCAGCCAGTCCATGCTCAGGCTCCCTTCACGGTCGTGGTGATGCCGAGACCGCGCAGGTGCTCGACGATGGGACCGGCGTCCGTGCCGGCGGGCAGCTGCAGGCGCAGGTGGGCGAAGCGGTCGCCGGCCAGGTCCTCGACGGTCCCGGCCAGCAGGTTCACGTCCAGCCCGAAGCGGCGGGACAGGTCGGAGACCACGGGGGTGTCTGCCCGGCCGCCCGAGTAGAGCAGGTCCAGGACCGCCCCGCCGGTGGGCTCCGCGGCGGCCTCGCCGGGCAGCGGCAGCAGGGCCTGGGACAGCCGGCCGCCGGCCGAGACGACCTCGCCCAGGGCGCCGTGCTCGACGATCCGGCCGGCCTCCAGGAGGGACACCGAGTCGCAGATCCGCTTGACCACGTGCATCTCGTGCGTGATGACGAGGACGGTCAGGCGCAGGCGGTCGCGCAGGTCGCGGATGAGGTCGAGGATCTCGCCGGTGGTCTTCGGGTCCAGCGCGGAGGTCGGCTCGTCGCACAACAGCACGTCGGGGTCAGCGGCCAGGGCCCGGGCGATGCCGACGCGCTGGCGCTGGCCGCCCGAGAGCTGGGCCGGGTAGGCATCGGCGAAGTCCTCGAGGCCGACCAGGCGCAGCAGTTCGGCGGTCTTCGCGGCGGCCTCGGCCTTGGGCGCGCCGGCGACCTCGAGCGGGTAGGCGACGTTCTCGGCCGTCGTGCGCGAGGACAGCAGGTTGGCATGCTGGAAGACCATGCCGATGCGGCGGCGCGCCGAGCGCAGGCTGGAGGCGGAGACGGTGGCCAGGTCCAGGCCGTTGACGACGACGGAGCCGGCGGTCGGACGGTCGAGCAGCGTCAGGCAGCGCACAAGGGTCGACTTGCCGGCGCCGGAGTGGCCGATGATGCCGTGGACAGAACCCTGCGGGACGGACAGGGAGACCCCGTCCAGGGCGGCGACGTCGCGGCCGCCCTGCCGGTAGACCTTCCGGAGGTCGGACACAGTGATCACGGGGCAACCTCGGTGGGGGAGAAGAAGGGGGAGAACATTACACGCCATTTAACCACCGTCGAAGATTCGGCGGCTAATCGGCGTCACATTCCGGTTCGACCGCCGCACTCGATGCCTGCGGGCCCCCGAGTCGAACGATTCGCTCCCGGCGGGCGATTCCGGCGAAGATCACGCGTCTTCCCCGAGGCCCCCTGGACGCCCATGTTGCGCGCCACTCGTGTGACTTACGGCACAGTGGGCGCCCGGAGTGGCCACGAGCCGTCGACGGCCGCGGCCGGGTCCTTGCGCCGCAGGTACTCCTGGAGGCTGGCCGCCTGTTCCGCCGCCCAGCCGGCCTGCGCGTCGTGCAGGGCCAGCGGGTCGATCAGCAGCTCGCCCGGGTACCGCTGCGCCTGGGCCAGCGCGACGCCGACCGTGGCGGCCGCGTCCCCGCCGGAGGTGTGGGCCCCGTCCAGCGGCACGCCGTAGAACTCGCACAGGTGTCCCAGCGTCCGCTTGCCGCGCCGGTACCGGTCCACCTGCTTGTCGATGATGTACGGGTCGATCACCGGGGCGGGCGCCGGCGCGTCGACGCCGTGGCGGGCGGCCTCCCGGGCCAGCACGGTGAAGTCGTAGCACGCGTTGAACGCGAGCACCGGCATGGTCTGGAACAGGTCGGCCAGCAGCGCCCCGATCTCCCCGACGGCCGTCGGCGCATCGGCGCCCTCCGCGCGGGCGCGCGCCGTGGTCACGCCGTGGATGGCGCTGGCCCCGTCCGGGATCTCTACGCCCGGGTCCACGAGCCAGTCGCGGCGGTGGATGACCTCGTGCCGGCCGTTGACGATCAGGACCGACGCGGTGACGATGCGTGCGGTCTCGGGATCGCGGCCGGTCGTTTCGAGGTCGAAGGCCGCGCGGGGGAGTTCATGCCAGTTGCCCATGGGGACCACGCTACCGGCAGCCGGGGACGGTTCGGCGCCGCCGGTCCCGCCCGGGGCCCCGGCTAGGGGCGGAGGCCGAAAATGAACTCCTCCGCGTGCCTCACCGCCTTGTGGAAGGCCCGGTTGCGCAAGGAGGCCTCCTCGCCGCTGGCGCCGGCGCCCGGCTGGACGTAGGCCGTCGGGCCCGGGTGCAGCACCCAGATGTCGCCGGAGGGCGGCAGGTAGAAGACGCCGAACGAGCGGTGTTCCGGATCGTCCGCCCACATCGGCACCACCGCGACCGCGGCGCCGGTGTCGACGTTGATCCATTGGGCCCTGGGCGACGGCGGGTCCTGCGCCTCCGGATCCAGGAACGGGGCGGTCCCCGGTCCCCAGCGCTCCTCGAAGCGCTCGTGGAAGGCGGGCAACAGCGAATGGTTGTAGGGGCGCCATGCGCTCATGCGGACTCCTGGGCACGCTCGGGCTGCGGTGCCGCGGGCCCGGGCGAGCCGGGCCCGCGGCACCCGGGTGGGGGGATGGGTGGCCCGGGATCCCGCCCCCGGGCCGGGTCCCGCGCCGGAGGGGTCGGCGGGTGCCGCGGGAACTGCCGGGCAGGCGATGGGCGGAGCCGTTCGCTCTCTGCCCCTCGTCGGCATCGCGGCCGGACCGCCGCCCCCGTTCGGGGGCCGGCTAGCCGGGGCCGGCGGCGGCGGGCGGGGCGGCCCGGGCGGCGGTGGGGCGCGGGGGCCGGTGCGGCCGCGCACTGCGCTGCGTCATGGTCTTCTCACTCCCGGAACAGGTCCAACAGACGACTGGGTGCTTCCTCTGATGCAGATGATCTATATTCGTGAGTGCATGTTTTTTATAGCGCGAGATCGAGAAGCGCGCAAGGGCCGACCGGTGGCCGCCGCGGGCGGCACCGGGACGGACCGGAGGGGAGAGGCGGAACGGGTGGAGCGGGAACGGCCGGAACCGGAGCGGGGCATCTACGGCATCTCCGTGGCGGCGGAGCTGGTCGGCCTCGCGCCCCAGAACCTGCGCCAGTACGAGCAGCGGGGCCTCCTCCGTCCGGCGCGCACCGCCGGCGGGACCCGCCTCTACAGCGAGCGCGACCTCGTGGCCCTGCGCCGGATCCGCCAGCTGCTGGACGAGGGCCTCAACCTGGCCGGCATCGCGCACGTGCTCCGGCTCGAGGAGTCCAACCGGCGGCTCGAGGCGACGGTCGAGGACCTCCGGGAGCCCTAGCGGCGCCTACTCTGGGGCCATGCGCAGCGACTACGCCGAGGCCGTCCTGGACGTGGCCTGCATGGTCCCGCCCGGGCGCGTGCTGGCCTACGGCGACGTGGCCGAGCTCCTCGGGGCCGGCGGCCCCCGGCAGGTCGGGGCGGCCATGGCCGGAAGTGGCGGCGCGGCGCCCTGGTGGCGGATCCTGCGCGCCGACGGCACGCTGCCGCCGGCCCTGCGGGCGGAGGCCGCGGCACACTGGGAGGCAGAGGGCACCCCGCGGCGGGGCGGGCGCGTCGACATGGCCGCGGCCCGCTGGGCGCCGGGCCCGGACGCGCTCGCCGCCGTCGCGGGCGTCGCGGACCGCCTGCCGCCCGCCCCGAACCGTCGGCGGCGCGTGGTTCCATAGAGGACGTGACTGCCGCCCCCACCCTCCTGGCCGACCCGCGCGCCCGCGTCGCCGCCCTCGCGCCCGGCCACGGCCCCGTCCTCGTCCTGGGGGCCCCGGGCACGGGCAAGACGACGGCCCTGCTGGAGGTCGTCACGGCGCGGCTGAGGGCCGGGCTGGACCCGGACGGGCTGCTCGTCCTCGTCCCGTCCCGGGCCGGCGCCGCCGACCTGCGCGACGCGCTCTCCGCCGCCGTCGACGCCACCTTCTCGGAGCCGGCGGTGCGCACGTGGTCCGCGTACGCGTTCGACCTCATCCGCCGGGCGCGCCTGCGTGGCCTCCTGCCGCACCTGCCGCGCCCGCCGCGCCTGCTCTCGGGCCCCGAGCAGGACACCCTGATCGGCCAGCTCCTGGCCGGACACGCCGCCGGCCTCGTGCCGGGACCGGCCTGGCCGGCGAGCCTGGGCGAGGCCGTGGGCACGCGCGGTTTCCGGCAGGAGGTCCGCGAGCTCTTCGACCGGATGGCCGAGCACGGGCTGCAGCCCGGGGACCTCGAGGCCCTCGGCGCGGCCTGCGGCCGGCCGGAATGGACGGCCGCCGCCCAGCTCCACCAGGAGTACCGCGACCTGCTCGACCTCGGCAGCGCCGAGGCGTTCGACCCGGCCGGGCTCATCACGGCCGCCGCGGACCTGCTCGCGGCGTTCCCCGACCTGCTCCACGACGAACGCGACCGGCTGGCCCTCGTCGCGGTCGACGACCTCCAGGAGGCCAACCCGGCGCAGCACCGGCTCCTGGCCCTGCTGCGCCGCGACGCCGACCTCCTGGCCTTCGCCGCGCCGGACAACGCCGTCCAGGGCTTCCGCGGCGCCCGCCCGGACCTGTTGGCCCGCTTCGACGCCGACTACGGCACGGACGCCCGCCCCGCCACGGTCCTCGAGCTCGCGGAGTCGCTGCGCATGCCGGCCTCCGTCGCCGCGGCGTGGGGACGGATCGCCCGCCGCATCCCCGTGGCCGCCGGCGGGACCGGGCGCCGCCTCGAGGTGCCCGCCGACCGGCCGGAGGGCCGGGTCGAGGCCCACCTCGTCGACTCCCCGGTGCACGAGCTGCGGCTCGTGGCCCAGCGGGTGCTCGAGGCCCACCTCATGGGCGGGGTGCCGCTGGAGGAGATCGCCGTCGTCGTCCGCAACGGCGGCCAGGTGCGCGACGTCGCCCGGCACCTCGGCGGCCAGGGCGTGCCCGTCGCCGTGCCCCCGGCCGAGACGGCGCTGCGCGACGAGCCCGCGGTCCGCCCCCTCCTCGAGCTGCTGCGCCTGGGCCTCTGGCTGCGCGACGCGGACGACGGCGGCGCCGGAGCCGGGAGGGCCGACGGCGGCGCCGGGCCGGCCACCGACGCGGCCGGCATGGAGGCCCTGCTGCTGGGCCGCTACGGCGCGTCCTCGGCCCTGGACGTGCGCCGCCTGCGGCAGGCGCTGCTCCGCGACGAGCGGGCCGCCGGCGGGCGCCGACGCAGCGACGACCTGCTCGCGGGGCTACTGGTGGACCCCTGGGTCCTGGAGCCGCTGGGCCGGGAGGCCCGCGGCGCGCGCCGCCTTGGGCGGATGCTCGACGCGCTCTCGAAGGACCTGGCCCGACCGGACGGCAATGCCGAGACCGCCCTGTGGGCGCTGTGGGAGGCGTCCGGCATGTCGAAGCGCTGGCGGGAGGCCGCCCTGGCCGGCGGCGCGGCCGGGGCGCGCGCCGACCACGACCTGGACGCGGTCATGGCCCTCTTCCAGGCGGCCGAGCGGTTCGTGGACCAGCTGCCCGGATCGACGGTCGCCCAGTTCGCCGAGCACGTCCTGGCCCAGGAGCTGCCGATGGACTCCCTGGCGGGCCGGGGCGGGACCGGCCCCGCCGTCGAGGTCCTGACCCCCGCGGCGGCCGTCGGCCGCAGCTGGCGGCTGGTCGTCGTGCCCGGGCTCCAGGAGGGCATCTGGCCGAACACCCGGCTGCGCGGCGAACTGCTGGGCAGCGGGGCGCTCGCCGACGTCGTCGAGCACGGCCCCGGCGCCCTGGCCGGGCGGTCGGCCGCGACCCGGCTGCGCGCCGTCCGCGCCGACGAGCTCCGCCAGTTCGCCGCCACCGTGTCCCGCGCGTCCGAGGCGCTCGTCTGCATTGCCGTGGCCTCCGAGGACCTGCAGCCCTCGGCGTTCCTGGACCTGGCCGCACCCTGGACGGGGGCGGGACCGCGGCCCGTGACCGCCGTGCCGCGCCCACGGACCCTGGCGACGCTCGTCGCCCTGCTGCGCCAGCGGCTCGAGGCGGCGCTCGCGGCCACCAGTGGCGGCACGCCCGCGCCGGGGCCGCACGCCGAGGCGGCGGACGCCGCGGCCGTGCTGGCCCGGCTCGCCGCCGAGCCGGTCCCGGTCCGGGGCGCCCACCCCGCGTCCTGGTGGGGTCTGGCCCCCTCCAGCTCCCACGCGCCCGTCGCCCCCGCCGAGGGCCCGGTGCGCGTGTCGCCGTCGCGCGTGGAGGCCGCGCTCGAGAACCCGCTCAACTGGTTCGTGCAGGCCGCCGGCGGCGAGGCGGCCACCGACTTCGCCCGCAGCCTCGGCACGCTGGTCCACGCGATCGCCGAGGAACTCCCCGACGCGACCGGCGACCAGTACGCGGCCGCGCTGGACGCCCGCTGGCCGTCCCTGGACCTGCCCGAGAACTGGGAAACCGCGAGGGACCGCGAGCGCGCCGAGTCCATGCTGCGCAAGCTCGCCCAGTACGCGATCCTGATGCGCACGTCGGGCCGCACCCTGGCCGGACGGGAGATCGAGTTCGACGCGGAGGTCGCCGGCACCGGGCCGGACGGCCGGCCCGCGTCCGCACGCCTGCGCGGCGTCGTCGACCGGCTCGAGGTCGACGGCGAGGGCCGGCCCTACGTCGTCGACCTGAAGACCGGCCGCTCCCAGCCGGCAGGCAAGGACGTCGAGCACAATCCGCAGCTGGGCAGCTACCAGGCCGCGGTGCTCGCCGGGGCCCTGGGCGACGGGGTGCCCCGCGTCCCGGCCGGGGCCGCGCTGGTCCAGTTGGGGACGACGGCGAAGACCCCGCGCGAGCAGGCCCAGCCGCCGGTGGGGGAGGAGGACTGGGCGACGCCGATGGTCCTCGAGGCCGCCGGCCTCATGGGTGCGGCCGACTTCCTGGCCCGCCACGACGCCTCCCGGTCCGGACGCGGCCCCGGCTGCCGGCTGCCGTCCGTCTGTCCGCTGTGCAGCGAGGGAAGGCAGGTGACCGAGCCGTGAGGTTCGCCCCCGAGGAACTGGCGGAACTGCTGGGCCAGCACCGGCCCACGCCCGAGCAGGCCCGCGTCATCGGTGCGCCGCTCGAGCCGCTGCTCGTCGTCGCCGGCGCCGGCTCCGGCAAGACCGCGACCATGGCGGACCGCGTCGTGTGGCTCGTCGCCAACGGCCACGTCCGCCCGGACGAGGTGCTGGGGGTGACGTTCACCCGCAAGGCCGCCGGAGAGCTCGCGCAGCGGATCCGGCAGCAGCTGGCCCAGCTCGCGGCGAGCGGCCTGGTGGAGTGGGACGACGACGGCCCGCTCGAACCGACCGTGTCCACGTACCACGCGTACGCCAACACGCTGGTCCAGGACCACGGCCTGCGCATCGGCGTCGAACCGGACACCGTCCTGCTCGGGGCCGCCCAGTCGTGGCAGCTCGCGGCCTCCGTGGTGGAGGAGTACGACGGCGACCACGCGCACCTCTCGGCCTCGAAGGCGACCCTGATCTCCGCCGTGACGACGTTCGCCGGCGAGTGCGCGGAGCACCTCGTGGAGCCGTCCGGGGCCCGGGCCTGGCTGGACGGGCTGGTCGGACGGCTCGCCGCGCTGCCCTACCGGGCGGGCAAGGGGGCGGCCCCCGCGCAGAAGGCCACGGACCTGCTCGACAAGCTGCGCACCCGCTCGACGGTCGCCCTGCTCGCCGAACGCTACGCCGCGGCCAAGGACCGCCGCGGGGCCATGGACTACGGGGACCTCGTCGCGCTGGCCGCCCGGATCGCCCGCACGGTCCCGGCCGCGGGGGAGGCCGAACGGGACCGGTTCCGGGTCGTGCTCCTCGACGAGTTCCAGGACACCTCCCACGCGCAGATGGTGCTCTTCTCCAGCCTGTACTCCGGCGGGCACGCCGTGACCGCCGTGGGCGACCCGAACCAGTCGATCTACGGTTTCCGCGGCGCCTCCGCCGGGCAACTGTTCCGGTTCCCGCAGGAGTTCCCCGCGGACGACGGCGCGGGTGGCCTCCGGCCCGCCGATACGGCCTACCTGACGACGGCGTGGCGGAACTCCGTCAACGTCCTCAAGGCAGCCAACGCCGTCTCCGCGGCCCTGAACCGGCCGGAGCCGAGCGCGGGCGCCGGGCCGGCCCGGGCCGCCGTCCCGCCGCTCGTGGCCAGCCCGTTCGCCGGGCCCGGCCGCGTCGAGCTGACCCGGCACGCCACCGGCGCGGACGAGGCCGCGCACCTGGCGGACCGGATGCTGCGCGAGCACCACGCGCACCGGTCCTCCCACGGGGAGGCGCCGACGATGGCCGTGCTCTGCCGGACCCGCGGCCAGTTCGCCCCCGTCGCGGAGGCCCTGACGGCCCGCGGGATCCCGTACGAGATCGTGGGCCTGGGCGGGCTTCTGGGCATGCCGGAGGTCACCGACCTGGTGGCGACCCTGCGCGTCCTCGTGGATCCCGCCCGCTCCGACGCCCTGGTGCGCCTGCTGGCCGGCGCCCGGTGGCGGATCGGCCCGGCGGACCTCATGGCGTTCTCGGACTGGTCCCGCTTCCTGGCCCGGCGCCGGGAGGCCGCGCTGCGCGAGCGCCGGACCCTCGACACCGAGACGCCCGAGACCGCGGACGCCGCGAGCCGCGCGGAGGCGCGCTCCGAGATCGCCGAGGCAGCGAGCCTCGTCGAGGCGCTGGACCACCTCCCGCCCGAGGGGTGGACGAGCGCGGACGGGAGGTCCCTCACGGACGCCGCGCGCGAGCGGCTGGCCCGCCTCCAGGCCGAGGTCCGGCGCCTGCGCGCGTTCACGGAGGACGACCTCACGACCCTCGTCGGCGAGGTCGAGCGGACGCTGAACCTCGACATCGAGGTCGCCGCGCGGCCCGGGACCGGGCTGCACGCGGCCCGGCGCCACCTGGACGCGTTCGCCGACGTGGCCGCCGGCTACGCGTCCACGGCGTGGCGGACCGACCTGTCCGGCTTCCTTTCCTGGCTGGACGCGGCGGCCGCCCAGGAGGGCGGGCTGGAGGTCGTGCAGCAGGAGGCGACCACGGGCGCCGTGCAACTGCTGACCATCCACGCGTCCAAGGGCCTGGAGTGGGACGTCGTCGCCGTCGCCGGGCTCAACGAGGGCGTGTTCCCGTCCGCCTCGGACAACCGGTGGACGTCCGGGGACAGCGCGCTGCCCTGGCCGCTGCGCGGGGACCGGCACGACCTGCCGCAGTGGGACACCGACCAGGAGTCCCTGTACGACGCGCTCGAGGCGGAGGCCGGGTTCCGCGCCGACGTCCAGGCCCACGGCGAGGGCGAGGAGCGGCGCCTCGCGTACGTCGCCCTGACCCGGGCCAAGCACCTGCTCCTGTGCACGACCACCGTGTGGACCGGGACGCGCACGAAGCCGACGGCGCCGTCCGTGTTCCTGCGGGACCTGCTGCCGCTGGCCGACGGGCCGACGCCGGCCGCGGTGCGCGGCACGTGGGTGGACGACGGCGACGCGCCGGAGCGCAACCCGCACCGGGAGGTCCCCGTGACCGCGCTCTGGCCCTACGACCCCCTCGAGGGCCCGGAACGGGTCCGCGGAGGGAAGCCCGAACGCCGGCCGCCGGGCCGCCGCGCCGCCGTCGAGGCCGCCGCCGGGGAGGTCCTCGACCGGCTCGCCGCCGGGCCCGTGGCGCCCGCGACGGCGGCCGGCGCCGCCTGGGACCACGAGGCGTCGCTGCTGCTGGCCCGGCACCGGGCGGCCGCCGCCACGCCGGAACGCCCGGGCCTGCCCGCCCACGTGCGCGCCTCCCTGTTCGTGGACCTGGCCACTGATGCGGGGCAGGTCCTGCGCCAGCTCCGCCGGCCCGTCCCGCGCCGCCCGGGCGTGGCGGCCCGGCGCGGCACCGCGTTCCACGCCTGGGTCGAGGAGCACTACGGCAGCACGGGCATGCTGGACCTGGGGGAGTTCCCCGGCGCGGCCGATGCCGCCGTCGACGAGGCCTACGGCCTGGCGGAGATGAAGGAGGCCTTCCTGGCCAGCGAGTGGGCCGACCGGCAGCCCGAGGCCGTCGAGGTTCCGCTGGAGACGCGGATCGGACCGGTGACCGTGCGCGGACGGATCGACGCCGTCTTCCGGGGCCGCGACGCCGAGGGCCGCGAGGCCTGGGACCTCGTGGACTGGAAGACCGGGCACGTGCCGACGGGCGCGGAGTTGCGCGCCAAGTCGCTGCAGCTGGCCGTCTACCGGCTGGGGTGGTCGCGGCTGCGCGGCGTTCCGCTCGCGTCCGTCGGCGCCGCGTTCTACTACGTCGGGGCGGGCAAGACCGTGCGTCCCCACGACCTGGCCGACGAATCGGCCCTCGAGGAGCTCCTGGCGACCTCACTCGCCGCCGGCGGCGCCCCGGACGCGACCTAGGCGCGGGCGTCCGCGCCGCGCGTCCCGGCCGCCGGGCCGGGCCGGAAGTGGCCTACGTGCCGGTCGCGTCCCGCTCGTCGCGGGGCCGCCCGATCTCGATCACCGGAATCGCGGAGGTGGGCGCCTCGGCGGGGGTGGTGGCTCCGGCGGGCCCGGTCCCGGGGGCGGGGGTGTCCGCGTCCGCGGCGGGCGCCGGGGTGGGCGGGGGATCGTGCGAGACCAGGAAGGCCGGCGTGTCGTCGTCCGCGCCGTCCCGGTCGTCTCCGCCGGGCTCGCCGCCGTCCCGGTCGTCTCCGCTGGGCTCGCCGCCGTCCCGGTCGTCTCCGCTGGGCTCGCCGCCGTCCCGGTCGTCCGCGTCCGGTGCGCCGTCGTCGTCCGCCCCGGACGGCGCCTCGCGCGGCGCGTCCCCGGACACCGCCACGGCGGCGGGTCCCGCGGCCGCCGCCGGAGCCTCCGCGGCCCCCTGGCGGTCGGGACCCTGGCCCCCCGGGTCCGGCAGCGGGGCGTTGAAACTCGGGGGCTCGACGACGGAGATCGGCTGTCCTCCGTACTCGGCGATGTCCTCGTCGAGCTCGTGGAGCATCTCCTCGGCCTCGGCGATGCGCTCGGCGTCGTTGGTCGCGATCCCGCGCGCCAGCCACTGGGCGAGCGCGAACTCCGCGGCGAGGGCGGCCCGGCGCATGATGTGCGGGTCGGCGCCCTCGCGGGCCTTGGTGTAGGCCTCCGACACGGCGTCGGCGAAGGACTGCTCGTGCACGGCGGCCAGCCAGGCGAAGTCGTCCGCGGGATCCCCGATGCGCAGGTCGGTCCAGCCGGTCACGGCCACGACGCGGCCGTTCTCGAGCAGCAGGTTCTCCTCGTGCAGGTCGCCGTGGACCACCGTCGGGTGGAAGCGCCACAGGGCGACGTCCTCCATGGCGTGCTCCCAGCGGCGCAGCAGCCGGGGCGGGATCCGGCCCGTCGTCGCGGCCTGGTCGAGCTCGTTCAGGCGGCGCTGCCGGAACTCGTTCGCGGTGTAGGAGGGCAGGTCGGCGCGGTCGACGACGTCCTCGGGGAGCCCGTGGATGGCCGCGATCGCGCGGCCGACGTCCTCCGCGGTGCGCCCGCCCGCGGCGACCATGGAATCCAACCCGAGCACGGTCCCGGGCAGGTGGCTGTAGACGAACGTGCGCAGGGTGCCCTGGCGGACGGTCCCGGCGACCGAGGGCATCCGGAATGGCAGCTGGGCGCGGACGCCGGGGGTGAAGGAGCGCAGGGCGGACAGCTCCGTCTCCAGGCGCATGCTCGCCTCGTCGTGCCGGGGCGAACGGACCCGCCAGCGGTTGCGCTGGGCGTCGACGATCACCGCGGAATCGAAGTCGTCGGCATCGTCGGGCAGGGACGCCACACCCGTGGGCGCGAGCCCGGGCACCGCGGCGGTGGCGATGGCGGCGAGTTCCATGGGAGAGCGTTTCACGCCTCCCACGGTAAGCCGCGCCGCGCCGCCCGCCCGGGCGCGGGCGCGGCGAGTCGCCAGACCGGCGTCCCGCGACCGGGTGTGACGGGCGCGATCGGTCCCCGGTGGCGCTTCCCACAGGGCCCGCGCCCGGTGTGCGGCCCGCAGCCCGCCGCCGTACCGTAGGGGGCATGGATCCCAGCCCGTCCGCCGCGACCGTACCCCGCCACCGAGCCGCCCCCGGGCCGCTGCCCGGGCTCCCGCTGGCCGACCCCGGCTTCGACCGCGCCTGCGAGCAGCGCCTGGACGACGCGTGGTTGCCCGGCCTGCTGGCCGATCCCGCCACCCGCGTGCTCGTCCTCTCCGGCGGGCGCGCGCCCGTCCGGGACGGGCGGCTGGCGCTGCTGCCCGTGGACGTCGCGCCGCCCGGGGCCACTCCGGTGTACCTCGGCCGCAGCGGGAACAGCGAGGTGGTCCTCGCCGACGTCGCCCACCCGCCTTCGGCGTGGCCGGGGGAGGACGACGCCGGCGCCCCCGAATGGCTCGGCCTGCGGGACGTGGCGGCCGGGCTCCCCGCCGCGGACGCCGGGCTGTTCACGGCCGCGGCCGCGATCGCCGCCTGGCACGCCTCCCACACGCACTGCCCCCGCTGCGGGGCCCCGACCCGGGCGGCGCAGAGCGGATGGGTCCGCGTCTGCACGCAGGACGGCACCGAGCACTTCCCGCGCACGGACCCGGCCATCATCGTGGCCATCACCGACGACGCCGACCGGCTGCTGCTGGGCGCCAACTCCGCGTGGGGAGGCCACCGCTTCTCGACCCTGGCCGGCTTCGTGGAGCCCGGCGAGTCCCTGGAGGCCGCCGTCGTCCGCGAGGTCGCCGAGGAGGCCGGCATCGCCGTCGTCGACCCGCGCTACGCCGGCTCGCAGCCGTGGCCGTTCCCGCGCTCGCTGATGCTCGGCTTCTTCGCGCGCGCCACCGGCACGGAGACCGAGCCCGACGGGCGGGAGATCGTGGCCCTGCGCTGGTTCACGCGCGAGCGGCTCGCCGCCGAGGCCGCCGACGGGACCATCGCCCTCCCCGGGGCGACGTCGATCGCCCGGCACCTGATCGACGCGTGGTACGGCGGCCCCGTCCCCGAACCCGCGCGGCTGGAGAACTGAGGGGCATGGCCACCATCGAGGAGAGGATCCTGTCCGGGCTCGACGCCGAGCAGCGGCAGGTCTCCAGCACCCTGAACGGCCCGCTGTGCGTGCTCGCCGGCGCCGGCACGGGCAAGACCCGCGCGATCACGCACCGCATCGCCTACGGCGTCCACACCGGCGTCTACAAGCCGAACCAGGTCCTGGCCGTGACGTTCACGGCCCGCGCCGCCTCGGAGATGCGCAGCCGCCTGCGGGACCTGGAGGCCCCCGGCGTGCAGGCCCGCACGTTCCACGCGGCCGCCCTGCGCCAGCTGCAGTTCTTCTGGCCGCAGGCCATCGGCGGGCAGCTGCCCAACATCATCGACCACAAGGCCCACCTCGTCGCCGAGGCGGCGCGGCGCCTGCGGATCACCACCGACCGGGCCTCGATCCGCGACCTGGCCGCCGAGATCGAATGGGCGAAGGTCTCCATGCACACGCCCGAGGGGTACGCGGAGGCCGCCCGCGGCCGGACGGCCCCCGCCGGCCTGGACCACACCACCGTGGCCCGGCTCTTCCAGTCCTACGAGGACGTCAAGACGGACCGGCACGTGATCGACTTCGAGGACGTGCTGCTGCTGACCGTGGGCATCCTCGACGAGGACGAGCGTGTCGCCGCCCAGGTGCGCCAGCAGTACCGGCACTTCACGGTCGACGAGTACCAGGACGTCTCGCCGCTGCAGCAGCGGCTGTTGGACCTGTGGGTCGGCGGGCGCGGGGAGCTCTGCGTCGTCGGGGACTCCAGCCAGACGATCTACTCGTTCACGGGGGCCACGCCGTCGCACCTGCTGCGCTTCACCGAGCGGCACCCAGAGGCCCCGGTCGTGAAGCTGGTGCGCGACTACCGCTCGACGCCGCAGGTCGTGCACCTGGCCAACCGCATCCTCGGGCAGCGCCGCCCCGACCCGCGCCTGCCGGGACGGGACACGGCGGTCTGGCCGGAACCGCTGGAGCTCATCGCGCAGCGGCCGGCGGGCCCGGAACCGGTCTTCACCGAGTGCTCCGACGACGAGGCGGAGGCCGCGGACGTCGCGGCCCGGATCCGGGGGCTCGTCGACCGCGGGGTCGCGCCGGCCGAGATCGCCGTCCTGTTCCGCACCAACGGGCAGTCCGAGGCGTTCGAGCAGGCCCTCGGCGCCGCCGGCATCGGCTACCGGCTCCGCGGCGGCGAGCGGTTCTTCCAGCGCCGCGAGGTCCGCGACGGCATCCTCGCCCTCCGGGCCGCGTCCCGGGTCCCGTCCGAGGACCCGGTGCCGGCCCAGGTGCGCGACGTGCTGGCCTCCCTCGGCTACTCCGCGGAGGCCCCGGCCTCCAGCGGCGCCGTCCGCGAGCGCTGGGAGTCGCTCTCCGCCCTCGTGGCGCTCGCCGACGAACTCGCCGCCGCGCGCGCCGGGCGGGAGACCCCGTTCTCGCTGGTCGAGTTCACGGCGGAGCTCGACGAGCGCGCCGCCACCCAGCACGCGCCCACCGTCCAGGGCGTCACGCTCGCGTCCCTGCACTCCGCCAAGGGCCTGGAGTGGGACGCCGTCTTCCTCGTCGGGCTGAGCGAGGGGCTCATGCCGATCTCCTTCGCCGAGGACCAGCGGGCCGTCGACGAGGAGCGCCGCCTGCTCTACGTCGGCATCACCCGGGCCCGCGAACACCTCCACCTGTCCTGGTCGCTCTCCCGGACGCCGGGCGGGCGGGCCAACCGGCGCCCGTCCCGGTTCCTCGACGGGCTGCGCCCGGGGGCGCCCTCGCGCGGCGCCGGCGCCGGCAGCCGGCCGGCCCGCCGCGGCCGGACCGCGGGCCCGCCCGTCTGCCGCGTCTGCGGGACGCTCCTGGGGTCGGCGGCGGAACGGAAGCTGCGCCGCTGCGCCAACTGCCCGCCCGACTACGACGAGGCCGTGTTCGAGCGGCTGCGCGAGTGGCGGCTGCGCACCTCGCAGGAGGCCGAGGTGCCGGCGTTCGTCGTCTTCACGGACGCGACGCTGATCGCGATGGCCGAGGCCAAGCCCGGCGACGCCGCGGCCCTCGCCAAGGTGCCCGGCGTGGGCCGGAGCAAGCTGGAGCGGTACGGGCGCGACGTTCTGGACATCCTCACGGCCGGGGCGGACCCGGCCTAGGGCCGGGCCGCCGCACCGCCGCCCTCAGGCGGCCCGGACCGTCCGGCAGGAGCACCCGGGCCGCGGCTCGACGGCGCGCCGCACCGTCCCGCCCGTCGCGAGGTCGAGGGAGAGGATGCCGCCCACGCTCGCGGGGACGTTGACGCCGTCGACGAGCATGAGCACCTGGAGTGCGGCGATGCCCGCAACGGCCGTGGCCAGGGCCGTCTCCACGCGCGCAGCCGGTGTCCGCTCCGGATCGGCGGGGGCCGCCGGCAGGGCCGTGTCCGGGAGGCAGTCCAGGCACGCCGTCGCTCCGGGGACCACGAACGGGCCGACGTCCGCGCCGGCGTCGCCGACCAGGACCCGCAGGTGCGGCGCCGCCGACCCCGCCAGGTGCGCCGACCAGGTCGGCGGGAGCCAACCGTGGGCGACGGCGACCACGGCGTCCGGGGCGGTCCCCGCCCCGGGCCGGCCGGCGGGGTCCCACGCGCAGAAGCGCGTGTACGGGTGTCGGGCGGCCAGCCGGGACAGGGCCGCATCCAGCAGGGGGTGCCCCAGGTCGGCGTCGCGCAGGGGACCGGTGCCCAGGTCCCCGGCGCCGACCGTCCCCGCCGCGTGCAGTTCCAGGGAGCCGATCCCGGCGGCGGCCAGCAGGTCCGCGACCTGGAGCGCGCACCGGTCCAGCCCCGCGACGCGCACGGTGCGCCGGGGGCGGCGGCCCACCGGCCCGCCGGCGTGGCTGGCGTAGGCGGCCGACCACTGGGCGATGTCGGGGGCCAACCGGTCTCCGCGCGCGCCGCCGGCGCCCCGGCCCGGGCCGGGGTCCTCGACGAGTGCCGGTTCCAGGGCCCGCAGGAGGCGCTCGCGCTCGCCGTCGGGCAGGTCGGGGCGGGGTGGCCGGCCGACCGACATGTCCTCCACAAAGGCCAGCTGCCGGGCGTCCAGGCCGCGTATCCACAGGCCGCCGGGGCCGGTGCCGAGGCAGACGGAGCCGTCGGCTAGGGTGATGAGCCTGAATCCGGGATTGATTCCCATGGTGGGCCTCCACATCTGTCCATCCGTTCCCCCGGACCAGCCATGGTGGCACGCCCCTCCGGGCCCGTTTCCCTTATCCACAGGGGCCGGGACGTGGGGCCCGAGGAAGCCCGAGAAAGGGAGTGGCGAGATGCCGGCGACACCGAAGGTGCGGGAGTTCACGGCCGTCGACGGGTTGCGCGTGCGGGTCCAGCGGTCGGCCCGCCGCAGCCGCACCGTCCAGGCCGTGTGGCGGGACGGCGCCGCCGTCGTCATGGTCCCCGCCCGCCTCAGCGCGGCGGAGGAGGAGCGCTGGGTCGAGACCATGGTCAAGCGCCTGCGCGACGGGCGCCGGCCCGGCCGCCGGCCGGGCCGGACGGACGAGGAGCTCATGGAGCGGGCCCGGAGGCTGAACGAGCGGTACCTCGGGGGCCTGGCCAGCCCCGTGTCGGTCCGCTGGGTGTCGAACCAGCGCACGCGGTGGGGGTCGGCGACGCCGACGGAGGGCACGATCCGGCTCTCGGACCGGCTGCGGGAGATGCCGGAGTGGGTGCAGGACCACGTGCTGGTCCACGAGCTGGCGCACCTCGTGGAGCCCGGGGGCCACCACGCCGCGTTCCGGGCCCTCGAGGGCTGCTACCCGCGGACGGTCGAGGCGAAGGCCTACCTCGACGGGGCGGCGTTCGCCCTCAACCGGTGGACGGGCTCCGCGGGCTCACCCGACGAGGCCGAGGGGGAGCCGGGGGAGTACTGAGGCGCGCTGGCCCGGGGAGGCCGAGGGGCGGAGCTAGGGGCGGTCCTGCGGCCCGGCGCCGTCGTCGGGTCCGTTCCCGCCGGGACCGCCACCGCCGGGCTCGCCGGCGTCGCCCGTCCCGGGCCCGTCGCTGTCGCCCTCGTCCCGGTCCGTCGTGTCGGCCGGCTCGTCGTAGCCGCCCGAGAGCAGCTTGCCCAGGGCGGCGTCGAGTTCGTCGTCGCTCGCCTCGACCAGGGCCCGCCGGGTGCCGAAGCCCTCCGGGTCGTCCAGGTCCTCGGCAGTGGGCATCAGGTCCGGGTGCTCCCACACGGCGTCGCGGCCCTCGATGCCGCGCTGTTCGAGCAGCACCGCCCACAGGCGGGCCGCGTCGCGGAGCCGGCGCGGGCGCATCTCGAGGCCCACCAGCGACGCGAACGCCTGCTCGGCGGGGCCTCCGGCGGCCCGGCGGCGGCGGAGCATCTCCCGCAGCGACGGGCCCGACGGGAGGTTGGCCGCCGCCGCGGCGACCACCTCGTCGACCCAGCCCTCGATGAGCGCCAGGGCCGTCTCGAGCCGCGCCAGGGCGGCTTCCTGCGCGCCGGTCCGCTGCGGGGAGAACAGGCCCTCGGACAGCGCGGACTGCATGGACTCCGGGTTCATGGGGTCCATCCCGCGGACCGCCTCCTCGATGCCGGAGACGTCGATGTGGATGGCGCGGGCGTAGTCGTCGATCGCGCCGAGCACGTGCGAGCGCAGCCAGGGCACGCGCGCGAAGAGCCGCGTGTGGGCGAGCTCGCGCAGGGCCAGGAACAGCAGGACCTCCTGCTCGGGCAGGTCCAGGCCCTCGCGGAAGGCCGCGACGTTGGACGGGACCAGGGCGGGCTGGTCGCCGGCGAGGGGCAAGCCGATGTCCGTGGCGCCCAGCACGTCCTTGGCGAGCGTGCCGACGGCCCCGCCGAGCTGCATGCCGAACAGGGCCCCGCCCATCTGCTGGAACATGCCCTGTGCGCCGCCGAGCATGGGCTTGAGCTCCTCGGGCATCTGGTCGCGCAGGGCGTCGGA
Source organism: Arthrobacter paludis (assembly GCF_056782315.1). Taxonomy (NCBI): domain Bacteria; kingdom Bacillati; phylum Actinomycetota; class Actinomycetes; order Micrococcales; family Micrococcaceae; genus Arthrobacter; species Arthrobacter paludis. The sequence goes on from NZ_JBXAEW010000002.1 coordinate 97,016, forward strand.
GAGCGCGCGGGAGACGTTCTCCGCCACGGGCTCCGTGAGCGTCTTCCACGTCGGCATCGTCTTCTCGACCCACTGGGCCCGCGAGTAGGCGGCGAGGTCGTGGGGCTGCGCCTCGAAGGCGGTCGCGGAGTCCAGCCACAGGCCGGCCAGGCGGCCCGCGTCGACCAGGGCCGCGCCGCGGGATCCGCTCACGGACGGGTCGTCGCCCGCGACCGCCTGGCGGGCCGTGTCCTGCGCGAGCTTCCAGTTCACCGGACCGGTGGACCCGCTGGCCATGGCGCCCATCATGGCCTGGGCCTGGCGGAGCATCGCGTTCATGGCCTCGGGGTCGTTGCCGCCGCCGAGCGCCTCGCGCAGCTGTTCCGGCAGGTCCTTCGGGTCGATCCCGCCGGGGACCTGGCCGCCGAACATCCGGGCAAACATCTCGGAGAACGGATCGTTCCCTCCGGCGTCGCCGGGGTTGTCTGGACGGTCGTTGGAGTCGCGGTCAGCCATGCACTTACGGTACCGCGCCCCCGCCCCGCCGTCCCGGCCCCCGGGCCCCGGTTCGCTCACGGCAAAGGGGGCGGCCGCCCACCGGTAGTCTGGAGAGGCCGTCCGGCGGAAGGAACCACCACCTGTGAACCACCCGAGCCAGCCCGCAGCCCGTGCGCTGCGCCTGCGCCGCGGCCTCGTCGCCGCGACCGGCACGGCCGCCGTCCTGGCCTTCGGGGCCCTGGCCCTGCCCACGCCGTACGTCGTCTACGCGCCCGGCCCCATCCTCAACACCATCGGGGAGCACGAGGGCGAGCCGCTCCTGACCGTCGACGGGCGCGCCAGCTACCCGGCGGACGGCGAGCTGAACCTGACCACCATCTACACCCTGGGCGGCGGCCAGGACCGGTTGCCGTTCTTCCGCGTCGTCCAGGCCTGGGCGGACCCGGCCCAGGACGTGTACCCGGAAGAGGCCGTCTACCCGCGCGGGACCACCGACGAACAGATCTCCCGGCGCAACACCGCCCAGATGGACAACTCGCAGCACGTCGCGGTCGCCGCGGCGCTGACCGAGCTCGGCATCGACTACGGGACCACGCTGGTGGTCCGTGGCTTCGCGACCGGGGCCAACAGCGACGTCCTCGAGGAGGGCGACGAGCTCGTCGCCCTCGACGGCGAACCGATCACGGACCTCGACGGGCTCAAGCAACGGCTCAACGCGGCCGGCGCGCGACCCAGCACGCTGACGGTGCGCCGCGACGGCCGGGAGCGCGGACTGGAGGTCGCCACCACGGAGGGCCCCGAGGGCGAACGCCAGCTCGGCGTCTTCCTCGGCACCGACTACTCCTTCCCCTTCGACGTCGGATTCACCCTGGAGAACGTCGGCGGCCCGAGCGCCGGGATGATGTTCTCGCTGGGCATCCTGGACACGCTGACGCCCGGCGACCTCACCGGCGGCCACCGGATCGCCGGCACCGGGACCATCACCCCGGACGGCCGGGTCGGCCCCATCGGCGGCATCGCACAGAAGCTCGTGGCCTCCCGCGACGCGGGCGTCGACGCCTTCCTGGCGCCCCGGGGGAACTGCGGCGACGTGGCCGGACGGATCCCGGACGGGCTCGACGTCGTCGCCGTCGACACGCTCGACGAGGCGCGCAGCGCCGTCGAGGCCATCGCCTCCGGCACCGACCCCGCGACGCTGCCCGGCTGCCCGGCGTAGCGCCCGTGACACGCCCCGGTTCGGCGCGCCGCCCGGGGGAAGGCAGAATGGGAACCAGGACCGTCGCCTGCTCGTTGCGGTGGTCAACACGAGACCTTCGAGGATGAGGCCTAACTGTGACATTCGGTGCTGACAATCCGTTCGGACGCCCCCGCGGCTCCGGCGGTTCCGACGAGGCGGGCGGCGGACAGCGCCCCGGGGAGGGCCGGCCGCGCAGACCATCGCCGCTGTTGCCGACGATCGTCGTCATCGGCGTCCTCGTCGCGGCCTTCGTCTTTTTCGCCAACATCTACGCGGACGTCCTCTGGTTCAGCCAGCTCGGCTATTCGAGCGTCTTCTGGACGGAGAACCTGACCAAGGCCGCCATCTTCGCCGTCGCCTTCGCCGTCATGGCGGGCGCGGTCTGGGCCAGCCTCGCCGTCGCCCACCGCACGCGCCCCGTCTACGCGCCCGACGCGCAGCTGCAGGACGCACTCAGCCGCTACCAGTCGCAGCTGGAGCCGATCCGCCGCCTGCTGATGATCGGCATCCCGGCCGTGCTCGGCGCCTTCGCCGCGACCGCGGTGACCAGCCAGTGGCAGGAGGTCCTGCTCTTCTTAAACCAGGTCCCCTACGGCCAGGCGGACCCGGAATTCGGCATGGACCTGACGTTCTACATGGTCACCCTGCCGTTCCTGGGGCTCGTGCTCGGCTACCTGGTCTCGGTGGTGCTCATCGCCGGCATCGCCGGGGTCCTGACCCACTACCTCTACGGGGGCATCCGGATCGAGGAGCGCGGCGGCGTCGTCGTCTCCCGGGCCGCGCGCATCCACATCAGCGTCGCGGCGGGCCTGTTCCTGCTGTTGCAGGCGGGCAACTACTGGATCGACCGCTACTCCACGCTCCTGGACCAGGACGGCCGCGTCGCCGGCGCCCTGTACACGGACGTGAACGCCGTGATCCCGACCAAGACCATCCTGGCCGTCGCCGCGCTCCTCGTGGCGCTGCTGTTCGTCGCCGGCGCCGTCATGGGCCGCTGGAAGCTGCCGATGGTCGGTGCGGCCATGCTCGTCGTCACCGCCGTCGTGGCCGGCGGCGTCTACCCGTTCATCGTCCAGCAGTACCAGGTCGGCCCGTCCGAGAAGACCCTGGAGCGCCCCTACATCGAGCGCAACATCCAGATGACGCGCGAGGCGTACGGCTTCGACGACGTGCAGGTCACCGACTACGACGCGACGACGGACACGGCGCAGAACGCGCTCGCCCGGGACAGCGCGACGACCGCGAACATCCGCCTGCTGGACCCGCAGCTGGTCTCCGACGCGTTCGCCCAGCTGCAGCAGTTCCGCACGTACTACCGCTTCGCCGAGACCCTCGACGTCGACCGGTACGACATCGACGGGCAGAGCCAGGACACCGTCATCGCGGTCCGCGAGGTCAACGTCGACCCCAACGACTCGTGGGTCAACCAGCACGTCACCTACACGCACGGCTACGGCGTCGTCGCCGCGTTCGGCGCCAAGGTCGACGTCGGCGGGCGCCCCGACTTCATGCTCGGCGGGATCCCCGCCACCGGCGAGTTGACGGACGAGGTCGACTTCCAGCCGCGCATCTACTTCGGCGAGAACTCGCCCGAGTACTCCGTCGTCGGCGGCCCCGAGGACTGGGAGCCGCGCGAACTCGACCGCCCGCAGGGCGGCGGCGACGGCGCCGACTCCCAGACGACGTTCGAGGGCGACGGCGGCCCGAACGTGGGCAACTTCTTCAACCGCCTCGTCTACGCGCTCAAGTTCGGCTCGACCGACCTGATGCTCTCCGACGCCGTGAACGAGGAGTCGCAGATCCTCTACGACCGCCACCCGCAGGACCGGGTCAAGAAGGTCGCCCCCTACCTGACCGTGGACCAGAACGTGTACCCGGCCATCGTGGACGGGCGCGTGAAGTGGGTCGTCGACGCGTACACGACGAACGACTCCTTCCCCTACTCCACGGCGCAGCAGCTCGAGCCCGCCGTCCGCGACTCGCTCACCGGCGCGGCGCAGACGCCGCTGACCGGCCGGATCAACTACATCCGCAACTCGGTCAAGGCGACCGTCGACGCATACGACGGCTCGGTGGACCTGTACGCGTGGAACCCGGAGGACCCGCTGCTGCAGTCGTGGCAGAAGGTGTTCCCGGCGACCGTGAAGCCGATCGAGGAGGTGACCGCGGACCTGATGGCCCACGTGCGCTACCCGGAGGACCTGTTCAAGGTCCAGCGGGAGCTGCTGGGCACCTACCACGTGACCAACCCGGACGACTTCTACGAGGCCAACGACGCCTGGGTGGTCCCGAACGACCCGACCGAGCGCGACCAGCCGGTCAAGCAGCCGCCGTACTACCTGTCGATGCGCATGCCGGAACAGGAGGAGGAGACGTTCTCGCTGACCTCCACGTTCATCCCGGTCACGAGCGAGGGGTCCCAGCAGCGCAACGTGCTCTACGGCTTCCTCGCCGTGGACGCGGACGCGGGCGACCAGGCGGGCAAGAAGGCCGAGGGGTACGGCACGATGCGGCTGCTCGAGCTGCCGAAGAACACCGTCATCCCCGGACCCGGCCAGGCCCAGCAGAACTTCGACTCGAACACCACGGTGTCCCAGCAGCTGAACCTGCTGCGCCAGGGCGCGTCCGAGGTGCTCAACGGCAACCTGCTCTCGGTCCCCGTCGGCGGCGGCATCCTGTACGTCCAGCCGGTGTACGTCCAGTCGACGGGCGAGACGTCCTACCCCACGCTGCGGAAGGTCCTGGTGTCCTTCGGCGACAAGGTCGGGTTCGCCGACTCGCTCTCCGAGGCGCTCGACCAGCTCTTCGAGGGCGCCTCCGGCGCCCGGACGAGCGAGGGCTCCGGGGTCAGCGGCAACGGCGGCGGGGCCGACGGCGGGCAGGGCGGCCAGGGAGGCGAGACCCCGGCGCAGACCAGCGCGGAGGAGCGCCTGCGCGATGCCCTGCAGGACGCGAACACCGCGATCCGCGAGGGCCAGGCCGCGCTCGCGGAGGGCGACTTCGCCGCCTACGGGACGCAGCAGCAGCGCCTGGAGCAGGCCCTGCAGCGCGCGCTCGACGCGGAGGAGGAGATCGCCGGCGGCGCGGCGCAGGACGACGGCGGGGCCGCCCCGCAGGAGTCCGCTCCGCCGGCCGAGGGGTCGGCCCAGCCGTCCCCGGAGGGCGGCCAGGGCTAGCCGATTTGGAATCCGCCCCGCGGCGCCCTAGAGTGGGAAGCACGCCGCGGGGTGGAGCAGTTCGGTAGCTCGCCGGGCTCATAACCCGGAGGTCACAGGTTCAAATCCTGTCCCCGCAACGGAAGCGAAGGCCCCGGCTCGGATCACCGAGCCGGGGCCTTCCGCATGCCGCGACCCTTTCCGGCCGCGCGGTCCGGGTATCCTGACCGTGAAGCCTGTCTTTGAGAGGATGCACCGACGTGAAGTCCGGAACAACGAAGTCCGCGGCCGCGCCGGCCACGCGCTGGCGGCGGATCGGGGTCGCGGTGGCCGCCGCCGTCGTCCTCCTCGCGGTCGCCGTCCTGGCGGCCCGCTGGCTCGTCACCCTCCCGGCGGTCGAGGGCTTCCTCGAGCAGTACCCGGGCCGGACGCCCCTGCCGGAGGCCGCACCGGTGGGCTTCCCCGCCTGGCTGGGCTGGCAGCACTTCCTCAACGCGTTCCTGCTGGTGCTCATCGTCAAGACCGGCTGGGCCGTGCGGACGACGGCGCGGCCCGCCGCGCACTGGACCCGCAACAACCGGGGCCGGTTCCGGACCAAGAACCCGCCCAAGCGGATCAGCATGGACCTGTGGCTGCACCTGACCCTTGACGCCCTGTGGGTGCTGAACGGGCTCGTGTTCATCGTGCTGCTGTTCGCGACCGGCCAGTGGATGCGGATCGTGCCGACCAGCTGGCAGGTGTTCCCGAACGCGGCCTCCGCCGCCCTGCAGTACCTGTCGCTGGACTGGCCGCTGGAGGACGGCTGGGTGAACTACAACTCGCTGCAGCTGCTCACCTACTTCGTTACCGTGTTCGTGGCCGCGCCCCTGGCCGTCGCGACGGGCCTGCGGATGTCCGAGGCCTGGCCGAAGCGCGCCGCGGTCAACCGCGCCTTTCCCCTTGAGGCCGCCCGCGCCGTCCACTACCCGGTGATGCTCTACTTCGTCCTGTTCACGATCGTGCACGTGGCCCTCGTCCTGGCGACCGGCGCGCTGCGCAACCTCAACCACATGTACGCCGCCCGCGACGACGCGTCCTGGGTGGGCTTCTGGATCTTCGCCGCGTCGCTGGCCGCCATGGTCGCCGCATGGTTCCTGTCCAAGCCGGTGTTCATGGCGCCGGTCGCGTCGCTGACTGGGAAGGTCAGCCGCTAGCAGCCAACGAAGGGGGAGCGTGCCGTGTTCGGAACGACCGAGGACCAGCAGGACCTGATCGACACGGTGCGCCGGTTCGCGGCCGAGCGCATCGCCCCGCACGCCCTCGAATGGGACCGCACGCACGCGTTCCCGCTCGACGTGCTGGCCGAGGCGGGGGAGCTGGGCCTGGGCGGAATCTCCGTGGGGGAGAACGACGGCGGGGCCGGCCTGGCCCGCCGCGACGCCGTGCTGGTCTTCGAGGAGCTCGCCAAGGCGGACCCGACGATCGCCGCCTACATCTCCATCCACAACATGGTCGCGTGGATGGTGGGCGAGTACGGGGACGACGACCAGCGGGCCCGGTGGCTGCCGGAGCTGGTCCCCATGACGGCCCTGGGCGCCTACTGCCTCACCGAGCCCGGCTCCGGGTCCGACGCCGCCGCCCTGGCGACCAAGGCCGTGCGCGACGGCGGCGACTACGTCCTGACCGGCACCAAACAGTTCATCTCCGCGGCCGGCGCCGCGGCGGTGTACATCGTCATGGCGCGCACGGGCGGCCCCGGCCCGGGCGGCATCTCCGCGTTCCTGGTGCCCGGCGACGCGGCCGGCCTCGGCTTCGGCCCACTCGAGCGGAAGATGGGCTGGAACGCTCAGCCCACGCGGCAGGTGCTCCTGGACGGTGTCCGGGTCCCCGCGGCCGCCCTGCTGGGCGGGGCTGGGGAGGGGTTCCGCATCGCGATGCACGGGCTCAACGGCGGCCGGCTGAACATCGGGGCGTGCTCGATCGGCGGCGGCCAGGCCGGCCTCGAGGCCAGCGTCGCCTACGTGCGCGGGCGCAGCGCATTCGGCGGCCCGCTGGCCGAGAAGGACACCGTGCGGTTCGCGCTCGCGGACATGGACACGGAGCTGGAGACGGCCCGCGCCCTGCTGTGGCGGGCGGCGGACGCGCTGGACGCCCACCACCCGGACGCCCTGCGGCTGTGCGCCATGGCCAAGCGCGTCGCCACCGACGCCGGCTACCGGGTCGTGGACTCGGCCCTGCAGCTGCACGGCGGCTACGGGTACCTGGCCGAGTACGGGATCGAGAAGCTGCAGCGGGACCTGCGCGTTCACCGGATCCTGGAGGGGACGAACGAGGTCATGCGGCTCATCGTGGCCCGGATCCTGCTCGAGGACCGCCACTACGGATAGGCCGATTTGGAGTTGCGCACCGCGTCCGGTAGAGTCATGTCCTGCGCCGCGGGGTGGAGCAGTTCGGTAGCTCGCCGGGCTCATAACCCGGAGGTCACAGGTTCAAATCCTGTCCCCGCAACGAGAGAAGGTCCCCGGCCCGGTTCACACCGGGTCGGGGACCTTCGCGTTTAAGCGCCGGGGGCCGGCGGACCGAGCCTACGCGCCGTGGTAGGTGGATTCCTCCGTGGTCGCGGCGGACTCGTTGGCCGCGCTGCCCAACTGGGCGGGGGAGGCCCCGGCCTTCAGGGCGGCGAGGCGGGCCTCGACCTCGGTCTGCTCGCCCAAGTCCTCCAGCGACTCGAACTGCGCGTCCAGGCTGGAGGCGGCCAACTCGTTGGCGCCGAGCACGCGGGCCTCCTCCCGCCGGACCTTCTCCTCGAAGCGGGACACCTCCGAGGCGGGGTCCATGATGTCGATGCTCTTGAGCGCCTCGTGGACCTGGGTCTGGGCGTGGGCGGCCTTGGCGCGAGCGACGAGCTCGTCGCGCTTCGAGACCAGCTCCTGGCGCTTGGACTTCATCTGGTCCAGGCCCGTCTTGAGCTTGGCGACGATTTCCTCCTGGGAGGCGATCGTCGGGGCCGCGCCCTTGGCCTCCCGCTCGGACTGCATCTGCCGCTGGATGGCCACCTTGGCCAGGTTGTCGAACTTGGCCGCGTTGGCCTCGTCCCCGGCGCCGCGGAACTCGTCGGCCTTGCGGGACGCCGCCAAGGCCTTACCGCCCCACTCGCGGGCGGCCTCCTGGTCCTCGCGCTGGTCCTGCTGGAGCATCCGCAGGTTGCCGATGGTCTGGGCCACGGCCGTCTCGGCCTCCGCGATGTTGTTCGTGTAGTCGCGGACCATCTGGTCCAGCATCTTCTGCGGGTCCTCCGCCTCGTCGAGCATCGCGTTGATGTTGGCCTTCGCGAGTTGCGCGATGCGTCCGAAAATCGACTGCTTCACCACGGTGTCCACCTTCCCTTGTGCTTGCCGGTCCTGTTCCAACCGCTTCCCGACCGCCGCGCGGTCAGAAGTTTCCTCCGCCGCCGCCCCCGCCGAAGCCGCCGCCCCCGCCGAAACCCCCGAAGCCGCCGCCACCGAACATCCCGCCACCGTGGCCGCCGTGGTGGCCGCCGCGCAGGACGGAATCGATGAGGATCCCGCCGAGGATGGCCCCGGACATTCCGCCGCCGAAGCCCCCGCCGAACCCGCCGCGGCGGCCGTACCCGCCGTCGCCGGGCCCGCCGAAGCCGCTGACGTCGGATTCGGCTTCGCGCGCCGCCTCGTCGGCCAGGTGCGCCGCCCGGTGGGCCGACTCGAGCGCCGCCACGGGGTCGCTGCCGCCGAGGCGGACGGCCTCGTCGAGGTGCCGCTCGGCCTCGGCCAGCCGGGTTCGGGCGGTCGGGCCCACCCCGCCCCGGCGGGCACGGACGAAGTCGCTGGTGCCCGCGATGCGCACCTGGGCGGTGCGGAGGGCCGCCTGCAGCTGGTCGGCCGCGCGGCGCCGGCGTTCCTGGTCGCCGCGGATGGCCGCCAGCGGGGCGTCCAGCCGCTCGTTCGCGGCCTCCAGTTGGCGCAGCAGGCCCACCGGGTCGACTCGTCCGGCAGCGAGTTCGGTCTCCACGCGCTCCAGTGCGGACTCGGCGCCCGCGACCGGGCCCGCCAGCTCGGGCCGCCCCGGAAGCAGGGCGCGCGCTGCCGCCAGGTCCTGGCGCGTGTCGGCCACGACGGCGTCCAGGTCGCGGCGCGCGGAGGCCAATCCGGTGCCGGTCTTGCCGATGGCGTCGAGGAGCACGCCGCTTTGGTGCAGGGACTCCTCGCCGGCGCGGATCGCGACGGCCGCCTCGCCCCCGGCGCCCGCGTCCAGTTTCTCCCGCGCCGTGGCCATGGCCGTCTGCGCGAACTCCAGCCGCTCGCCGGCCTGCTCGATGTTGTCGCGGACCTGGGTCAGGGCTTCGTCCGCGTAGTCCCGGGCCAGCCGGTCCAGCTCCAGGCGTGCCGTCTGCAGGCGCTGCCGGGCCTCGGGGAGGCCGGCCTCGAGGGAGGCGATCGCCTCCGGCGCGCGGCGCTCCAGTTCGCGCAGCGCGTCGAAGTCCTCGCGGTGCTCCTCGAGCGTGTCGTTGACGGCCTCGCAGCGGCGGATGATCTCGCCGAGCCAGGCGCGCTGTTGCTCCTCGGTGTCCGGAATGTGGTCGTCGAGCTGCTGCTGCAGCCGGAACGACTCCGTCAGGTGCCGCTTCGCGGCCTCCACGTCCGCCGTGTAGGGCCGGATCGCCTCCTGGCCGAACTGGGCCATCGCGAAGCCGAGCTCCTGCTCGCTGGACTTGATCGCGTCGTCGGCCGCGACCAGCAGCGAACCCGCGCGCGTGCGCAGCTCCTCCAGAGACAGCCCGGCGAGCGGGTCCGGGGGCGGCCCCGCCGGCGCGCCGGCCGGGTGGGGTGCCGGTGGCCGCCGGTCGCCGCGCCGGCGCCCCTTCCAGATCAGGTAGGCCACGGCCCCGCCGGTTACGGCGACGCCGCCGAGGACCCAGGGGCCGACGCCGCCGCCGTCGTTCCCCGCGGCGGCTCCGCCGGACGCGCCCGCGCCGTCCAGCCCGCCGTCCGAGGCGTCCTCGATGCCGGCCGCGGCCGCGACGGCGGCGTCGGCCCAGTCGGCCGACGCGATCGGGCCGGCGGGCAGCTCCCGGACCGCGTACTCGGACCAGATCGCCTCGTCGAAGGGAGCGATCTCGCTCGTGTTCTCGGACTTCAGCCGGGCCTGCCGGGCCTCGGTCGCGAAGGCCAGGATGGTGTCGCTGGGCCCGAGGCCCTTGTCCTGCGCGACCTGCTGGACCCACTGCTCCATGTCGGCCGGCTGGGTGAACTCGTCGACGTAGACGACGAAGAGGGACTGGCCGGTCGAGGTCCGCAGGTCGGCGATCGCCTGGCGGACGCGGTCCTCGTCCGCAGGGGACAGGGCATCGGCGGAGTCGACGAGGAACTCGCCCGCCGGGATCTCGACCGGCGGCTCCGCGGAGGCCGCGGGGGCGAACGCGCACGCCGCCACGACGGCGGCGGCACCGGCCCCGGCCGCCCGCCTGACGATGGATCGCATGGGTCACCCTTCAGCATCGTGGGCCGAACGGGCCCGTGATGCCCGATTCTAGGGGTGGCCCCGGGGGGCGTCCACCGGATCCGCCCGTTCCCGGGCGCGTTCGGGCCATTCACAGGTGGCGCCCAGCTAAACCTGTCGTGGAACATAGTCCGGCTTGCCATAGTGGGACCCAGGCATTTCCCGAGAAAGGACAGCAGGCGATGAGCGACCAGCACGAAAACCAGCCCGGTGCCACACCGCACGACGGCGGCACGGGCGGGCCGGACGTGCCGCCGCGGCCGCAGAACCCGCCGCAGCGTCCCGCCGGCGATCCCACGACCCGCTTCCCGGCCGCGGAGCAGCACACGGCACAGTACCCGCCCTACGGCCAGCACTACGGAGAGCAGCACTCGGCGTACGGAGCCCAGGGGCAGCCGGCGGCCTTTGGCCCCGTGGCCCCCGAGCGGCGGCGGGACCGCCGCACGTTCGGGGCCCCCGTCCTGGTCGCCGGGATGCTCGCGGCGGCCCTCGTGGGCGGCGGCGCGGCCATCGGCGCCGACTACCTGATCGACGGCGGTGCGGAGCCCGTGGTGTCGCAGACCGCCGGCAGCACCGAGGGCCTCGTCATCAACAACCCCGAGAACGTCACGGCCGTGACGGCCGCCGCCGCGAAGGCCTCGCCCTCCGTGGTCACCATCGAGGTCTCCGACGGCCGCGGCAGCGGCTCCGGCTCCGGGGTGATCCTCGACCCCGAGGGCCACATCCTGACCAACACCCACGTCGTGACCATGGGCGGCGCTTCCGGCGACGCGAACGTCACCGTGCGCACGGCCGACGGCGGCGTGCACCAGGCGAGCATCGTCGGCACGGATCCGCTCTCCGACTTGGCCGTCATCAAGATCGACGCCCAGAACCTGACGCCCATCGAGACCGGCACCTCGGGCGAGCTCAACGTCGGCGACCCGGTCGTCGCCATCGGCGCGCCCCTCGGCCTGTCCGGGACGGTGACGGACGGCATCGTCTCGACGCTGAACCGGACGATCTCCGTCGCGTCGTCCGCCGTACCCGAGACCCCGACCGAGGGCCAGGACGGCGGCGGGAGCGGCGGCGACCGGTTCAACTTCGAGTTCCCCGGCCAGGAGAACCAGTCGGGACAGGGCAGCATCTTCCTCAACGTCATCCAGACGGACGCCGCCATCAACCACGGCAACTCGGGCGGCGCGCTCGTGGACATCAACGGCAGACTCATCGGCATCAACGTCGCCATCGCCTCGCCCAGCGAAGAGAGTGGCAGCATCGGTGTCGGCTTCGCGATTCCGATCGACTACGCGCAGCGCATCGCCCAGGACCTCATCGAGGACGGGTCCGCGTCCCACGGCCTGCTGGGGGTCACGGTCCAGGCGCAGTCCCCGGACATCGGCAACCAGCGGTCGTCGTTCAGCGTCGGGGCGGTCGTCCGCGAGGTCGTCCCGGACTCGCCCGCCGACCGCGCCGGGCTCCAACGCGGCGACGTCATCACCGGCGTCGACGGGCGGCCCATCGGGGACAGCAAGTCCCTGACGGCGGCGGTGCGCGAGCACGCGGCCGGCGCCAAGGCCGAGCTCACCGTCGAACGCGACGGCCAGGAGCGCCAGGTCGACGTGACGGTCGGCGAATCCACCGGGAACTAGTCGATCCCGGCCGCGCGGGCTACAGTTAGTGGGTATTAACTGAAATCCCGCGGGCCGGGCGGCTAGAGTGGTCAACGGCCCAGCCGGGCCGCCCACGTTTCCCCGGTGGAAAGGCGATCAATGAGCGATCCGTTGAAGGTCCTCGTCCTGGTCAAGCACGTCCCCGACGCCCAGTTCGAGCGCCACCTCACCGGACCCGGCCACACGATGGACCGGTCCGAGAGCATCCTGTCCGAACTCGACGAGTACGCGGTCGAGGCAGCCCTGCAGCTCATCGAGTCCCAGGGCGGCCCGAAGGCCGGGCACACGGTCACGGCCCTGACCATGGGCGGCGACGCCGCCGTCGCGGCCGTCAAGAAGTCGCTCCAGATGGGGGCCACGGACGGCGTGCACCTCAACGACCCGGCCCTCGCCGGCTCCGACGCCGCGGCCACGTCCCGCGCGCTCGCCGCCGCCGTCGCCCACCTCGGCGGGTTCGACCTCATCGTCACCGGCATGTCCTCCACGGATGGAGAGACCTCGATCGTGCCCGCGCAGCTGGCCGAGCGGCTCGGCCTGCCGCAGCTGACCCTCGTCTCCACCCTGGCGCTCGGCACGGACGGGACCGTGACCGGCCGCCGCGACGGCGACGACGCGTCCCTCACCGTCTCGGCTCCGCTGCCGGCCATCGCCTCGGTCACGGACCAGTTCGACGAGCCCCGCTACCCGAACTTCAAGGGCATCATCGCGGCCAAGAAGAAGAAGATCTCCACGCTGACGCTGGCGGACATCGGGCTCGGCCCCGTGGACGTGGGCCCCTCGGGCTCCTGGACCGAGGTCGTCGACGCCCAGGCGCGCCCGGCGCGCGAGGGCGGGACCGTCATCACCGACAGCGGCGACGCCGGCGTCAAGCTGGTGGACTTCCTCGCCGACCGCAAGCTGCTCTAGGACCCGGGAGGACCACCATGGCCACGATCCTCGTCTACATCGACCACCCCTCGGCGGAGCCGGGCAAGGCCCAGCGCGAGCTGCTGGCCCACGCGGCCCGCCTCGGCACGCCCGCCGCCGTCGCCGCCTCCCCGGTGGACGACGCGGCCCTGGCGGCGCTCGGCGCCCTCGGCGCCACCGAGGTCCACGCCCCGGAAACCGACCTGACCGGGGCCCTCGTCGCGGGACCGGCCGCCGCCGTCGCCGCCGCCGCCCGCGCCACGGGCGCCGCCGCGGTGCTGCTGCCGAACACGGGGGACGGCAAGGAAATCGCCGCCCGCGTGGGCCTCAAGCTCGACTCGGGCGTCATCACCGACGCCGTCGCGGTCGACGGCGACCTCACCGTGGAGAAGTCGGTTCTCGCCGGCTCCCACACCACCCGGGCCCGCGCCGCGGGGACCCCGGTGATCACGGTCAAGCCGAACACCACCGAGCCCGCCGAGGCGGGGGAGGGGACGGCCGCGCGCGTACTGCTCGACGCCGGCGAGGTCGGACCGGCCGCCACGGTCACCGGGCGCGAGGCCAAGCCCGCCACCGGGCGCCCGGACCTGCAGGCCGCGCGCGTCGTCGTCGCCGGCGGGCGCGGGGTCGACGGCGACTTCGCCGCCGTCGAGGAGCTCGCCGACGCGCTGGGCGCCGCCGTCGGCGCGTCCCGCGCCGCCACGGACGCCGGGTGGATCGGCCACGACTACCAGGTCGGGCAGACCGGCAAGACGATCTCCCCGCAGCTGTACATCGGCGCGGGCATCTCCGGCGCCGTCCAGCACCGGGCGGGCATGCAGACGGCGCAGACCATCATCGCCATCAACAGCGACCCGGACGCGCCGATCTTCGAGCTGGCCGACCTCGGCATCGTCGGGGACCTGCGCGAGATCCTGCCCCAGGCCGCGGCGGAGATCCGCCGCCGCCAGGCCTAGCCGGTGGCGCGCTTCGATCCCGCGTCCGAGCGGGTGGACCGGGTCCTGTGCTTCGCGGCCCACCCCGACGACCTCGACTTCGGGGCCGCGGGCACGGTCGCGGCCTGGACGGCCGCCGGGATCCACGTCGAGTACTGCATCATGACCGACGGCGACGCCGGCGGCTTCGACCCGGCCCACCGCGAGCGCATCGTCGAGATGCGCCACGACGAGCAGCGGCAGGCCGCGAAGACCGTCGGCGTCGGGACCGTGCACTTCCTCGGGCAGCGGGACGGCTTCCTGGAGCCCTCCCACGAGGTGGTCCGCGAGGTCGTGGCGCTCATCCGCCGGGTGCGCCCCGACGTCGTCCTCGCCATGCACCCCGAGCGCGACTGGGAGCGCCTGCAACGCTCCCATCCCGACCACCTCGCCTGCGGCGAGGCGGTGGTGCGCGCCGCGTACCCGGCGGTCGAGAACCCCTACGCGTACCCCGAGCTCGCGGCCGAGGGCCTCGAGGCATTCCGGCTGCGCTGGCTCTGGCTCTATGGCGGCCCGGAGGAGCGGGAGAACCACTGGGTGGACATCACCGAGACGTTCGGCGCCAAGGTCGAGGCGTTGCGGCACCACCTGAGCCAGCACCCGGACGTGGACCGCATGGAGGCCTACGTCAGGGCGAACCTGGCGGCCAAGGCCGCCTCCGCCGGATTCGGCCAGGGGCGTCTGGCCGAGGCGTTCCACACGGTCGAGGTCAACGCCGCGGACACGATCGCCGGCTTCTAGGGGGCACCGGACGCAGCACGCGCCGCCGGCATGGGCCGACAGCGCGTCGACGGGAGCCGGCCGGGGCGGCCGGCCGGGGCGGCGCTACTCCGTCTCGGGCAGGGGGATGCGCTCGACGGACTGCGCCGTCGGCTGCTCGGAACCCTCCGTGGGCTCGAGGGACAGGGCGAGGGTGGAGATGTCGTCCAGGGCGTGGAACCCGGCCTCGCCGGACGTCTCCCCGCGCTCGAGGAGCTCGAGCGAGGAGAACTCGCCGGTGCCCGTCCCGACGAGCCACAGCTGGTACGTCGAGCCCTCGGGGGCGGGCGGCAGCCCCTCCAGCGTCACGGCGCCGGCGTCGGCCGACGGGGACACGGCGACCGTGGCGGTTCCGCCGTCGGCCAGCTCCGTCGTGCGTTCGGCGCGGTCGGCGGCGTCCTCGACCTTGCCGATGTCGTCGCTGGGCCAGAAGAGGGAGGCGAGCCCGATCACCGCGGCGAGGACGACGGCGGCGGCCACGGCCGGGATCAGCCAGCGGCGCCCGGTCGGCCGTGCCTGGCCCGGCGACTCCGCGGACGCGTCGCGGACGAGGTCGAGTCCGAAGTCGTCGTCGGCGCCGTCGTGCGGATCGGAATGGCGGTGGGGGCTCATGATCACTTCCTCGGGGTGCGGGCGCCTCCAGCGTACGGGAGGGGGCTGTGCGGCGGTTGTGTACGGTCAGGGGGCGGGCGGGGAGCCCTTCGGCGCCGAGCCGGCGAAGCCGTGCTGCCGCCAGGCTTCGAAGACCGCGATGGACGCGGAGTTGGCGAGGTTCAGGGAGCGGCGCCCGGCTTGCATGGGCAGGCGGACGCGGGCCGTGACGCGGGGGTCCGACTTCGCCTCGTCGGACAGCCCGACCGATTCGCGCCCGAACATCAGGACGTCCCCGGGTTCGTACGCGATGTCCGTGTAGAGGCTTTCGCCGTCGGACGTGAACGCGAACACCCGGGCGGGCATCAGCGCCGCCCAGGCGGCGTCGCGGTCGGGGTGGACGGTGACGACGGCGAGGTCGTGGTAGTCCAGGCCGGCGCGGCGCAGGTGGGCGTCGTCGAAGTTGAAGCCGAGCGGCTCGACCAGGTGCAGCTCCGCGCCGGTGATGGCGGCCAGGCGGATGGCGTTGCCCGTGTTGCCGGGGATCTCCGGGGAGTCGAACAGGATGCGGAACACGGAGACCATCCTAGTCGGCGTGGGGTCGGGGGATGGGGCGGCGCGCGCCCGGGTCAGTACATTCCGCCGAGCAGCCGCCCGAGCAGGGGGACGTCGACAATGTTCGGCGCGGGCCCGGTGCCCAGAAACAGCTTCAGCTCCCGGACCAGGTTGATGGCGTTGACGACGTTCACTGGCGCGGACGAGGACGGTTCGGCCCCGCGGGCGTAGTCGATCACCGGCTCGTGCAGGCTCCCGTCCGGGGAGTGGATCACGGTCCAGCCGGTCACGTTGACCTCCGGGAACAGGTCCTGCATGCCGCGGACGGCGGGGGCCAGCCGCGGGGGCTGGATGGGCTTGCCGTCGCGGCGCAGCACGTCCCCGTCCCACCGGTAGACGCCCTTGGGCAGCAGCATCGAGTCGACCAGGGCCAGCCGGTATCCCGCCAGCACGGCGTGGTCCAGGAAGCCGCGGTCGACGGGCGAGTGCAGGCCGTTGACGAGCCGGGCGGCCGGCAGGACGTCCAGGATGTGGCCGGCGATCAGTTGGACGGTCCTGGCTTCGCGCGCCAGCCGGGCCTGGGCCGTGAAGAGGCCGCGCTTGCGCGGGGCGCCATGGATCCGTTGCCCCGCCGTCGCCCGGTCCAGGACCGGCACCGAGCCCTCCTCGAAGGGCGGGATGTAGCGGGGAGGATCCGTCGCCCGGGGCCGGCGCTCGCCGGGGCGGACGCGGAAGTCCTCGGCGGAGGCACGGCGCGCGGTGGCCCCGTCGTCGTCCGACCTGCGGTAGGCGGAGGTGCCGCCGTAGCTGCGGTCGTAGGCGGCCCGCGCGGCGGGATCGGACAGGGTCTCGTACGCGAGGTGGACGAGACGGAAGCGCGAGGCGTCGCCGCCGTGGTCGGGGTGCGTGGCGCGCGCGGCGCGGCGGTACGCCGCCTTGATCTCGGCCGGGCCGGCGCTTCGTGGCACGCCGAGCACCTCGTAGTGGGTCTGCTCCTGCGCCACGTACGCCCTTCCTCGTGTTTGGTGTCCCGCCGAACGGTCGCTCCCCGGGACTGCTCCCCCCGCAGCGGCCCCGGGCCCGCGCCTGCCGGGACAGGGGCCGCACCCGGACTGCCCCCACCGGAATCAACGCGGGGGCGTGGACGCGCGTTCCCCGGGCCGCGCATTCGGCCCGGGCTCGGCTGGCGGGGTGCCGGTCAAGCCCACCGATCCTATCGCCGACGGCGGTCGCGGTGCTGGCGGCGGGAGCGCCGCCTGCCCCAGGTGTCCCGGTCCTCCGCACCCGAGAGACGTTGCTGTGTTCGATGGTAGTTATCCCCATTCGCAGTGGTGTTCCCAAAATGTCGGGGGGAACGGGGAGAATCGGAGGCATGGGACAGGGACACGAGGTCGTGCGGATCCAGGGCTGGGAGCTGGTGCGGTTGGGCTCCCCGGTCTCGGCCGAGGCACGGCTGGAGTGGGCCGAGGCCTTGCGCCGGTGGGCCCAGTCCGAGTTCAACGAGGCCCTGGTGGGAGTGCGGGCCGCGGGGGAGGAGCGGGCCGAGGAGCTGCTGGCCTCGGATGTGCTGCCGAGTGAGGGGATGGTCCGCTCCCGCGCGTCGGGCAAGGTCTTGACCTACGGCGGGGAGCAGTCGGCGGCCCAGGTCGTGGCGCAGGTGGTCCAGGTCTCCCCGGACAGCGCGATCAGGCTGATGCGCGAGGTGTGCGCGGCCCTCTCGGACTGCCCGGAGGTGAACGCCGAGCTGGCCGCGGGGCGGTTGGGGATCGGGCACGCCCAAACGATCATGGCCCACGTGCGCCGGATCGAGCCCCGGCCCGTGGTCGTGGATCCGGACGCGGGTCTGGACCCCGTGGAGGTCGAAGTGTCCAAGGCCGCGGCGGCCGCCCGGGAGGGCGCGGACGTGGCGGCGGCGCGGAACCGGCTGGGGCGGGCGCTGTTGGCCTTCGCGTCCGGGAAGGCGCCCGGGCAGACGGCCGGCAAGGCCCGGGAGTTGCTCGAGCGCTACGATCCCGAGTCCTTCGGCAAGCGCAAGGACAAGGCCGTCAAGGACCGGTTCATCGCGTTCAGCCCGGCAGGGAACGGGATGTCGCGGTTCGAGGGGCTGCTCGAGTCCGGCAAGGCTGCCGCGATCGCCCGCAAGCTCGACGCCCACGCCGAGGCGCTGCTGAAGCACCCCACGGATGAGGACGACGACCGCGGCGACCATGGCGAGGGCGCAAGTGAGACGGGCGCTGGCGACGGTCCGGCCGACGCCACGGGTTCCGGCCCCGGGACCGGCGGGACCGGCGGAGATGACGGGTGCACCGGCGGAGAGGCCGGGTGCGTGGAATCGCGGACGAAGGCGCAGATCCGGGTGGACGTATTCACGGACACGCTGCTGGCCGGGGCGCACGGTTCGGGGCTGGGTGGGATCCGGCCCGAGGTGCTGATCACGATCCCGTCCACCGTCCTGCCCGGCACCCCGGGCAACCACACGAGCCAAGGCCCCTATGCCGCGGACCCCCAGGCCGCCGACAGGGACCAGAGCGACAGTCCCTCCGACGGGGATCAGAGCGCCGGTCCCGCCGCCGGCGGCGCGGAGGGCGAGGGGTCGCGGGATTGGCTGCCGGCGGTGGAGCTGGTGCCCGGGGCGGCCTTGCCGCAGGTCGAGGGGTTCGGCGCCGTCGGAATGGACGAGGCGGCGGCGTTCATGGACGCGGCCTCCTGCTGGACCCGCATGGTGGTGGACCCGGTCCGGCAGGAGGTGCTGGCCATGGGCCGGCGCTCGTACCGGCCGAACCGGGCCCAGCGCCGGGCGGTGCGCCTGCGCCACCCGGTCTGTTCGAATCCGGGGTGCACGCGGCGGGCGGCCGAGCCGGACCATGCCGTCGAGTGGCAACACGGCGGCGCGACGGACCTGGCCAACCTCGAGGGCCTGTGCAAACGGTGCCACCGGCTGAAGTCCGTGGGCCTGCTCGAGACCGAGCTGCACCCCGACGGATCGGTCACGGTGACCACGATCCTGGGCACCAGCGCGACCGGGACCCCGGCCCCGCTGTGGGACACCGGTCCCGCGGAGGACCCTGCCGGACCGGGGAGGCCCTATCCGCGCGGTTCCGAGGACCTCCCCGGCGCCCGCTGTGAACCGCTCGAGCTGTCCCCAACCCTGGTCGAGGCCCTGATGCCCGAGCCGCCCGGGGAGGAGCCGGAGCCGTTCGCCGAGGGGCTGCCGCCCGACCCCGGGCCCGACCTGGAGTCCACGGCCGCGGCGTCCGACGCCTGGCTGGCACGCCTGCCCGTTGGCGCCGACGGACGCGTGGAGCCCCCGACCGACTGGGACGACGCGGACGATGCCCACGCCCTGCCGGGGACGGCGGTGCCGGGGGAGGAGCCGCCGCCGCGCGGGCTGTCGTTCGTGGAGGAGTGGGCGGCAGAGGCGGCCCTGTCCGAGGACTACGCTCCCGACTCGCCGCCCGCGGGGCCCGGTCGGGCACGGCGCGGGCGCGGCCGCAGGCGGCCGAGGCCCCCGCGTCTGGGGACCCGCGGCCCCCGTCCCAGCATCCCGCCGACGGCCGCGCCCAGCGGCAGCGGTCCCGCTGTCCGGGAGTCGGGGCGTCCGCGCCCGTGGACGGCCGTCGGGCAGGAACCGTACGACCCCAACGACATCCCGCCGTTCTGAACGGCCCCCGCCCACGGAGGAACGGCGAGGGGTGGCGGAGGGGCCTGGAGGGATGGCGGACCGGCGTGGCGTCCGGGCCCTCGGGGACAGTGGCGCGCGGCCGCGTCAGCCCCCGCTGGATCCGTTGCGGCGGTAGTCGAGGAAGAGCGCGCCCTCGGACTCGAGCAGGAGGTTGAGGCGCATCTGCCGCAGTTCGTGTTCGTGCTCGCCTGTGGCGATCCGGATCGAGTTCCCGCCCGCCAGCAGGGGGGAGACGGACAGGCACAGGGAATCGACCGCGTCGGCGTCCTGGAAGGTCGCGAACAAGGTGGGCCCGCCCTCCGAGTGGATGACCCGATGGCCGCGCTGGGCCAGTTCCCCGACCGCGGCGGCCGGTTCGACCACCGACTCGCCACACACCACGATGTCCGCATGGGGAGCCAGCGCCTCGCGCCGGCTCTCCGGCGCGTCCGCCGATGTCAGGAGGACCGGCCGGACGGGCGCCTTCCGGATGAAGGCGCCGCCGGGGTCGATGTCCAAGGCACCGGAGACCACGGCGACCCCCGGGTGCTCCGCCATCCGGTGCTCCCTCCGCCAGACCCGGTCCGCGTCTCCGACCAGGGGGCCGTCGTAGCCCTCTGCCCGGACGGTGCCGGCCCCGACCAGCACGACATCCGCGTGGCGCCGGAGCAGCATGAACAGGCGCTTGTCGGCCTCCGTGCCGAGGTCGCCCGAGACGCCGCCGTGCGTTGCGGCGCCGTCGGCCGTGGTGACGAAGTTGAACCTGACCCAGGGGCGGTCGCCCGACGGCGGCGCGTAGAGCCGCAGCAGGTCCTCGTCGTCGAGGTCCTCGGCGGCAGCGGGCAGCAGTTGGCGGATCACGTTCTCCTCCTAGGCCGGATCGGCGGGCAGGGCATCGACGGCCACCGCGGGGAGCGCGGTCCGTTCCGGGTGGGCGGGCGCGTTGACCTCGCCCATGTTGTGCTCCAGGCGTGCCGGCTCGCGCCAGCCCATGGCGGCCTCGAGCAGCCGCACGGCGGACCAGGCCTCGGGGACGTTGTGCATCCTGACGATCCGGGCCCCGTTCATGATGCACATCGTGGCCGCCGCCAGGGACCCGGCCGTGCGCTCGCGCTTGGGCAAGTCCAGGGTCTCGCCGATGAAGTCCTTGTTCGAGACCGCTGCCAGCGACGGGTAGCCCAGCGCCGCGATCTCGTCGAACCGCCGTGTCAGCTCCAGCGTGTGCAGCGTGTTCTTGTTCAGGTCGTGGCCCGGGTCGACGATGATCTTCTCCGCCGGGACGCCGAGGCCACGGGCCAGCCGCACGCGGTCGACCAGGTACTCGGCCACGTCCGCGACGACGTCGACGTACTGGGGCCGGGGGAACACGGTGCGGGGTGCCGCCCGCGAGTGCGTGACGACGAGGTGCACCCCGTGCCGTGCGACCACCCGCCCCAGCTCGGGGTCGCTCAATCCCGTCGTGTCGTTGACGACGTCGGCACCGGCCAGGATGGCGGCCTCGGCCACGTCGGGCAGGAACGTGTCCGCGGAAACGATCGCGTCGGTCCGCGCGCGCACCGCCTCGATCACGGGGACCACGCGCTCGGCCTCGGCCTCCCACGGGACGGCCGGCCCGGGCGCGAACGGAACCCCGCCGATGTCCAGCCAGTCCGCTCCGGCGTCGACCGCGCGCAGGCACGCGTCCACCGCGGCCTGGAACCCGTAGGTCGCCCCGCCGTCGTAGAAGCTGTCCGGCGTGCGGTTGATGATGGCCATGAGCAGGACCTGCCGCGAGAAGTCGACGGTGCGGTGCCCAAACCGGTGCACCGGATGCGACAGCTGGGGGAGGTACATGGTCACGGGGGACTCCTTCCGGCGGTATCACCATTCATACCAGTAACGCCCGTCCCGCCGGGGTGGCCGTAGGGTGGTGGCATGGCACTGCAATTCGCCGGGCCGGAGCCCGGCCGATGGATGACCGACGCCCTGGCCGGGCCGCTGTCCGACCCCGAGACCGCGCGGACCGCAGCCGGCCAGGTGCCGCCCGGGTTCGAGGCCTGCGCGCGCGTCTTCCACCCGGCCCTCGACCCCGAGGGACGGACCGTGCGGTGGGCCGACGCCGCCGCCGCACAGGGGACGCGCCTCCACGCCGAGGCCCAGTTCGCCTCCATCTCCGGCCTCGACGAATCCGGCATGCCGTGGCACGAGGACGCGTGGGAGGGCGACCCGCCGGACTCCCACGGCCTGCCGCAACCGGACCTGGCGGCCCTGGCCCGGATCCTCGCCGCACACACGGGCACCCCGGACCGGATCCACCTGGCCCTCTGGGACGGCTACGCCTTCATCCACGGAGGAGACGCCGTCGAGCTCCTCGGGGAGGCCGGCGCCGGCGACGCGGACGCCGAAGCGCTGCGCGAGCTCCGGGAGGAGGCCAAGAGGCCGGCCTTCGGCCCGGAGGTCCTGAACGCCGAGCGGCTGGGGCTCGGACCCTCCGGCCACCGCTCCTACTACGTGTTCTCCGGCACCAGCGAGGACCTGGCCCACCCCCTGTGGAAGCGGGGCGGCGCCTCCGAGGAGCGGCAGGCCCCGAACCTGGCGTGGCCCGCCGACCGCGCCTGGTTCCTGTCGACGGAGCTCTACGAGGACAGCACCCTCGTCGGCGGCAGCGCGGAACTCGTCCGCGCCATCACGGGCAGCCCGGACCTCGAGGCCCGCGCCGTGTCCCTGGAAGCCCGGCTGGACGCCGACGGCGACCGCATCAATCCGCGGCCCTCCCCTCCGGGCGCCTGACCGGCCGGAACACTGCCGGACCGGTCCGCGCCGCCGGCCGGTAGAATGGTGGAGATGCCCGCGAACACCCCCGTCTACGTGGACCACGCGGCGACCACGCCGATCGCGGCGCCCGCGCTCGACGCCCTGGTCCGCGAGCTGCCCCTGACCGGAAACCCGTCCTCGCTGCACGGGGCGGGCCGCCGTGCCCACCGCACCGTCGAGGAGGCCCGCGAGCGCCTCGCCGCCGCCGCGGGCGCCCACCCCACCGAGGTCGTCCTGACGTCCGGCGGCACCGAGGCGGACAACCTCGCCGTCAAGGGGCTCTACTGGGCCCGGACGGCGCAGGACCCCGCCCGCCGGCGCATCCTGGTCCCCGCCATCGAGCACCACGCCGTCCTCGACACGGTCGAGTGGCTCGCCGTCCACGAGGGCGCCGAGCCCGAGTGGCTGCCCGTCGACCCGACGGGCCGGCTCGACCCCGAGACCGTCCGCGCCGCCATCGAGCGGGACCCGGGCACCGTGGCGCTGGTCGCCTGCATGTGGGCCAACAACGAGGTCGGCACCGTCCAACCCGTGGCCAGGATCGCCGCCGTCGCGGCCGGGCACGGCATCCCCACCCACTCCGACGCCGTCCAGGCGTTCGGCGCGGTCCCCGTCGACTTCGCCGCCTCCGGCCTGGCGACCATGGCCGTCAGCGGGCACAAGCTCGGCGGGCCCGTCGGCATCGGCGCGCTGTTCGTGCGCCGCGACACGGCGCCCGTCCCCGTCCTGCACGGCGGGGGGCACGAGCGCGGGCTGCGCTCCGGCACCCTCAACGCCCCCGCCGCCGCGGCGTTCGCCGCGGCCGCCGAGGCCGCCGTCGCCCACCTGCCCGGGGAGGCGGCCCGCCTGGCGGGGCTGCGCGACGCGCTCGTCGCCGGGATCCGCGCGGCCGTCCCCGAGGCGCGCCTGTCCGGCCCCGAGCCCGGGGAGGACGACGGCGGCGCCCCCACGCGGCTGCCCGGCAACGCCCACTTCACGTTCCCGGGGTGCGAGGGCGACTCCCTGCTGTTCGTCCTGGACATGCTCGGCGTCCAGTCCTCGACGGGCTCCGCCTGCACGGCCGGGGTCCCGCGCCCCAGCCACGTCCTGCTCGCCATGGGCTACACGGAGGACGAGGCCCGCGGCGCCCAGCGCTTCACGCTCGGCCACCCGTCCACGGCCGCCGACGTCGAGGCCGTGGTCGCCGCCGTGCCCGAGGCCTACGCCCGCGCCCTGAAGGCGGGCATGGCCGGGCGGCCCACGTCCATCGGCACCGCATCCACATCAACGGAGGGAAGAGCATGAGGGTCCTGGCGGCCATGAGCGGCGGCGTCGATTCCGCCGTCGCGGCGGCGCGCGCCGTCGAGGCCGGGCACGACGTCGTCGGCGTCCACCTGGCGCTGAACCGCATGCCCGGCACGCTGCGCACCGGCAGCCGCGGCTGCTGCACCGTCGAGGACTCCAACGACGCCTGGCGCGCGTGCGACGTCCTCGGCATCCCGTACTACGTCTGGGACTTCTCCGAGCGGTTCAAGGAGGACGTCGTCGACGACTTCATCGCCGAGTACGAGGCCGGCCGCACCCCCAACCCGTGCATGCGCTGCAACGAGAAGATCAAGTTCGCGGCCCTGCTCGAGAAGGCCCTCGCCCTGGGCTTCGACGCGGTGTGCACGGGGCACTACGCGAAGGTGGTCGAGGACGCCGACGGCAACCGCGAGCTCCACCGCGCCGCCGACTGGGCCAAGGACCAGTCGTACGTGCTCGGCGTGCTGACCCACGAGCAGCTGCGCCACGCGATCTTCCCCCTCGCCGACACCCCCTCGAAGGCCGAGGTCCGGGCCGAGGCCGAACGGCGGGGCCTGTCCGTGGCCAACAAGCCGGACAGCCACGACATCTGCTTCATCCCCGACGGCGACACGCGCGGCTGGCTGGCCGAGCGGATCGACATGGAGGACGGGGCGATCGTGGACCACGAGGGCCGCGACGTCGGCACGCATCCGGGCGCCAACGCGTTCACGGTCGGCCAGCGCAAGGGACTGAAGATCGGCCATCCCGCCCCGGACGGCAAGCCGCGCTTCGTCCTGGAGATCCGACCCAAGGAGAACAAGGTCGTCGTCGGCCCCCGCGAACTGCTCGCCGTCGACCGGCTCACCGGCATCCGCACGAGCTGGGCCGGGGAGCCGCTGCCGGCCGCCATGGCGGGCGAGGACTTCCCGTGCACCGTCCAGGTCCGCGCCCACGCCGACCCCGTGCCGGCGACCGCCCGGGTGGCTGACGGCGGGCTCGTCGTCGACCTCGCCGAGCCGCTGCGCGGCGTGGCCCCGGGCCAGACCATGGTGCTCTACTCCGGCACGCGCGTGCTCGGCCAGGCCACGATCGACACGGCGCGCAGCCGCGACTGGGACCCCGCGTCCGTATGAGTGGGACGCGCCGCCGCACCGTCGCCGTCGGCGCGTTCATCCTCATCGCCTACGGGCTCGCCTGGCTCATCGCCCTGCCGCTGTGGCTCGGCGACGGCCTCGCCGACCCCTGGTTCCCGGCCTACGCGCTCGCGACCATGGCCACCCCGGCGGTGGCCGCGCTCGCCGTCACCCGCTGGGTCGAGCGTCCCGCGCGCGGCGCGGGGGAGTCCGACGGCGGCGCGTCCGACGCGGGGATGGCCGCCGGCGACCCCCGGGGCCGCGGCATCGCCCGCCGCCTCGGCCTGGTTCCGCTCCGTCCCTTCGGCCCGCTGGCGGCGTTCCTCGGCGCGGCCCTCCTGCTGCCGGTGCTGCTGGTCGTCGGCGGCCTGCTCATCGGCGCCCTGGCCGGCGTCTACCCGGCCGACTTCGCCGGGCTTTCCGCGTACCGCGCCGTGCTCGAGCGCCAGACCGCGCAGCTCGGCGTCGAGCTGCCGGCCATCCCGACGGCAGGGCTCATCGCCGCCCAGGCCCTCAACATCCTGCTGGGCGCCCTCGTCAACACGGTGCCGGCCCTGGGCGAGGAGCTGGGTTGGCGCGGCTGGCTGGTGCCCCGGCTGCGTCCCCTGGGGACCCTGCCGATGGTCCTGGTCTCCGGGGTGGCCTGGGGGCTCTGGCACGCGCCGCTGGTCCTGCTCGGCTACAACTACGGCCAGATTCCGGGGTGGCTCGCCCTGGCCGCCATGTGCGCGATGACCACGGTGTTCGGCGCCGTGTTCGCGTGGCTGCGCGAGGCCTCCGCCAGCGTCTGGCCGGCCGCGCTGGCGCACGGGGCGCTCAACGCGTGCGCCGGCCTGGCCCTGTTCTTCGCCGCGCCCGGCCCACTGCACCCGCTGCACGTCGCCCCCCTCGGCTGGACCGGCTGGATCCTGCCCGCCCTGCTCGCGGTGGCCCTCTACGCGGCGGGGCGCGGACTGCGCCGCAGTCCGGCGCCCCCCGGGGCCCGCCGCGGCCCCTCCGTAACAGACGGCGGGCACGGCCGCCTCCACTAGGGGCTTCAATAGACTGGTCGGCATGAGCGAGCCGAGCCAGCCCCCGACCGCGCCCGACTACGACCCCGAAGCCAGCTCGCTGTCGGGCCACGTGGACCCGGCCGTCATGGCGGAGCTGCTCTCCGTCCGCGGAAGCATCGACAACATCGACGCGACGCTGGTCTACCTGCTCGCCGAACGCTTCAAGTGCACCCAGCGCGTGGGCCACCTCAAGGCGGCCCACCGCCTGCCGCCCGCCGATCCGGGGCGCGAGGCGGCCCAGATCGAACGGCTGCGCCGCCTCGCCGAGGACGCCCAGCTGGACCCGGCGTTCGCCGAGAAGTTCCTGAACTTCATCATCAGCGAGGTCATCCGCCACCACCAGGCGATCTCCGAGACCCACACCGCGAACGGGGGCGAAGCGTCCTGACCGCCGCACCCTCCCGCCCCCGGGACGGGTCCGTCCGCGCCACGGCGCACGGGCCCATGCCGGGCACGGACCCCCTCGAGGCCACGCACGTGCTCCGCGGCGAGCTGGGCTCCCCGCACCTGCCCCCGCTCGCGCAGCTGCCCGCCCGTGGCGTCGGCTCCGACGCCCTCGGCCGCACGGCGGCCATGCTCGAGGAGCTGTACGTCGACGCGGTCCCGCACGGGTGGCGGCTCGCCGACCGGCCCGGCCGGGACCACCGCCGCGCCGCGTCCGCCCTCGCGACGGACCTGGGCGTCACGGCGGACGCCATTGGCGCCGAGGAGTCGCCCGGGACCGAACTGAAGCTCCAGCTGCGCGGGCCGTTGTCGCTGGCCGCGGGCCTCTGGCTGCGCAACGGGGAACGCGCCCTCTCCGACGCCGGCGCGCGCCGGGACCTCGCGGAGTCCCTCGCGGCCGGGGCCGCCCGGCACGTGGCCGATGCCCGCCGCGCCACCACGCTCGGGGACGTCACGGTCGCCGTGGAGGAGCCCGACCTGGCCGCCGTCCTGGCCGGACAGGTCCCCACCGCCAGCGGCTACCGCACGCTGCGCTCCGTGCCCCGGCACGAGGCGACCCAAGCGTGGCGCGCGCTCGCCGAGGCGCTCCGCGCGGCCGGGGCGGCCGCCGTCGTGCTCCTGCCGGGCACCGCGGCGCTGCCGGACCCCGCGGACGACGCGCGCGGCCGCCGCCCCGCCCGCGTCCCGGGGTGTGTGCGCGAGGTCTTCGACGACGCCGTCGCGGCCGGGTTCGACGGCGTGGGCGTGCCCACCGCCGCGCTCGACATCGCCGGCTGGGAGCGGTGCGCCGCCCTCGTCGAGCAGGACCGCCAGCTGTGGCTGGGGGTCCTCGAGTCCGACCGCGAGCCGCCCGGCACCGTCGCCGCCGTCGAATCGCTCCTGCGTCCCTGGCGCCAGCTCGGTCTGACCGGCGCCGACCTCGGGGCCCTGACCCTGCTGCCGCGCGACGGCTTCGACGACGCCGCCCCGGCCACGGCCCGCGCCGTGCTGGGCCGGCTCACGGACGCGGCCTCCGCCCTGAACGAGGTCCGCGCGGAGGCCTGAGCCCGCTACAGCCGCCCGGTCGCCTTCAGCCGGATGTACGTGTCCGCCAAGGCCGGCGGCAGCTCGAGCGGAGTCTCGTCGACGACCTCCACGCCCATCGAGCGCAGCTGCTCCTTGAGGGCGTCGCGGCGCTGCAGCGACCGCTCCGCGGCGGCCGCGCGGTAGACCGCGGCCGCGTCCGCCAGGTCGTGGCGGCGCGCGTCCAGGGCCGGATCCCGCACCGCGGCCAGCACGACCACGTGGCGGGCCGCCAGCTCCGGCAGGACCGGCAGCAGCCCCTCCTCCACGGCGCCCGAGTCCAGGGCCGTCAGCAGCACCACGAGCGAGCGCTGGCGGCTGATCGCGTGCACCTGCCCGGGCACCTTGGACCAGTCCGCCTCGATCAGCTCCGGCTCCAGCGCCGCCATCGACTCCACCAGGGAGGCCAGCAGGCTGCCCTTGGCCACGGACTCGACCCGCGCCCGCACGCGCCGGTCGAACGCGATGAAATCCACCCGGTCGCCGCCCCGCTCCGCCAGGACGGCCAGCAGCAGGGCGGCCTCCATGCCGGTGTCCAGGCGTGGCTCGTCGCCGATCCGGGCCGCCGACGTGCGCGAGGTGTCCAGGACGACGACCACGCGGCGGTCCCGCTCCGGCCGCCACGTGCGCACCACCGTATGCTGGCGGCGGGCCGTCGCCCGCCAGTCGATCGAGCGGACGTCGTCGCCGCGCACGTAGTCGCGCAGCGAGTCGAATTCCGTGCCGGCGCCGCGGACCTGGACCGCCGTGCGCCCGTCCAGTTCGC
Organism: Arthrobacter paludis; assembly: GCF_056782315.1. Classification (NCBI taxonomy): domain Bacteria; kingdom Bacillati; phylum Actinomycetota; class Actinomycetes; order Micrococcales; family Micrococcaceae; genus Arthrobacter; species Arthrobacter paludis. Next base: position 124,995 of record NZ_JBXAEW010000002.1, read on the forward strand.
GCAGCCGCTGCAGTTTCGAGGGCAGGTGCCGCTTGGCGTGGAACGGGGGCAGCACGCGCACCACGCCCGGCGCGGGGCGGGTCAACTGGCGGTGCGCCAGACCCAGCGGCCCCGTGCTGCGCACCGTCGCGTGGTGCACGTGCACGGCCCCGCGCCGGCGGGGGACCAGCACCGTCCGGAACTCGCGCCGCTCGCCGGCCGGGACGTCGAGCCCGAACCGCGCGGTGCGGGCCCCGGCGGAGGGCTGCCAGCCCTCGCGGAGGCTGCCGCGGATCCGCCGCCCGGTGGGATTGCGGACCAGGAGCGCCGCCGTCGTCTCCTCGCCCAGCCGCACGGCGCGCGGCAGGCGCCGCTCGAGGACCAGCGGCCGCGGCGACGGCGCCGCCAGCGCGTCCCCCACGGCCAGCAGGGCCAGCACGCACGCCACGAGGGCCACCGTCCCGGCGGACGGGAACAGCACGACCGGCACCAGTCCGGCCGCGAACAGCCACGCGAAGCGCGGGGTCAGCGCCACGGCCGGCTACCGCGGGACCGGGACGGTCGCCAGGATCGACTGCAGCACGTGGTCCACGGACACCCCGTCCATCTGCGCCTCCGGCCGCAGGGCCACCCGGTGGCGCAGGCACGGCAGGGTGAGGACCTTGACGTCGTCGGGCGCCACGAAGTCCCGGCCGGAGAGCCATGCCCACGCCCGGGAGGCGTTCAGCAGCGCCGTCGCCCCGCGCGGCGAGACGCCCAGCTGGAAGCTCGGCGCCGCCCGCGTGGCCCGCACGATGTCGACGATGTAGCCGGCGACCTCGTCCGAGATCATCACGCGGGCCACGTCCGCCCGGGCCGCGGCCAGGTCCGCGGCCGTCGCCACGGCCCGCACGCCGGCCGCGCCCAGGTCCCGCGGGTCGAACCCGGCGCCGTGCCGGCGCAGGATCTCGATCTCGTCGTCCCGGGCCGGCAGGTCCAGCGTCAGCTTGAGCAGGAACCGGTCCAGCTGGGCCTCCGGCAGGGGGTAGGTGCCCTCGTACTCGACCGGGTTCTGGGTCGCGGCGACGATGAAGGGCTCGGGCAGCGGCCGGGTCACCCCGTCCGCGCTGACCTGGCGCTCCTCCATCGCCTCCAGCAGCGACGCCTGGGTCTTCGGCGGCGTGCGGTTGATCTCGTCCGCCAGCAGGATGTTCGTGAAGACCGGGCCCTCGCGGAAGCTGAACGACGCGGTGTTCTGGTCGTAGACGAGCGAGCCCGTCACGTCGCCGGGCATCAGGTCCGGCGTGAACTGGACCCGCTTCGTGTCCAGGTCCAGCGCGGCGGAGAGCGTGCGCACCAGCAGCGTCTTGGCGACGCCGGGCACGCCCTCGAGCAGCACGTGGCCGCGCGAGAGCAGCGCGATGAGCAGGCCGGTGACCGTGGGCTCCTGTCCGACGACGGCCTTCGCCACCTCGGCGCGGACGTTGAGCAGCGCCTGCCGCGCGGCGGTGGTCTCTGCGGTGTGCTGGTTCACGGGATTCCGATCTCCTTCTCGAGGGTGTGCAGGTCGTTGGCCCACGCGACGAGCGCGGCCTCCGTCCGGATCCCGGACGCGTCGAACATCCGCGCCAGCTCCCGCCCGGGCCGGGACGAGGAGCGGGCCAGGGTGGCCACGACGGCGGACGCCGAGGCGCCCGGGCCGAGGCGCAGGTGGGCGGCGATGCGGGACAGCGACGCCGACCGCAGGGCCGCGGCCGCGGCCGCCGTGTCGCCGGAGGCCTGGTAGAGCCGCGCACGCCCCTCCGCGGTTTCGGCGGCCGGCACGATGACGGGCAGCGGCTCGACGACGAGCGGGCCGTCCCGCCGGGCCCGCCACAGGACGGCGACGAGCCCGGTCAGCAGCGCCCACCCGACCGCCGGGCCGAACCAGTCCGGCAGCAGCTCCAGCGGCGAGCCGGGCACGGCGGACGGGACGAGGTCCGCCGTGGTCGGCTGGTACCACACCAGGGTCGGCTCCGCGCCGAGGGACCAGAGGGCCAGGGCGGGGTGGCCGGCGTCGAGCACGGACCCGTTGGCGAGCATCGCCGCGTTGCCCAGCACCGTCGTTGTGCCCTCCACGGCGTAGCCGTACGCCTGGCCTCCCGCCGTGCGGTAGGGGTAGCAGCCGGTCTCGGCGCGGTAGATGTGCCCGCCGGAGGCTGCGGTCGTCGCCTCCGCGGCGACCGGTGCCGGGCAGGCCGCGTCGAGGCGCGCTGGCGCGCCCTCGGGGGCGACGCCGGCGGGCCGGACGGCGTCCGTGAACGCGCGCAGCTGCGCGAAGCCGGGTTCCACGAGGACCGTGCGGCCACCCGTTCCGGCCAGGCGCTCCAACTGGCCGCTCCCGAGGATCGACGTCGGGTCGTGCAGCAGCAGCGTCGCCCGGCCGGCGCCGGCCGCGGCCACGGCGTCGTCCAGCCGCTCGGCGACGACGACGCGGACGCCCTGGCGCTCCAGGACGCGCACCACCGCCTGGGCGCCCTCCGGGGCGGGGTTCGCCGGCCCCAGCGGGCGGGAGTCGCGGTCGCCGGCCAGGGCCGTGACCGCCAGCGCCCCCAGCGCGACGGCGGCGGCGAGCCACACCCAGAAGCGGGACGCGCGCCAGCGCCGGCGGACGGCCCGGGAGGCCGGCTCCGCCGTCGCGACCGGCTGGACCCTTTCGGCCCTCACCGCGGCACCGCCCAACCGGCCGCGGCGGCTCCCTCGCCCGCGGGCGCCGCCGCAGCGAGTTCCGCGTCGAGTGCGGCCATCCGGCGCGCGTCGTCGCCCGAGGCCGCGTGGTGGCCGTAGTGGACCGCGTTGAAGAGCCTGGCCGCCGCGTCCAGGGCGTCGGCGTGGTCCGGGAACGCCGCCGCCAGCGCGTAGGCGGCCTCGAACGCGGTCCGGCCGGGCTGCTCGTCCAGGAGCGTACGCTCCTCCGCCGACCGGACGAGGGCGCGGAAGCGTCCGAGCGAGGCCTCCGCCCAGTCCCCGGCGGCCGCGGCGGCCTCGGCCCGGCGGCGGTAGTCCGCGGACGAGATGCCGGTCTCCAGCCCGACCGGGGGACGCTCGGGGGCGGGGTGGCGGCGGAGTAGCCGGCGGCGGGCCACCCAGGCGAGCGCGGCGGCCGCGGCCAGGCCAGCCAGGACCAGGACGGCCGTGCCCAGGTTCGGGTGGATGGCCTCCAACCCGGCCAGCCACTCGAGGAACGCGTCGCGCACGTCGCGCAGGAACGCCAGCACGGGGCTGGGCAGAGCCTGCGCGTACTCGCCGCGCGCCAGCTCGCGGGCCAGCTCGCCGCGGGCCTCGTCGGCGGACGGCTCGTAGGCGGACGCCGGCGGGGCGGCGGGGCGCGGGGTCACTGCGGCCGGTGCCCCGGCGCCGGGAGGCCGGGAATGCCGGTGTCCGCCCCGAAGTCGGCCTCGGACAGCAGGACGAGGTCGAAGCCCTCCCGCCGGATCCGCAGGTCCAGGTAGAGCAGGCCGGAGACGCAGCAGAAATAGGCGTACGCGATGCCCCCGATGAGCGCGGCGAACGCCGTCAGCCCCATGGACAGGTTCACCAGCAGGTGGGTGAGCCCCTCCGGGTCGGAGGGGTCGACGAGGCCCCCGGCGAGGCCCAGGGCGAAGGAGAGGGGCGTCGTCGCCACGTTCACCGCGAAGCCGACGATCACGTACGTCAGCAGCAGGATCCCGAAGACGCGCCACCAGCTGCCTCCGGTCAGGCGCCACGAGCGGCCGAGGCCGGCGAACGCGCCGACGCCCTCGGCGACCATGGCGTGCGCGGCCAGGGACAGGCGGACCACGAAGAACAGGGCGGCGATCCCGACCGCGGCCGTGCCGGCCAGGCCGAGGGTGACGCCGACGACGGCGTCGCCGGTGGCGATGGCCGCGATGACGATCACGACGTCGAGGACCAGGACGACCAGGGTCGCCGCGATCCAGAGCAGGCCCAGCCCCAGCAGTGCGCCGAGGCGGGGGCGGGCCAGGGCCAGCCCCTCGCCGAAGCGGGTGGGGCGGGCGACGGCGGCGCGCAGGACGGGCACCGTCACGGCGCCCTGGACGAAGGCCACGGCGGCCGAGGAGAGCAGCGTCGCACCCAAGACGCCCCCGACGAACAGCAGCAGCGACCCGCCGAACTCCTCCAGTTCGGGCTCCACGCCGGCCATGGCCTCGGGGGAGAAGAGGACCCCCATGAACGGCGCGCTGGCCAGGGCCATGACCACGCCGAGTGCGACCTGGACCAGCACGGACAGCCCGAGCGTGGCCCCGGCGTTGCGGCGGACTGTCTGGAAGCCGCCGTCGAGGAGCGCGCCGAGGCCGAGCGGGCGAAGCGGCACGGTGCCCGGCTTGCGCGGCGGAACGTAGCCGGCTCCGGGGCGTCCCGCCCCCGGCGGGCCCCAGCCGGCCTGCGGCGCGGGCTGGCCCGGGGCGGGCGGCTGCTGCCAGCCCTGCGGCGGCTGGTGCCACCCCCGGGACTGCGGCCCGGGCCACGTTTCCGATGGCGGATGCCAGCCGCCCGACGAATCGCTCATGGAACTCGTTCCCCCCTTGTCGTCCTGCTGGGTCCAGCCTATGCGGTCGGACCGCGAAACCGGGGCGTGGCATGGGCGCGGCCGGGCCGCGGGAGGCCGCCCGGAACGTATAGTGGTGGGGGAGGAGATTCGAAGGGGGTCCGGCCCCCGCGCGCCGTGAGAGGGGTTCCATGAAGGCACGCGTACTGGTGGTCGACGACGACGAGGCACTGGCCGAGATGATCGGCATTGTGCTGCGCAACGACGACTTCGAACCGGTGTTCGTCCACGACGGAGCCCAGGCCCTGGACATGTTCCGCACCGTGAAGCCGGATCTGGTCCTGCTGGACCTGATGCTGCCCGGCATGGACGGCATCGAGGTGTGCCGCCACATCCGGGCCGAGGCCGACGTGCCCATCGTGATGCTCACGGCGAAGTCCGACACCGCCGACGTGGTGCGCGGCCTCGAGTCCGGCGCCGACGACTACGTCCCCAAGCCCTTCAAGCCCGCCGAGCTGATCGCCCGCGTCCGGGCCCGGCTGCGTCCGGGGGAGAAGCACGCCCCCGAGACCCTCAAGGTCGCCGACCTGACCATCGACGTCGCCGGCCACTCCGTGAGCCGGGGCAACGAGAAGATCGCTTTGACCCCCCTCGAGTTCGACCTGCTGGTTGCCCTGGCCCGCAAGCCGTGGCAGGTGTTCAGCCGCGAACTGCTGCTCGAGCAGGTCTGGGGCTACCGCCACGCCGCCGACACGCGGCTGGTCAACGTGCACGTGCAGCGCCTGCGCTCGAAGGTTGAGCGCGACCCCGAGAACCCCGAGGTGGTCCTCACCGTCCGCGGTGTCGGCTACAAGGCGGGGCAGGGCTGAGCGGCACCATGTCCGGGCTGGGCGGAACCGGGGCCGCCCTCGCCGCACGCCTGCGGGGACCGGCCCGCACCGTGGTCCGCTGGTGGGAGCGCTTCTGGGGCCTCTGGCGGAGGTCGCTGCAGCTGCGCACCACCGTCACCACGATGGCGCTGTCCGCCATCGCGTTGGCGGCCACGGGCCTGTTCCTGTCGCAGCAGATCGCCGAGGGGCTGTTCGACGAGCGGTTCCGTCAGGTGGAGAGCGAATCCGTCCGCGGCCTCAACCAGGCCAAGTCCACGTTCGAGTCCGCCGCCACCACCGACCGCTCCAGCACCGTGGCCTTCGTCAACGACTCCCTCAAGCTGCTCCAGGGCGACGGCGCCACCGTCCAGCGCGACTTCGTGCTCACGCCCCTGCCCAGCTCCGAGAACATCTACGTCACCAACACGGCCAGCGGCGGGCTCACCACGAGCGTGATCCCGTCCGGGCTGTCCAACGCGGTCCGCGAGGGGACCGGCATCTACTGGCAGTCCATCGCCTACCCGAAGGTCGACGGCGACGTGCCCGGCCTCGCGTTCGGCACCCGCGTCTCGCTGCCGCCCGGCCGCGAGTACGGCCTCTACCTCGTCTACGACCTGTCCTCGGTCCAGCAGTCCCTCGACTTCATCCAGGGCGTCATGGGGCTGGGCGGACTCGTCCTGCTCGCCGTGATGGGCGCCATCGCGTGGTGGACCACCCGACTCGTGGTCAGGCCCGTGTCCCACGCCGCCCAGGCGTCCGAGCGGCTCGCCGAGGGCCACCTGCACGAGCGCATGACCGTCCGCGGCGAGGACGAGATCGCCCGGCTGGGCACGTCCTTCAACCGGATGGCCGCCAACCTCCAGGACCAGATCACGCAGCTGGCCACGCTGTCGCAGATGCAGCAGCGGTTCGTCTCCGACGTCTCCCACGAGCTGCGCACGCCCCTGACCACCGTCCGGATGGCCGCCGAGGTCCTCCACGACGCCCGTGAGGAGTTCGACCCCATCAACCGGCGCTCCGCCGAGCTGCTCTACAACCAGGTGGAGCGGTTCCAGAACCTGCTGAACGACCTGCTGGAGATCTCCCGCTTCGACGCCGGCGTCGCCGCCCTCGACGTCGAGGCGGCGGACCTCACCGCCGTCGTGCGCCGGGTCGTCGAGACCGCGGGCCCGCACGCGCGGACCGCCGGCATCGAGCTGCGCGTCCACGCGCCCGACGAGCCGTGCCGCGTCGACATGGACCCGCGGCGGATCGAGCGCGTCGTGCGCAACCTCGTGATGAACGCGGTCGAGCACGGCGAGGGCCGCCCCATCGACATCACCGTCGGCGGCGATGAGCACGCCGTCGCCGTCACCGTCCGCGACCACGGGATCGGCATGACGCCCCAGGACGCGGCCCGGGTCTTCGACAGGTTCTGGCGCGCCGACCCCGCGCGTGCGCGCACGACGGGCGGCAGCGGCCTGGGCCTGTCCATCGCGACCGAGGACACCCGCCTGCACGGCGGCTGGCTCCAGGCCTGGGGCGAAAAGGGCAACGGCGCGTGCTTCCGCCTGACCCTGCCCCGCCGGGCCGGGGAACCGTTGGGGGCCTCCCCGCTGCCGTTGGCGGGCTCCCGGGCGCTGCCCGCCGCCGGCGCCCCCGCGGCCCTGGACACCGCCGTCGCCCCGCCCCCGCAGGCCGCCCCGCCCCAGGACGCCGCGCCGGCCCCGGCGGCGGCGCAGGGAGGCGCCACCGACCCGGGGGAGGGGGACCGCGATGCGTAGCCGCACCCTGGCCCGCCGCCTCGCCCTGCTGCTGGCCGCGCTCCTGGTCCTCGCCGTCTCCGGTTGCGCCTCCCTGCCCATCGCCGGCCCCGTGGGCACGAGCGCCCCCGAGGCGTCCGGCGACAACGAGTTCGACTACGCCTTCAGCCCGCCGGGGCCCGAGGAGGGCGCGACGCCGCGGCAGATCATCGAGGGCTTCCTCCTGGCCGGGATCGCCCCGCAGGACGACTACAACACCGCCCGCGAATACCTGACCCCCGAATTGGCCCGCGAGTGGCAGGCGACCAGCCGCACGCTCGTCTACGACTCCGAGCCCAACGTCGTCGGCAACACCGGGGAGGGCCGCTACACCGTGGAGCTCGCGGTCACGGCATCCATCGACGGACACGGCATCATGAGCCGGAAGGGGGAACCGCAGACCGAGTCGATCCCGCTGACGCTCGAGCGGGTCGAGAACGAGTGGCGGATCGCCTCCGTGCCCGACGGCACGATCGTCGAGCAGGGCAACTTCGACGTCCTGTTCTCCGCCTACCCTTTGTACTTCTACGACTCCACGTACGCGTACGGGGTCCCGGACTACCGCTGGTACGCCAGCCGGCCCGGCCTGGCCGCCACCGTGGTCGAGTCGATGCTCGCCGGCCCCGCCCCGTACCTGCGCAACGCCGTGTTCAGCGCGTTCCCGGAGGGGGCCGGCCTGTCCCGCCCGGCCGTGCCCGTCGACGACCGGCACGCCACCGTGGACCTCGAGGAGTCCACGTTCATCGACGCCACGGAACTCGCCCGCCAGCGGATGCTGCAGCAGCTGCGCCTGACCCTGAACGGGGTCTCCGACATCGACACCGTCACCATGACCGTCAACCAGCGGCCCGTCAGCCTCGGCACCGTCTCGCCCGACTTCGAGCAGGCGCAGATCGACCCGGGCGTGCCCAACACGCAGATCGCCATCAACGAGGCGGACCAACTCGTGTACTACCAGGGCGACGGCGTCGTCCCCGTCGGCGGGGTGCCCGACGTGTCCCACCTGCGGCCCAGCGCCCCGGCGATGGCCCCCGGGGGCAACCGGCTCGCGTTCCTGAGCGGGAACCGGGGACGGCTCTTCGGCGTCGGGGAGCGGGGCGAGGTCACGCAGCTCGCCTCGGGCCGGGCCCTGACCCGTCCGAGCATCGACCTGCACGGATGGACGTGGACCGCCACCGGGGGCGGCAGCACCCGCATCGCCTCCATCCCCGCGGACGGGGCCGGCTTCGGAGACGCGCGCGAGGTCGACGCGGGGTGGATGGCGGACGCCAGGGTCGAGTCGCTGCGGATCTCGCGCGACGGCGCCCGCGCGGCCGTCGTGGCCCGGGTCGGGGACGAGGCCGGCCTCTACATCACCGGCGTCATCCGCGACAGCGACGGCACGCCCCGCGGCTTCACGGATCCGCTGCGCCTGCCCGCGACGGTGGACGTCGGCCAAGCCGACTGGGCCTCGTCGAGCGCCGTGATCGCCATGCGCCCCGACGACGCGATGCCCGTGCGGGCCGAACGGATCGGGCTCGACGGCTCCAGCGAGGTGTTCCAGCCGCTGTTGGGGATGACCGGCCTGTCCGCCGGTCCCGGCGAGGGGCACACGGTCTACGCCGAGACGCCGGAGGGCGTCTACTCCAGGGTCTCCAACCTGTGGCGCCTCCAGGAGGGGCACGCGCACGACCTTGCCTATCCCGGCTGACCGGTTGTCCACCGCCCGGGCGGCGCCCGCCCACCGGCCCATCCGATCAGGCAGGATCGGAGGATGAACGACGGCGGAGCGGCCCGGGACGGCAGCTCCCGGGACGGCGCGGCCCGGGCGGGCCGGCCCCCGGCGCGCACGGACCGGCGTCCCCGTGCCGCCGCCCTGGCCGACCGGTGGGTGCACGGAACGGCGGGCCGGGCCGCGGTCCGCGTGCTCGGCGCCGCCGCAGCGCTGCTCGCGCCGACCGACTGCGTGGCCTGCGGGACCCCCGACGCGGTCCTGTGCCCGGGCTGCCGCGCGGCCGTCCGCGCGTCGACCCTGCGCCCCTTCGCCGCCGAGGACGGCGCGGAGTCGCTGCCCCTGGCCGGACGGGGGGATTCGCCGCTGCCGGTCGTGGCGGCGGGCGTGTACCGCGGCGGGCTGGCGGCGGCGGTGCTCGCCTTCAAGGACCGGGGCCGGACCACGCTGGCGTCCGTCCTCGGGCCGGCGCTCGCCGGGGCGTTGCGGGCGGCCGCGGACCAGGTCGTCGCCGGTGCGGTGCCGGTCCCGGTGTCGGCTGGGCGCGCCGTGCCGCTGGTCTTCGTTCCGGTCCCCAGCCGTGGCGCGGCCCTGCGGCGGCGCGGCTATTCCCCGGTCGGGGTCCTGCTGGATTGGGTCGGGCGCCGGGGGCTGCTGCCGCCGGGGACGGAGGTGCTGCCCGCCCTGCGGCACGCCGGCGGCACCGCCGCCGGACCCCAGAAGGGCCGTGGCCGCCGCGCGCGCGGGGCCCTCCGTGGATCCCTGGCCCCGGCCGCCCCGGTCCCTGCAGGCGCGTTGTGCCTGGTCGTCGACGACGTCCTGACCACGGGCGCCACGCTCGCCGAGGCGCACCGGTGCCTCACGGCGGCGGGCGCCCGGGTCGCCGGAGCCGTCGTCGTCGCGGCGGCCCGCCCGCCGCACGACGCAGACGAATTCCGCCAGAGGAGAACGGGAAATCCGGGGGAGGGGGGTTGAATCCGCGGCCGGGCGGATTACGGTGGAGTATGGGCACCTCGCAAGAGGATCAGAACCCCATCTTCAGCGGCTGGAAGGAGGAGCTCCTTCGGCCGCTGTTGTGTCACCTGAGCAGTGGGAGGACACCATGGAGATGAAGATCACCGGACGCAACCTGGAGGTTTCGGACAGGTTCCGGGAGTACGCGGACGAGAAGGCCGCCAAGATCGAGCAACTCGCCTCGAAGATCCAGCGGCTGGATGTCAAGGTCACCAAGGAGCCCAACGCGCGCCAGACCGACACCCAGCTGACGGTGGAGATCAGCGTCGTGGGGCGCGGCCCCGCGATCCGGGCGGAGGCCAAGGCGGCGGACAAGTTTGCGGCGTTCGATATCGCCTTCTCCAAGCTCCTCGAGCGGCTGCGCCGGGCGCGCGACCGGCGCAAGGTCCACCATGGGCGCCAGACCCCGACCGCGGTCTTCCAGGCCACGTCGTCGCTGCCGCCGGCCGACGGGCACGTCCCCCTGCACGAGTCCGTGGCCGCCGCGGCCCCCGAGGAAGCCGCCGCAGCGGACGCCGAGAGCCCGGTCGAGATCCGCCGGAAGGTCTTCCCGGCGGCGTCGATGAGCGTCACGGACGCCGTCGACCGCATGGAGCTCGTCGGGCACCCGTTCTACCTGTTCGTGGACGAGTCCACGGGCAAGGCCTCCGTCGTCTACCGGCGCAAGGGCTGGTCGTACGGCATCATCTCGCTCGACGAGGAGTGTGACGGCGAAACCGTCGAGACCGTCGCCTACCGCGACAGCCAGCACGCGCCCGCCTAGGCCGCGTTGCCACCCCGCATGGCCCTGGAGCAGGCCCGGCGCACCGCGCTGGCCGCCCAGGGCCTCGCGGCGCCCCGGCCCGCGGGCCCGGCCGGGACCCGACGCCTCCGCGCCGCGTTCGAGCGGCTGCACCTGCTGCAGATCGACTCCGTGAACGTCCTGGCCCGCGCCCACTACCTGCCCCTGTACTCGCGGCTGGGCCCCTACGACCGCGCGGCCCTCGACGGGCTCGCCTCCCGGGCGCCGCGGCGCATGGTCGAGTACTGGGCCCACGAGGCCTGCTTCGTCCGGCCCGAGCTGTTCGACGACCTGCGCGTCTGGCAGCGGCGGCGGTGGGTCGGCGGGGGCGAGGCGGAGCGGCTGCTGGGCGGGGACGGCCCGGCCCCCGGCATCCTCGACCTGCTGGAGTCCTCCCGCCCCCTCACGGCCCGGCAGGTGCAGGAGCGGCTCGGACACGAGCCGGTCGCCGACCGCAGCGACTGGGGGTGGAACTGGTCGGCGACCAAGCGGACCCTCGAGGTGCTGTTCGAGCGGGGGCTCGTCGGCGTTGCCGGGCGGACCGCGCAGTTCGAGCGCCGGTACACGCCGGTCCGGCGCGTGCTGCCGGGCGGGGAGCCCGGCGAACCGCCCCCGCCGGAGGAGGCCCTGGACCGACTGGTCGCCGCTGCCGCCGAGGCCTTGGGCGTCGCGACCGTGGGCAGCCTCGCCGAGTACTTCCGGCTGCCCGTCCGGGACACGGCACGGTCCGCCGACCGGCTGGTCGCGGCCGGGACGCTCGCCCCCGTGGACGTCGAGGGGCTGGGAGGGCATCTGGTCCACCGGACGGCCACCCGGCCCCGCGCCGCCGTCGCCACGGCGCTGCTGGGACCGTTCGACCCGCTGGTCTTCGACCGGGCGCGCCTCGAGCGGCTGTTCGGGTTCCGCTACCGGCTCGAGATCTACACGCCGGCCGAGCGCCGGACCCACGGTTACTACGTGCTGCCCTTCCTGCTGCGCGGCCGGTTCGCCGCGCGCGTCGACCTCAAGGCGGACCGGTCCGGTTCCCGGCTCGTGGTCCGGGCGGCCCACGCCGAGCCCGCGGCTCCGGACGACGCGGCGGACGCCCTGGCCGCAGAGCTGCACCTGCTCGCCGGCTGGCTGGGCCTCGGCGACATCGCCGTCGAGTCCGGGGCCCGCTCCGGCGGGAACGGTTTCGCGGGGCGGCTGGCCGCGGCGGTGTGACCGTTCTCCCGGCCGGGAACCGCCCGCCGGGCCCGGACGTGACTCACGTAGACTGACACCGCCACAGACCACGAGCATCAGATCGGGAGCTCCACGTGCCCTCACTGCTAGAACGCGTCCTGCGCACCGGCGACAAGAAGATCCTCAAGCGCCTGCGCGGCTATGCCGACGCGGTGAACCTGCTCGAGGAGGAGTTCCGGGGGCTCTCGGACGCCGAGCTGAAGGCCGAGACCGCGACGCTGCGCGAGCGCCACGAGGCCGGCGAGGCCCTCGAGGCCCTCCTGCCGGAGGCGTTCGCCGCCGTGCGCGAGGCCGCCGACCGCACGCTCGGCATGCGGCACTTCGACGTCCAGGTCATGGGCGGGGCGGCCCTGCACCTCGGGAACATCGCTGAGATGAAGACCGGCGAGGGCAAGACGCTCGTGGCCACGCTTCCCGCGTACCTCAACGCCCTCACGGGCCGCGGCGTCCACGTCGTGACCACGAACGACTTCCTGGCCCAGTACCAGTCCGAACTCATGGGCCGCGTGTTCCGGTTCCTGGGCCTCGAGACGGGGTGCATCCTGGCCAACATGGACCCCGCCGCGCGGCGCCGGCAGTACGCCGCGGACATCACCTACGGCACGAACAACGAATTCGGGTTCGACTACCTGCGCGACAACATGGCGTGGTCCCGCGACGAGCTGGTGCAGCGCGGCCACTACTTCGCCATCGTCGACGAGGTCGACTCCATCCTCATCGACGAGGCCCGGACCCCCCTGATCATCTCGGGCCAGGCCAGCGGGGACGTCAACCGTTGGTACTCCGAGTTCGCGCGGCTCGTGCGGCGGCTCGAGCCCGGCGCCGACTACGAGGTCGACGAGAAGAAGCGCACCGTCGGGGTGCTCGAGTCCGGGATCGACAAGGTCGAGGACTACCTGGGCATCCACAACCTCTACGAGGCGTCCAACACGCCGCTGATCGGCTTCCTGAACAACGCCATCAAGGCCAAGGAGCTGTTCAAGAAGGACAAGGACTACGTCGTCATCAACGGCGAGGTGCTCATCGTCGACGAGCACACCGGCCGCACCCTCGCGGGCCGCCGCTACAACGAGGGCATGCACCAGGCGATCGAGGCCAAGGAAGGCGTCGAGATCAAGGCCGAGAACCAGACCATGGCCACGGTGACGCTGCAGAACTACTTCCGCCTGTACGAGAAGCTCTCCGGCATGACCGGCACCGCTCAGACCGAGGCCGCCGAGTTCATGGGGACCTACCAGCTCGGCGTCGTGGAGATCCCGACCAACAAGCCGATGCAGCGCAAGGACCAGTCGGACCTGATCTACAAGAACGAGATCGCCAAGTTCGACGCCGTCGTCGAGGACATCGTCGAGCGCCACGCGGCCGGCCAGCCCGTGCTCGTCGGCACCACCAGCGTCGAGAAGAGCGAGTACCTCTCCCGCAAGCTCGCGAAGGAGGGCGTCAGGCACGAGGTGCTCAACGCGAAGCAGCACGCGCGCGAGGCGGCCGTCGTCGCCCAGGCCGGCAAGAAGGGCGCCGTGACGGTCGCGACGAACATGGCGGGCCGCGGCACCGACATCATGCTCGGCGGCAACGTCGAGTTCCTGGCCGTCGCCGAGATGGAGCGGCGCGGATTGGACCCGCAGCGGGACTCCGAGGAGTACGAGCGCGTGTGGGACTCCGTGGTGGAGGCGGCGAAGAAGCAGGCGGCCGCCGAGGCCGACGAGGTCCGTGACCTCGGTGGCCTGTACGTCCTGGGCACGGAGCGCCACGAGTCCCGCCGCATCGACAACCAGCTCCGCGGCCGTTCGGGCCGCCAGGGCGATCCGGGGGAGTCCCGCTTCTACCTGTCGATGACGGACGAGCTGATGCGCCGCTTCAACGCGAACGCGGCCCAGCGGATCATGAACAACCCATCCATGCCGGACGACATGGCCCTCGAGTCCAAGCTGGTCTCGAAGGCCATTGAGACCGCGCAGGCGCAGGTCGAGGCGACCAACGCCGAACAGCGCAAGAACGTCCTGAAGTACGACGACGTGCTCAACCGGCAGCGCGAGGCCATCTACGGCGACCGGCGCCGGATCCTCGAGGGCGACGACCTCCATGAGAAGGTGCAGCACTTCCTGGAGGACGCCATCGGGGCGATGGTCGCCGAGGCGACCGGCGAGGGGCACGGCGACGACTGGAACCTCGACTCCCTCTGGGCGAACCTGAAGCAGCTCTACCCGGTGTCGCTGACCGTCGACGAGGTCATCGAGGAGGCGGGCGGCCGGGGCCGGCTCACCTCGGAGTTCCTCCGCGAGGAGCTGGTCTCCGACGCCCGGGTCCAGTACGAGGCCCGCGAGGAGCAGATCGGCTCGCCGAACATGCGCGAGCTCGAGCGCCGGGTGGTTCTGAGCGTCGTCGGACGGAAGTGGCAGGAACACCTCTACGAGATGGACTACCTCAAGGACGGCATCGGACTGCGGGCGATGGCCCAGCGCGATCCGCTGGTCGAGTACCAGCGCGAGGGCTACACCATGTTCCAGACGATGATGGAGTCCATCCGCGAGGAGAGCGTGGGACTGCTCTTCCACGTGAAGGTCGAGACACAGGCCGCGCCGGCCCCCGTGACCCTGCCCGGCGCCGTGGACGGGCGCTCGGCGACCCTGGCGCCCACGCTTTCGACGCCGGGCCTCGACGCCCCCGCGCGTCCTGCCCAGCTGCGCTACACGGCACCCACCGAGGACGGACACGCCAGCACGCGCACCGAGCGCACGGGCGAGGGCGAGGCCCAGGGCAACCGGGCCGAGCGCAGGGGCAAGAAGGCCAAGCGCCAGTAGCCCCGGCTCACCCGAGCTCCAGGGCGCACACGCGCCACTGCCCGCGGCGGCGCTCCACCCGGAGCGCCGCCGCGCGCACGCGTGCCCGACCCGCCAGAACGAGACTCACCTCGAACGCGCCCTCCCCGACGCGGCACGCGCGGGCGCGCCGGATCGCCGTGGTGCGGTAGGTGGCCAGGGCGGCACCGCCCAGCGCGGCGTGGGTCAGCTCGATGCGCCGGTGCAGCTTGTCGTACGTGTCCGGGTCCAGCCAGCGGGCCAGCTGGTGCACCGGCCTGACGCCGGCGAGCGCCTCGAACACCGCGAGTCCGACGGCGCCGCACACGCGCAGGGCGGCCGCCTGCTCCTCGCGTCCCCCGCGCCCGCGCCCGCCGTCGCCGGGCCCTGCGGATCCGCCTCCGGAGTCGCCGCGACCGGACCCGTCCACGGCCCGTCCCGGGACGTCGGTCCCGCCCCGGCCCCGTCGGCGCCCAGGTTCCGGTTCGGCGGGAAGCGCATGCCGCAGCAGGCCGGCGTCCGCGAAACGCCGGACACCCGGATTGGGCGGAGCCAGGGGGACCGCGGTCACCACCGTCCCCTCCGCGGCGGGGTCGCCGGTGGATCCCGCCCGTACGGCCGCCCCACTGGACTGGGCGTCCGTGCCCCTGGGCTCGGCGGCTCCCGCTCCTGGAGCCGGCGTGGCCCCCGCGGTTTCGGCCGGGGCGCCCTGGCCGTGGGACGCCGGCGTCGCGTGCTGTTCCATGGGTTCCTCCCCCTGGGGCGCGTGCCCCGATCGATGGGTCCGCTGCGCGGGCCCCTGCTGGTGCGAGCTGTTCACCGTGGTCCGGGCCGGACCAGAACGGTTCCGACGGCGAGGTGGTTCGGGTCCGGCCCGATGGCGGCCTTGTTGGCCGCGTACCAGCGCGGCCATTCCCGGGCGATGGCCGCCTCGGACGCGCCTGTGCCGAGGCTTCGCGCGGCCAGTCCCCAGAGAGTGTCGCCGTCCGCGACCACCACCTCCCGGTCCGTGGCCTCCCGGACCCCTCCGCCGAGGACACGGTCCATCGGGGCGGCCGGGCGCTCCGGCCGCCAGGCGGGCGTCGGCGCACCGCCCTCACGGGACGCCCCGGCCCCCGGTGCGGCGGCCACGGGGACGGCTGTCGTCGGGACGGCGCCGGGTCCCGGTCCGCCGGGGACGGCGTCAGGCGCTCCGGCCGCAGCCCGGCCGGCGCCGAGCCCCGGTCCGGGCCCTCCGGCTGGCCGCGCCGCCCGCCCGGCCCCGACGGTCGGCCAGTCGGGGAGTGGTGTCATGGCCTGTGGCGTGTCCGCGGGCCAGGCCGCAGGCGGAGCGGCTGCCACGGCGGGAAGTGGGCGCGACTGCTGCGCCGGCTCCGCCGTCGGCACGGGGGCGGCGAGCGCCGCGGGGGCCAGCGCGACCTGCGTCCCCACCACGGCCGCGGCCAGGCGCCGCATCGTCGCGGGACTCAGCCGGGCCACCCGGGCCGCCGCCGCGGTGCGTCCCGCGCGAGCCAGCAGGGCCGCGGCGAGAGCGCTCGCGGCCCCCAGGAGCCACCAGACCAACACCGCCAGGCCGACGAGGGCGAGACCGGCTCCCGCGGCCCGCTCGGTGTCCCAGCCCCCGGAGCCCGGGGCGGCGAGGGCGAGGCCGTTGCCGGCCAGGACCAGTCCGAGGGCCGCCGCCACGAGGACGCTCAGCGCGTCGTGGGACCGGCGTTGCGTGGGTGCCGTCATGCCAGGCTCCTTTTGATGCTGTTTGATGTCATTTGATGTCGTTCTTTGCAGCATGCTTGCACCTGGCGTCGGGCCTGTCTAGATCCCGTCTAGGCTGTGGGCATGAGATGGGACGCCCTGTTCGCGGACCTCGAGGCCCAACTGGCGGCCGAGGGGAGGCGCGACCGCATCGCCGAGATCCAGGAGATGGTTCGGGTCGAACGCGCGCAGGTGCCACTCGCCTCGCGGCTGGCCGGCCACGTCGGGGCGGACCTGGCGGTCACGCTCGCCGGCGGCCTGCGGCTGCACGGCGCCTTGCGCCACGTCGGCCGGGGTTGGATCTCGCTGGCCGCCGGCCCCGTCGAGTACGTCGTCCCTGATGCGGCGCTGCGGGCGGTCGAGGGGCCCGGGGCGAGGGCGACGCCGGAGCCGGCTGGCGCCGGTGCCGTGACGCTGCGTCAGGCGCTCCGCGCCCTCGCGCGGGACCGGGCCCGTGTCGTCGTGCACGGGACCGAGGGGCGCACGGCGTGTACGGGCACCCTCGACCAGGTGGGGGCCGACTACCTCCAGGTCGCGGCCCACGGCCGGGACGAGTACAGGCGCGCGGGCGCCGTCAGCGCCGTCGTCCTGGTGCCCCTCGCGGCGGTGGCGGCGGTCCAGCGCGACTGATCCGGTTTTCCACAATCCGCAGGTCATGGACTTGGCCCGGCGACGATTCCACCCATACTGTGGAATCCGCGCCGGAGCCGGTCCCGGCGACCGCGCGGGAGAACGGGGGACAACGGTGGCGGAAGCTGAACCGCGGGAGCTGCGCAGGCTGCGCAAGCCCGGCTGGAAGGACCCACGGCTGGTGGTCGGCGTGCTGCTGGTGCTGGCCTCCGTCACGGGGGTCGTCGCCCTCGTCGCCGGTCTCGACCGGACGGAGCCGGCGTACGTCGCCCGGGAGGACATCCCACTCGGAGCCGCCGTGACGGCCGACCGGCTTACCGCGGTCGACGTCCGGCTCGATGGCGTGGACGCCGGGTACCTCTCGCCCGAGGCCGGGGTGCGGGACGGCCTCAAGGCCAACACCCTGATCAAGGCGGGCGAGCTGGTGCCGCTCCGGGCGCTGGCCCCCATCGATGCCCCCAGCCGCAAGCCCGTCTCCCTCGAACTGCGGCAGGCCCTGCCGCAATCGGTCGCGGTCGGAGGCCGCGTCGACGTGTGGGCGGCGGCCCGCGAGGAGGGCGGCAACGCGTATGGCGAGCCGCGCCTGCTGCTGCCGGCGGCCGAGGTCTCGGCCCTGCGGCCGATCGACTCGGGCTTCGCCGGGACGACGGGCACCGTGCTTGAGGTCCTCGTCGAGGACGCGGCCCTGCCCGGCCTGCTGGGCGCCCTGGCCAACGAGTCGCGCCTGACCGTCGTCCACAACCCGAGCGGCGCGGCGCCGTGACGGTCGCCGTCGTGGTCTGGGGCGCCGCGGGGTCCCTCGTCGAGGACCTGGAACGGCTGCGGGGGGCCGTCACCGTCGTGCGCCAGTGCTCCGACCTGTCGGAGGTGTCCGCGCTCGCGGAGTCGGGCCTGGCCGACGCGGCCCTCCTGGCCGGGCCCCCGAACGACGTCGACGCCGCCTTCGCCGACGCGTTGCTGGCCCGCGGCATCGCCTGCGTCGTCCTGACGGGGGACGCCGGGGAGCTGGACCGGCTCGCGGCACTCGGCGTGGCCACCGAATCGCCGGACGCGGACGCCCGGGCGGTGTCCGACCTGCTCGAACTCGTCGCCGCAACCGGCCGCACCCGCGCCGTGGCGCCCCGGCCTCCGGCCGGGCCCGAGGGCGACGCGTCGCCCCCGGGACGCATCGTTGCGGTGTGGGGTCCCGCCGGGGCCCCGGGGCGGACCACGGTGGCCGTCAACCTCGCCGCCGAGTCCGCGCTCGCCGGCCGGCGGACCGTGCTCGTCGATGCGGACACCTACGGCGCGAGCGTCGCCGTCCACCTGGGCCTGCTCGACGAGTCGGCCGGGCTGGCCCACCTGTGCAGGCTCTCGGACCAGGGGCTCCTCGACGGGCCCGCCTTCGAGCGCGCCTGTCCGCCCGTCGCCGTCGCGGGCGCCCGGATGAGGATCGCGACCGGGCTGCCCCGCGCGCACCGGTGGCCCGAGGTGCGCGGGGAGGCGCTCGGGCGCGTCCTCCGCTTCGCCACGGCGCACGCGGACCTCGTCGTGGTGGACACGGCGACCCCGCTGGAGACCGACGAGGACCTGACCTTCGACACCTCCGCGCCGCAGCGCAACGCGGCCGCCCTGGCGGCCCTGCACTCGGCCGACGAGGTCCTCGCCGTCGGGGCGGCGGACAGCGTCGGCGTGCCGCGCCTGGTCCGCGCCGTCGAGGAGCTGGCCGAGGCGGTCCCGGAGGCCGCGGTCCGCGTCGTCCTGAACAAGGTGCGGGCCTCGGCAGTGGGGAGCTCGCCACGCCGGCAGCTGCGCGAGAGCTGGCAGCGCTTCGGCCCGGGACCGGCGCTGGACGCTTTCCTGCCGTGGGAGCCGGCCGCCGCCGACGCCGCGCTCCTCGCCGGCAGCGCCCTCGCCGAATCCGCGCCGGGCAGCGCCCTGCGCGCCGCGATCGCGGCCTTGGCGGGGCAGCGGATCGAGCGCCGCAGGGCCCCGTGGCGCGGACTCCGTGTGGCGGATGTGACGCAGTCGTGAGGCTTCGTTAGGCTGGGACGGGTTAGGCCGCAATGGAGCGGTCAATTCTCGTCACTGGAGGCGTACTTTGAAGTCGTCGGCGTCTGGCGTGTCGGAGCGATTCATCGCGGACACGCTCACCCCGTCATTTGTGGAGACCTACTACAGCCACCTCGCCCCCGAGGACGCTGCGGACTACGACCGGGAGACGCTGGAGCGGCGCGCCGCCGCACATTTAGCGGCCGGCTTCCGTCGCAGCCGGGGCGAGGCGGCCGTCGACGTCGTCGTCGACGGCGGAGCGACCGTGGTGTACGCGGTCACCGACGACATGCCCTTCCTCGTGGACTCCGTCACGGCGGAGATCGTGCGCCAGCGCCACGCCATCAGCCAGGTCATCCACCCGATTCTCATCGCCCGCCGCGCCGGCGACGGGGAGTTGACCGACCTCCAGGCCGTCCCGACCCACGCGCCCATCTCCAGCGGCGACACGGCCGCGCTGCCCAGCCTCGCCCGGTTCATCCAGGCCGACGGGCACACGGCCATCGAGTCCTGGATCGCGATCGAGATCGCCGGCACCGCCAGCGCCGAGCGCCAGGCGGAACTCGCCTCGGGCCTGCGGAAGGTCCTGGCCGACGTCCGCGTCGCCGTCGAGGACTGGCAGCCCATGCGCGAGAAGGCGCTGGACGTCGCCGAGCGGCTCGCGAACGTTGCCCACCCCGAGGGCATCCCCGACCTGCAGCCCGCGATGGAGCTGCTGCGCTGGCTCGATGACGGCAACTTCACCTTCCTCGGCTACCGCGAGTACGACCTGGCGACCGAGGGCGGCGAGGACGTCCTGCGGGTCCGCCCCGGCAGCGGACTGGGCCTGCTCCGCGGGGGCGACACCGGCGAGCCGCAGCGCCTGACGCCGTCCGGCCGCGCGAAGGCCCGCGAGCGCAGGGCCCTCGTGCTGACGAAGGCGAACTCCCGGTCCACGGTGCACCGCCCCGTCTATCTGGACTACATAGGGGTCAAGAGCTTCGACCCGCAGGGCAACGTCAACGGGGAGCGCCGCTTCATCGGGCTGTTCGCCTCCAGCGCGTACACCCGCTCGGTGCGCAGCATCCCGCTGTTGCGCGGCAAGGTCGACGCCGTGATGCACGCGTCCGGGTACGCCCCGGATTCGCACTCCGGCAAGGACCTCCTGAGCATCCTGGAGTCCTACCCGCGCGACGAGCTGTTCCAGATCGGCGCCGACGAGCTCCTGGAGACGGTCCTCAGCATCCAGCGCCTGCAGGAGCGCCGGCGCACCCGGCTCTTCCTGCGCGAGGACGTCTACGGGCGCTTCATGTCCGCCATGGTCTTCCTGCCCCGCGACCGGTACACGACCGCCGTCCGGCGCCGGATCGAGGACGAGCTCGACCGCGCGTTCAACCCGGAGTCCAAGGACTTCGTGGTCCACATGTCGGAGTCGGCGCTCGTCCGCCTGTTCTACCGAATCCGCCTGCCGCGCGGCGCCGGGGTCCCCGAGGTGGACCGCGCCGACCTGGAGCGGCGCCTCGTCGACGCCGTCCGCTCTTGGGCGGAGGGCATCGACCAGGTCGTCCACGAGCGGGTCGCCGGCGACGGCGCCGCCCAGGTCTCGCGGCTCTGGGGCGAGGCGTTCCCGCCCGCGTACCGGGTCGCGTTCGAGATCGAGGACGCGATGGAGGACATCGACCGGTTCTCCCTCTACGACGATCCGGGCTTCCGCGGTCCGGTCGTCCGCGTGGACGCGTCCGTGCCCGCCTCGGACGTCCGCGAGCAGCACGCGAGCGACGCCCGGCTGAAGCTGTACCTGACGGAGCCGGCCTCCCTGAGCAACATCCTCCCGGTCCTCGCGCACCTGGGTCTGGAGGTCGTCGACGAGCGCCCCTTCGCGATCACCCGCGGCGACGGCAAGGAATTCCACCTCTACGACCTCGGGCTGCGCTACCCGGCGGGGGTCGACCCGGAGGCCACCAGCGAGCTGCTGGCCGAGGCGTACCGGGCGGTCGCTCAGGGCCGGGCGGAGTCCGACGGCTTCAACCGGCTGATCCTCGCGGAGGGGCTGGACTGGACGCGCGTCTCGGTGCTGCGCGCCTACGCCAAGTACCTGCGGCAGATCGGGATCGGCAACTCGTACGGCTTCATCGGCGACGCGCTCCAGGCCAACGCCGCAGTGACCCGCGCGCTGCTGGCGCTCTTCGAGGGGACCTTCGACCCCCGGCTGAGCGCCGACCGGCGCGAAGCCGCGACGGCGGAGGCCCGCGAGGCGCTGGCCGCCGCGCTGGAGAACGTCCCCACGCTCGATGCGGACCGCTTGCTGCGCCGCTTCGCGAACGCGATCGAGGCGACGCTGCGCACGAACTACTTCCAGGGCGGGGAGCACCTGTCCTTCAAGATCGCCCCGACCGCCGTGGAGGGCGCCCCCTTCCCCCGTCCCAAGTACGAGATCTGGGTCCACTCGCCCCGGGTCGAGGGGACGCACCTGCGCTTCGGCGAGGTGGCCCGCGGCGGGCTCCGCTGGTCGGACCGCCGGGAGGACTTCCGGACCGAGGTCCTTGGCCTGGTCAAGGCGCAGATGGTCAAGAACGCGGTCATCGTGCCGACCGGCGCCAAGGGCGGCTTCTACGCCAAGCGGCTTCCCGACCCCGCCGTCGACCGCGGGGCGTGGATGGAGGAGGGCAAGGCGGCGTACCGGATCTTCATCCGGGCGCTGCTGGACATCACCGACAACCTGGTGGTCGACGGCGACGAGCAGCGCGTCGAGCCACCGCGCGACGTCGTGCGCCTCGACGGGGACGACACCTACCTCGTCGTGGCGGCGGACAAGGGCACCGCCAGCTTCTCCGACATCGCGAACGACATCTCCCTGGAGGTCGGCCACTGGCTCGGGGACGCGTTCGCGTCCGGCGGCTCCGTCGGCTACGACCACAAGGCCATGGGCATCACGGCCCGGGGGGCGTGGGAATCGGTCAAGCGGCACTTCATGGAGCTGGGCGTCGACTGCCAGAACCAGGACTTCACCGCGGTGGGCATCGGCGACATGAGCGGCGACGTCTTCGGCAACGGCATGCTGCGCTCGCGCCACACCCGCCTCGTGGCGGCCTTCGACCACCGGCACATCTTCCTCGACCCGGATCCGGACCCCGAGGCGTCCTTCGCGGAGCGCGAGCGCCTTTTCGGGCTGCCGCGCTCCAGCTGGGACGACTACGACCGTTCGCTCATCAGCGCCGGCGGCGGCATCCATCCGCGCAGCGCCAAGTCCGTGGAGATCTCGGGGCCGGTGCGCGAGGTGCTGGGCCTGCCCGAGGAGACCACGCGCCTGTCGCCGCCGGAGCTGCTGCGGGCGATCCTCACCGCGCCTGTCGACCTGCTCTACAACGGCGGCATCGGCACCTACGTCAAGTCGGCCGCCGAATCGCACGCCGACGTCGGGGACCGCGCGAACGACGCCATCCGGGTCGACGGCGGCCAGCTGCGCGCCCGCATCGTCGGCGAGGGCGGCAACCTGGGCATGACCCAGCTGGGCCGCATCGAGGCCGCGCTGGCCGGGACGATCCTCAACACGGACGCCATCGACAACTCCGCCGGCGTCGACTGCTCCGACCACGAGGTCAACATCAAGATCCTCGTCGACCGGATGGTGGCCGCGGGCCGGCTCGACGCCGCGGAGCGCACCGGCTTCCTGCATTCCATGACGGACGAGGTGGCCCGGCTGGTCCTGCAGACGAACATCGACCAGAACGTGATGCTGCTCGTCGACCGGCAGCGGCTCTCCGAGTGGAACCCGAGCTTCGAGCGGCTGATGCAGTGGCTCGAGGAGACCGCGGACCTGGACCGGGACCTCGAGTTCCTGCCCGGCACCGCCGAGCTCAAGAAGCGCGTCGAGGCCGGGGAGGCGCTCACCTCCCCGGAGTTGTCGGTGCTCGCGGCCTACGCCAAGATCCAGCTGGCCTCGGCGCTGGCGGACTCGGACCTCGCCGACGACCCCTACTTCGCGGGGACCCTCAGGGACTACTTCCCGTCCCAGATCGTCGAGCGGTTCGGCGACGACGTCCAGACCCACCCGCTGCGCCGGGAGATCATCTGCACGGTGGTCGCCAACGACATGGTCAACGTCGGCGGCATCACGTACGCGTTCCGCGTGATCGAGGAGACCGGGGCCAGCGAGGCCTCCGTCGCGCGGGCCTTCGTGGCCCTGCGCGAGATCTACGGGCTCGACGCCTACATGGCCGCCGTCAAGGACCTTCCCGCGGACTTCCCCACGGACCAGTGGGCGCGGATGCTGCTCGACATGCGCCGCCTGCTGGACCGCGCGACGCGCTGGTACGTCGGCAATGTCGACCGCCGCGCCGGAGTCCAGGCGGAGATCGACCGCTTCGGCCCCACGGTGCGCGGGCTGCGGGACGACCTCGCCTCCCTGCTGCGCGGCCAGGACCTCGAACGCGCGTCCGCCTGGTGCGAGGAGGCGCTGGAGCGGGGCACGCCGCGGCCTCTGGCCGAGAGGTGGTCGCAGCAGTTCGAGAGCTTCGCGCTGCTGGACGTGGTCAACACCGCGGAGAAGACCGGCCGCGACGCGCGCGAGGTCGCCGCGCAGTACTACACGGTCTTCGACCGCTACGGGATCGACGGGCTGCTCGAGCGCATCACCACGCTGCCGCGGCTGGACCGTTGGCAGGCCCTTGCCCGGGCCGCGATGCGCGACGACCTGTATGCGACCGCGGTCGAAATCACGCTCGCCGTCCTCGACTCCGGCGCCGATCCCGGGGATCCGGTGGCGGCCCTGGACGAGTGGGAGCGCGCCAACGAGGAGAGCCTCCAGCGCGCCCGGACCATGTTCAACGAGGTCAACCGCCTCGAGCGCGACGACATGGCGTCCCTGTCCGTGGCCCTGCGCCTGCTGCGGTCGATCGTGCGGCGGTAGCGTGGCGACATTCACCGACCCCGTCCGGGAGTTCGCGGACTTCCGGGCGGGGGACGAGGAGTGGCTGCACCTGCTCGTCGGGGACTGGCAGCTCGTCGCGGACCTGGCCTTCGCCGACGTCGTCCTGTGGCACCCGACGCAGGACGGCACGTACGTCGCGCTGGCGCACGTGCGGCCCTCGACGGCGCAGACCGTGTTCCAGACCGACTTCGTCGGCGAACGGATCCGGCGGGACCTCAAGCCGCTCGTCGAGGCGGCCTGGCGTTCGCAACGGATCGAGCGGGCCGACGAGGACCACTGGACCAACGAGTCCGCCATGCGCATCGAGGCGGTCCCCATGGTGCGCAACGGCAGGACCCTCGCGGTCCTGACGTGCCACACGGACCTCACCCGGTCCCGGGTCCAGTCCCGGCTCGAGCAGACCTACCGCCAGTGCGCGGACGACCTGCTCCGCATGGGCACCCAGGGCCTGTGGCCCGACTTCGCGACCCCCGCCGGCTCCCGGCGGGGCGCGCCGCGCGTCGGCGACGGACTGATCAGGCTCGACGCCCAGGGCACGGTCCGGTACGCGAGCCCCAACGGCGTCTCGGCGTACCGGCGGCTCGGCGGCGCCGACACCCTGGAGGGGCGGTCCCTCGCGGAGGTCACCACGGGGCTGCTCAGCCGGGGCCGCCGCATGGTCGACGAGACGCTGCCGCTCGTCGTCACCGGCAAGATGCCCTGGCGGACCGAGGTGGAGGCCGGGGGAGTGGTGCTCTCGCTGCGGGCCATTCCCCTGCGCGACGGAACCACCAGGTACGGCGCGCTGGTGCTGTGCCGCGACGTGACGGAGCTGCGCCGCCGCGAAAAGGAGCTCGTGTCCAAGGACGCGACCATCCGGGAGATCCACCACCGGGTCAAGAACAACCTCCAGACCGTGGCCTCGCTCCTGCGGATCCAGTCCCGGCGCATGCGCAGCGAGGAGGGGAGGCTCGGGCTCGAGCAGGCGATGCGGCGCGTCGCCACGATCGCCCTCGTGCACGAGACGCTGTCGCAGGGCCTGACCCAGAGCGTGGACTTCGACGAGCTGATTTCCCGCCAGTTCCGGCTCGCGGCCGAGGTCGCGTCGCCTGGCCAGGTGGTGCGCACGGAACTCGCGGGGTCGTTCGGGGACCTGCCGAGCGAGTTGGCCACGCCCCTGTCCCTGGTCGTCAACGAGCTCGTCTCCAACGCCGTCGAGCACGGCCTGGGCGAGCGGGACGGGACCGTCGAGCTCGGCGCCGAATGGCGCACCGCGGACGGCGGTGGGCGCCGGCTGCGCGTGACCGTGTCCGACGACGGCGCCGGCCTGCCGCCCGAGCCGCGCACCGAGGGGCTGGGCCTGCAGATCGTCCGGACGTTGGTCACCAGCGAGCTCTCCGGGACCATCGAGTGGCTGCCCCGCCCCGGTGGCGGCACCCGCGTGGTCCTCGACCTGCCCGTCGCCGGCTGAACGACGGCGCCGCGGGCGGAGCACCCGCCGGGCCCGCGCCCGCGGGGCCCGGAACGACGACGGGGCCGGGTCCGCACTGCGGACCCGGCCCCGTGGCGGTCTCGGGGTCTAGGCGAAGCGCGCCATGTGCGCCTTGACGGAGGCGACGTAGCGGCGCGTGTCCGGGTACATGCCGTTCCTCCGGACCGAACCCTGGCCCTGGTAGTAGGAGGCGATGGCCCCGTCGACGGTGTGGCTGCTGCTGCGCAGCGCGCGGATGATCGCGACGCCGGCCGTGGCGTTGTCGTACGGGTCCAGCAGGTTCAGTTCGCGCCCGACCAGCTGCGAGGCCCATTCGCCCGAGGACGGGATGACCTGCATGGCGCCGATCGCGTTGGCCGGGGACACGGCGGCCTGGTTGAACCCCGACTCCTGGTACGCGTGGGCCAGGGCCAGCGCCGGGTCGACGCCCATGGCGCGGGCCGTGGACGCGATGATCGACTGCATTTCAGAGCGGCCCGGGAGGTTCCGCGAGAGCAGCTCGTACTTGTTGTCGTTGGCCGAGCGGACGGTGTCGTCCGGGTACCGGTAGTGCAGGAACGAGTTCGGCACCAGCTGGGGGCGCGACGAGGACGTTGCGGAGACCGACGCGCCGCCGGAGAGCTTGAGCTTCTGGCCGGGGTGGATGGTGGAGCTTGCGGAGAGGCCGTTGGCCTTGAGGACGGTGCTGAGTCCGACGCCGTGGCGGGCCGCGATGGCGGAGACGGTGTCGCCGGCGCGGACGGTCACGGTCTTGGCCGAGGCGGAGGTGGCCCGCGCGGTCCCGGCGGAGCGTGCGGCGCTGGAGCCGGAGAGCTTGAGCTTCTGGCCGGGGCGGATGGTGTCGCTGGAGGAGAGGCCGTTGGCGCGCAGGACCTGGCCGACGGAGAGGCCGTGGCGGGCCGCGATGTGGGAGACGGTGTCGCCGGCGCGGACGGTCACGGTCTTGGCCGAGGCGGAGGTGGCCCGCGCGGTCCCGGCGGAGCGGGCCGTGCCGGCGGAGCGTGCG
The DNA here is from genome assembly GCF_056782315.1 of Arthrobacter paludis. Classification (NCBI taxonomy): domain Bacteria; kingdom Bacillati; phylum Actinomycetota; class Actinomycetes; order Micrococcales; family Micrococcaceae; genus Arthrobacter; species Arthrobacter paludis. Next base: position 151,458 of record NZ_JBXAEW010000002.1, read on the forward strand.
GCGCTGGAGCCGGAGAGCTTGAGCTTCTGGCCGGGGTGGATCGTGGAGCTTGCGGAGAGGCCGTTGGCCTTGAGGACGGTGCTGAGTCCGACGCCGTGGCGGGCCGCGATGGCGGAGACGGTGTCGCCGGCGCGGACGGTCACGGTCTTGGCCGAGGCGGAGGTGGCTCGCGCGTTCCCGGCGGAGCGGGCGGCGCTGGAGCCGGAGAGCTTGAGCTTCTGGCCGGGGCGGATGGTGGAGCTTGCGGAGAGGCCGTTGGCGCGCAGGACCTGGCCGACGGAGAGGCCGTGGCGGGCCGCGATGTGGGAGACGGTGTCGCCGGCGCGGACGGTCACGGTGCGGGGAGCGGCGGCGACGGTCACGTGGGAGGGGATCGCCGAGGCCACGAGGTGGGCGGCGATCCGCTGCTGGGCCGCGGCGACGTTGGCCTGGGTGGCGAGCTTGGGCGCGAGCCCGCTGGCGGGCGCGGCGGCCGGCGCGGCGGCGGCGGGGGCCGCCGTTCCGAGGCCGGTGAGGGCGATGGCTGGAATGGCGGCTGCGGCGACGGCGCCCGCGATGCGGGGGCGGGCGGCGGAGGGTGCCGAACCGAACGAACGCACGCGGTCTGGGCGATGCTGGGTCATGGTGGGATCCTCAATCGTTAGCCGGCAGCCACCCCCGGCCCGCGCCTCCGGGTACACGGTGCGCGGCGTTGGCGGCAACCGCAAGCCACCGGCGGCCGGACCAGGCAGGGTCCGCTGTTCCCCCTGTGACTTGTGTTGCAAGTGTGACTCGAGTGAATCTACACCATGCCTCCGTGACACAAAAACCCCTGCGACCGGGGCGGCACGGTGTTGGCCTCGTGTTTTCCTCGGGTTCCCCGTCGCGCGTGTGGCAGTCTGGTTCCCGTGAACACACTTGAAGAGCTCGTGGGCGAGTGGCTGACCCTTCCCGACCTGGCCGAAGCGCTGGACATCCCGCTGCGGCGTGCCCACGCCCTCGTGGACGAGGGTTCGCTGGTGGCCGTGCGCATCGGCGAGCGGAACGTCAGGGCCGTCCCGGCCGCGTTCGTGCGGGACGGCGCCGTCATCGACAGCCTCAAGGGGACCATCAGCGTCCTGCGCGACGCCGGCTTCGGGGACGAGGAGCTCGTGGCCTGGCTCTTCACGGCCGACGAGTCCCTTCCCGGAACGCCGATGGAGGCCCTGCGCGGAGGCCGGAAGACGGAAGTCCGCCGGCGGGCGCAGTCCCTGGCCTGGTAGCCCGCCGGTTGTCGGGCTAGGAGGAGCGCGAGATCGCCGCCGTCCCCAGGCCGTGGAGTGCGGACCGGACGTCGGCGGCGATCGGCAGGGCCTCCAGCGCGGCGAACCCCCGCGCGGACAGCTCCGCGATGGCCCTCTCCGTGGCCTCCAGCGCACCCGCCTCCCGGATCACGTCGCGCATTCGCGCGACCTCCGCGTCCGCGAGGTCGTCGGCCCCGAGGCGCTCCGCGATGAAGTCCCGGTCGCCAGGCCCGGACAGGCGCAGGGCGTGGGCGATGAGCTCGGTGCGCTTGCCCTCGCGCAGGTCGTCGCCGGCCGGCTTGCCCGTGGTCTCGGGGTCTCCGAACACGCCGAGGACGTCGTCGCGGAGCTGGAACGCCTCGCCCAGCGGAAGCGCGAACGCAGAGTAGCCGGCCAGCAGCTCCTCCCCGGCGCCGGCCAGCGCGCCCCCGAGCAGCAGCGGGTTCTCGACCGAGTACTTGGCCGACTTGAACCGCAACACGGTCCGGGCCCGTTCCACCGCGCCCTCGTCGCCATGGTCGAAGCCGGCGGACTCCTCCAACACGTCCAGGTACTGGCCCGCCATCACCTCCGTGCGCATGCGGTCGAACACGGCGCGGGCCCGGGGCCGCTCCGGGCGGATCGACGCGAAGACCCGCTCGCTGTAGGAGAGGGCCAGGTCGCCGGCCAGGATGGCGGCCGCCTCGCCGAAGCGGTCCCCGTCGCGCCGCCAGCCCCGCTCGGCGTGCAGGGCCGCGAAGCGGCGGTGGACGGCCGGCATTCCCCGGCGCGTGGCCGAGCGGTCGATGACGTCGTCGTGGACCAGCGCGGCCGCCTGGAACAGCTCCAGGGCGACCCCGGCGACGACGGCGGCGTCGTCGTCCGCGGAGCCGCCGGCGCCCCGGAACCCCCAGTGGGCGAACAGCGCGCGCATGCGCTTGCCGCCGCGGGTCAGGTCCCGCAGGCTCGCCACGAGCTCGACGGCGTGCGGCGAGATCCCGCGCACCTCCCCGGCCTGCCCGTCCAGGAACGCCGCAAGGCGCTCGTTGACGCGGTCGACGAAGTCCGGCGGGGACACCGGGGCGGGGTGGGGCGACATGGCCGTCCTTGGGTCGGGGGATGCGGTCCGGGCTTCCACTCTAGCCGCGCGGTCCACGGGCTCGCCGCCCTTAGGATGGAGCCATGAGTGTGGCGGGCGCTCCCCGGACGGTGCTCCATGTCGACATGGACGCCTTCTTCGTCTCCGTCGAGCTGCTCCGCCGGCCCGACCTGGCCGGGCGCCAGGTCATCGTCGGGCACCCGGGGGAGCGGTCCGTGGTCCTCTCCGCCTCCTACGAGTGCCGGTCGCTCGGAGTGCGCTCGGCCATGCCCATGTCCCAGGCGATGCGCCTGGCCCCGCGCGCCACCGTCCTCGAGCCGACCCAGGCGGACTACCGGCGCTACTCGGGACTCGTGATGGACATCTTCCGCGACACGACACCCCTGGTCGAGCAGGTCAGCGTCGACGAGGCCTTCCTCGACGTCACGGGGAGCCTGCGGCGGCTCGGCGAGCCCCTGGCCATCGGCACGATGCTCCGCCGCCGGGTCCGCGACGAGCTGGGCCTCCCCGCCAGCGTGGGGATCGCCCGGAACAAGTTCGTCGCGAAGCTGGCCTCGACCCACGCCAAGCCCGACGGCCTCCTGCTCATCGCCCCCGGCGACACCGAGGCGTTCCTCCATTCGCTGCCGGTCACCGCCCTCTGGGGCGTGGGGGCCAAGACGGCGGCCGTGCTGGCCCGGGCCGGGATCTCCCAGGTCGCCGAGCTGGCCCACACGCCGCCGGCGACGCTGGAGCGGCTCCTGGGGGCCCACGGCCTGCACCTGCATGCCCTGTCGTGGGGCCGGGACGAGCGGCCGGTGGAGCCCGTGCGGGAGGAGAAGAGCATCGGCGCCGAGGAGACGTTCGCCCGGGACACCTCGGACGCTGCCCTGCTCGAGCGGGAGCTGCTGCGCCTGGCGCACCGCGTCGCCGAGCGGCTGCGGTCGGCCGGGCGGTCGGCCGGCACCGTCGCGCTCAAGCTGCGCTACGCGGACTTCACGACGCTCTCCCGCAGCCGGCGCCTGCCCCAGCCGACCGATTCGGGCGCCGCCGTCGCCGCGGCCGCCGTCGGTCTCCTGCGCGGGCTCGGACCGCTCCGCCAGCCGGTGCGCCTGGTGGGCGTGCGCGGCGAACAGCTGTCCGCAGCCGCCGGGGGCCTGCAGCTGAGCATCGAGCGCAGCGACGCGAACTGGCGCGGAGCCGAGGAGGCCATGGACCGCGTCCGCACCCGTTTCCCGGGCGCGGCCGTGCGCCCTGCGACGCTCATGGAGCGCGGGGGAGACGACGCCGACGGCGGATGACGGCTCGACTACCAACCGGCCCGCCGGCAGGACTATCCTTGAGGGACAGCGACGGCGCCCGGCCGCCGGAACAAGCGCGGCGGTCCGGACGTTGTGAACTGGTAGTGGGGCGTGCGGACCGGCACAGGCCCCGGATCGAGGGAACGGGGGAAGGGACATGCCGCTTTCCGAACACGAACAGCGACTGCTCGAGCAGCTGGAGAAGCAGCTGCACGAGGACCACCGTTTCGCGTCGTCGATGAAGTCCAGCACCTCGCCGGGCGGTTGGTCCACGCGCAACATCGCCATTGGCGTGCTGGCCGGCGTCGTCGGCATCGTGGTGCTCCTGCTCGGGATCTCCAGCCAGCTGACCGTGGTCGGAGTCCTCGGCTTCGCCCTGATGTGCGCCGGCGTCTACATCGCCGTCTCCAAGGTCGGCCTCGGCCGCCTGGGCCGCGGAGGCCGGGGCGGGGAGCGCAAGAAGGGCTCCTTCATGGCCGACCTCGAATCGAAGTGGGACCAGCGCCGCCGCGACGAGCAGTAGCCGGGGCCGCGGGGAGGGGCGCGACCGGGCCCCCACTTTCCCCCACCGGAGCCCCGCGACGCCCCCCACGGGACAGGATCCGCCCTCCAGGCGGGTCCTTTCGTCGTTTAAGGCCCCACCGAGCCACCCCGGCGCCCCTCCGGCCCTCCACTTCCCCCCACCGCGCCACACGCCCGACGTGGCGCGGTTTTTCGCGCCCGAAGCCGACGCGCAGGAGGGTGTTTCGCGTTGACAGTGGGGGGAAGTGGAGTAAAGTGGGGGACAGCAGAGGGCAGTGGAGGCGAAGGGGTGAGGGCGGCTCCTCCGAACCGAGAAGGCGGTGCGCATGTTCCTGGGAACATACACACCGCGTCTCGATGAGAAGGGGCGGTTGATCCTCCCGGCCAAATTCCGCGAAGAACTGGCGAACGGGCTGGTGCTGACGCGGGGCCAGGAGCGGTGCGTCTACGTCTTCAGCCAGCGGGAGTTCGAACGGGTCCACGAGCAGTTGCGCGAGGCCCCGTTGTCCTCCCGGCAGGCGCGGGACTACATCCGCGTGTTCCTCTCGGGGGCCTCCGACGAGGTGCCCGACAAGCAGGGGCGGGTCACCATCCCGTCCCCGCTGCGGACGTACGCCGGACTGGACCGGGAGGTCACCGTCATCGGCGCGGGAACGCGGGCGGAAATCTGGGACACCGGGGCCTGGAACGCGTACCTGGAGGAGAAGGAAACCGCCTTCTCCGAAACCGACGAGGAGATCCTGCCGGGTCTCTTCTAGCGGCGGAAGCCGCAGGGTTTGGGCGAGCTCTCCAGCCGCCCGGCACGACCCTCCTGGCCCACCTTCCCCGGGGCCAGGCGGAGGGGTGCCGGAGCGGAGGGGGAGCTGGCCCCAACCCACGCAACGGACGCAAGCTGTGACACGCTGAAAGGGGAGCGGCGATGGGCCACCCGGACACACCGCGCAACCCCTGGGAGCGGCACGTCCCCGTGCTGCTCGAACGTTGCGTCGGGCTCATGCGACCGGCGATCCAGGCAGGGATCGCCGAGCGCGGACGGGCCGTCGTTGTCGACTGCACGCTCGGCATGGGCGGGCACTCCGAGGCGGTGCTGCGCGAGTTCCCCGAGGTCCACCTCGTCGGCCTCGACCGCGACCAGCAGGCGCTCGAGCTGGCCGGCCAGCGGCTGAAACCATACGCCGACCGCATCGACCTGGTCCACGCCACCTACGACGAGATCGCCGACGCTGTCGACGATCTCGGTCTGTCCGGGGCCGATGCGGTGCTCTTCGACCTGGGGGTCTCCTCCCTCCAGCTCGACGAGGCCGGACGCGGCTTCGCCTACTCCTACGACGCCCCGCTCGATATGCGCATGGACACCTCCGCCGGTCCCACGGCGGCCGACGTCGTCAACGGCTACCCCGAGGCCGAGCTCGTGCGCATCATCCGCGCGTACGGCGAGGAGAAGTTCGCCGGGCGCATCGCCTCCGCGATCGTCGCCGCCCGCACCGCGGCGCCGCTGCGCACCACGGGCGAGCTGGTCGAGGCCATCCGCTCCGTCGTGCCGGCCGCCGCCGCGCGGACGGGAGGCCACCCGGCCAAACGGACGTTCCAGGCCCTGCGTATCGAGGTCAACGGCGAGCTGGACGTCCTGGACCGCGCCGTGCCGGCCGCGATGGACTCCGTCGTCGTCGGCGGCCGCGTCGTCGCCATGAGCTACCACTCCCTGGAGGACAAGATCGTCAAGCGGCACTTCGCCGCGGCGTCGCGGTCCTCCGCGCCCCCCGGGTTCCCGGTCGAACTCGAGGAGCACAAGGCGCGCTTCCGCACCCTGGTCAAGGGCACGGAGAAGCCCACCGAGGCGGAATGCGCGGAGAACCCCAGGGCTGCGTCCGCGAAACTGCGGGCGGTCGAACGCACTCTCGAAAGGAGCCGAGCATGAGCAGCAGCAGGCCCGCGCGACCCCGCGTGCCCCGCGCGGCGGCCGCAGTCGACGGGGCGAACGCCCGCGTCCTCGCCCCGGCCCCGACCCCCCGGCCCGAGGCCGAGCCGCGGCGGCGCACCCCGCTCGCGGTCGTCCCGGCGGGTGCACGCCGGCCCCGCGTCCCGTTCGCCGTCTTCTGCTTCTCCGCCCTGCTCGCCGCCCTGGCCACGGTCCTGGTCCTGAACATCCAGGTCTCCACCGGCCAGTACGAACTCGTGCAGCTGCGCCAGCAGGAAACGGCCCTCGCCCAGGAGAACGAGGCGCTGACACAGCGCGCCCAATATCTCGAGGCTCCACAGATCCTGGCCTCCGAGGCGGCAGAATTGGGCATGGTCGTCCCGGGCTCCGTGGCCTCGATCGACCTCGACACCGGCAAGGTTTCGGGAACCGCCGGGGCGGCGACCAGCGAGGACGCCCCCAGCGCCCTCGTCGCACAGCCCGAGGCGCCGGCGGCGAAGCCGGCCGCGGCCGAGCAGAAGGCGGAGGCGCCCGAGGCCGACCGGCGGCAGGCCACCGCCTCCGGGGCCGGCCAGCAGCGCGCGGCGGAGGCCGGGCAGCCGGCGGGCGAACCGGCCGCCGGCGGGGGCCAGGCCTCCAACGCCGGCGGCGCGGCTGCCGGGCGGCCCGACTTCCAGGAGTCGGAGCTGAACGGCGGGACGATCCCGGCGCCCGAACAGCGGGCGGCCGGCGAGTAGACCGGACGGCCGGCGCCGTCCACCGCCCACCACCGAGACCGCGAGGCAAGGACAGGACGCATGGCGAGGAACAGCACGCAGTCGGCGGCGGCGCGCGGAGGCGCGGAGCCGCCCCGGCGACTCCGCGCGGGGCTCGTCATGCTCCTGGCGCTGCTGCTGGTCCTCGGGGGGCGGCTCTTCTACGTCCAGGGCCTCGACCCCGAGGCGGTCGCCCAGGAGGCGGTCGACAACCGCATCCGGGTCCAGACCGTCCTGCCCACCCGCGGCGACATCGTCGACTCCGAGGGCCGGACCCTGGCGACGACCGTCGAGCGGTTCGACCTGGTCATCAACCAGAAACTCGTCAAGGACGAGTTCAAGCGGCGCACGCCCGGCGGGGATCGGGAGACCGTCCGCATCGACCAGGCGGTCAAGCAGCTCGCGGGCGTGCTCGGACAGGACGAGGCCGAGGTCCGCGACGCGGTCCTGGGGAAGCCCGGTGCAGACAAGAAGGGCTACTCCGTGATCGCCTCCGGCGTGACGCCCGAGGTGAAAAAGGAGGCCGACAGGATCGGCATCCCGTGGCTGGCCAGCGAGCAGAAGATGGAGCGCAGCTACCCGCTGGGCCCCGTCGCCGGGCCCGTGCTCGGCTTCCTCAGCGCCGAGAACCTCGCCACGTCGGGGCTCGAGACCGGTGCGGAGGGCCTCGAGCTGGCGCACGAGGACAAGCTGCGCGGCACGCCCGGGAAGAAGACGTACGAGGTCGGCGCCGACGGCGTGCGCATCCCGATGGCCACCATGCAGGAGCAGGAGGCCGTCGACGGACGAAGCATCCGGCTGACCATCAACAGCGACATCCAGTGGGCCGCCCAGGAGGCGGTCAGGGCCAAGCAGGAGCAGTTCAACGCGCAGTGGGTCAACGCCGTCGTCATCGAGATGAAGACCGGCAAGATCCGCGCGCTGGCCGACTCCACGAGCGTCGACCCCAACCAGCCGGGCGAGACGCCCGCGGAGTTCCGCACCTCCACGACCGTGACGCAGGCGTTCGAGCCGGGTTCGACCGGCAAGCTCGCCACCTTCGCCGCGGCCCTGGAGGAGGGCGTCGTCGAGCCGACCGAGAAGTTCAAGGTCCCGCACTTCTACGAGGTCCAGAACGAGGTCATCAACGACTCCCTCGACCACGGGACGTACCCGATGACCGCGGCCGGCATCTTCGCGCGCTCCTACAACACGGGCACGGTCATGATCGGCGACCGCATGGACAACGGGACCCGCCACTCCTGGCTGGAGAAGTTCGGCATCGGCCAGCCCATCGACATCGGCCTGCCGCTGAACCAGGGCATCCTCGCCGATCCGGAGGCCTGGGACCGGCGCCAGCAGTTCACCACGATGTTCGGCCAGGGCTACACGCAGACCGCGCTGCACACGGCCAAGGTCTTCCAGGGGATCGGCAACCGCGGCCTCCAGGTGGAGCCGACCCTCATCGAGGCCTTCGTCGACGCCGACGGGACCGAGCGCCCGGTCGCGACGCCCGAGCCGAAGCGCGTCGTCTCCCGCGAGACCTCCGAGCAGATGCGGCGCATGATGGAGACCGTCGTCACCGACGGCACGGGCCAGGGGGCCGCGCTGGAGAGCTACCGCGTAGGCGGCAAGACCGGCACCGGACAGGCCGCGGGGCCCAACGGCGGATACGATGGGTACACCAGCTCCTTCGCCGGCATGGCCCCGATCGAGGACCCCCAGTACCTCGTCGTCGTGACCATGCACCGCCCCCAGGGCAACTGGAAAAGCTGGAGCGTCCTCGACACCTTCAAGCGGATCATGAGCCAGACCCTGAACACGTACAACGTCCCGCCCTCCAGCACCGAGCCGAACCCGTACAAGGTCTTCGTCGGCGAGAAGCAGAAGTACGCGTGGTGAGCAAGCCCTCGCCCCGCGACCTCGAGCGCGGCTTCCGTCCCCCCTCCGTGCCCGGGGCGCCCCTCGGCGCCCTGGTCGACGCCGCCGGGCCCGGTGCCCGGCTCGAGGGCGATCCGGCCGCGGCCGTCGGCGGCGTGGCCATGGACTCCCGGAGCGTCCTGCCCGGGGACCTGTACGCCGCCGTGCCCGGCGCGCGCAGCCACGGCGCCGACTTCGCCGCCCGGGCCGCGGCCGACGGCGCCGCCGCGCTGCTCAGCGACGACTCCGGCGCGGCGCGCTGCCGGGCCACCGGCCTGCCCGTGCTGCTCGTGCCCGACGTGCGCGCCGCCGTCGGGCCCCTCGCCGCGGCCGTCTACGGCACGGACCGGCGGATCCCCGAGCTGTTCGGCGTGACCGGGACCAACGGCAAGACGACGACGACGTACCTGGTCCGCTCGCTGCTGTCCGCGCTCGGGCGCACCAGCGGCCTGATCGGAACGATCGAGATCGCGGCCGGGGACGTCCCGGTGCCGAGCGTGCTGACGACCCCCGAGGCGCCCCAGCTGCACGGGCTGCTCGCGCGCATGCGCGACGCCGGCATCGGCGCGGCAGCCATGGAGGTCTCGTCCCACTCCATCGACTACCGGCGCATCGGCGGCCTCCGCTTCGGGACCGTCGGCTTCACCAACCTCACCCAGGACCACCTGGACCTCCACGGGACGATGGAGGAGTACTTCGCGACGAAGGCGCGGCTCTTCGCGGCCGGCCGCGCCGCCCGCGGCGTCGCGATCGCCGACGACGAGTGGGGGCGGCGGCTCGCCGCCGAGTCCGGCGTGCCGACGTGGACGCTGCGGACGACGGCGGAGCCCGGACCCGACGCGGACTGGCGCGTCGAGGACCTCGCCCCCGAGGGCCTGGGCCACCGGTTCACGCTCGCCGGCCCCGGCGGGGAGCGGCTGCGTGCGCGCATCGGCCTGCCGGGCCTCTTCAACGTCGCCAACGCCGCCCTGGCGACCGTCATGGTCCGCGCCTCGGGCGTGCCCGCCGACGCCCTGCAGCGTGCGCTGGACGCGGACGCCCTCACCGTGTCCGTCCCCGGCCGCATGCAGGTCGTCTCCACGCGGCCGGCCGCCGTCGTCGACTTCGCCCACAACCCGGACGCGCTCGCGCTGGCGCTCGACGCCGTCGCCCCGGCCACCGCGGCCGGCCGCACGATCGTCGTCTTCGGCGCCACGGGGGACCGGGACGCGACCAAGCGACCGGTCATGGGGGAGGTCGCCGCCCGACACGCCGACGTGGTCATCGTCACCGACGACGATCCGCACGGGGAGGAACCGGCGGGAATCCGGGCCTCGGTCCTGGCCGGCGCCCGCGCCGCCATCGCCGCCGGCGCCCGCGCCACCGACGCGCTGGAGTCGGCCCCGCGGGCCGCCGCCATCGCCCTGGCCGCCGGAATGGCCGGGCCCGAGGACACCATCCTCGTCGCCGGCCGGGGCCACGAAACCGTCCAGGAGATCGCCGGGGTCGACCACGCCCTCGACGACCGCGTGGAGCTCGCCCGCGCCCTCGCGGGCGCCGGACACGGAGTAGAGTCCATCAAGCCATGATTGAACTGAGCACAGCCGACATCGCAGCCATCACGGGCGGCCGGCCCACCGCGACAGCGGATCCCGGGGCCCGCATCGCCGGCGTCGCCACCGACTCCCGGGAGGCCGGCCCGGGGTGGCTCTTTGTCGCCAAACCCGGCGAGAAGACCGACGGGCACCTCCACATCGGCGACGCGCTGGGCGCGGGCGCCGTCCTCGCGCTGGCCGAGCGCGAGACGACCGACGCCTCCGGCGCGACGCACCCCGCGGTCATCGTCGACGACGCCGTCGAGGCCATGGGCCGGCTGGCGGCGCACGTGGTGCGGACGCTGCGGGCCGGGGGGCTGCGCGTCGTCGGCATCACCGGTTCCGCCGGCAAGACCACGACCAAGGACCTGCTCGCCGCGGTCCTCGCCACCGCGGGGCCCACGATCGCGCCCGTGGGCTCGTACAACGGCGAGGTCGGCGTCCCGCTGACCGTGTTCCGGGCGGACGCGTCCACCCGGTTCCTCGTCGTCGAGATGGGGGCCACGGGGATCGGCCACATCGACTACCTGGCCCGCATGGTGGAGCCCGAGGTCGGCGTCGTTCTCTGTGTCGGCAGCGCCCACGCCGGCGAGTTCGGCGGCGTGGAGAACATCGCCCGCGCCAAGGGCGAACTCGTCGAGGCCCTGCCCGCGAGCGGGACCGCGGTCCTGAACCTCGACGACCCGCGCGTCGCCGCGATGGCCGGGCGCACGGACGCGACCGTGCTCGGGTTCGGTACCGGCGGCGGCCCCGCCGTCGCCGCCGAGGGGCTCGAGACGGACGCCGCCGGCCACCCGCACCTGGTGCTCCGCTTCCCCGACGGCTCCCGGCACGAGGTCCGCAGCGGCCTCATCGGGCGCCACCACGCGGCCAACATCCTCGCCGCCGCGGCGGCCGCCTACGCGCTGGGCCTGGAGCCGGCGGCCATCGCGGCCACGCTCACCGGCCAGGGCCCGGCCAGCCGCTGGCGCATGGAGCGCACCGAACGCCCCGACGGGGTCAGCGTCATCAACGACGCCTACAACGCCAACCCCGAGTCCATGCGGGCGGCGCTGCGCACCCTCGCCGAGCTCGGGCTGCCCGGACCGGACGGGACCGCCCGCCGGACGTGGGCCGTGCTCGGGGAGATGCTCGAGCTCGGCGACGACTCGCTCGAGGAGCACGACACGCTCGGGCGCCTGGCCGTCCGGATGAACATCAAGAAGCTGCTCGTCGTCGGCCCCGGGGCCAAGCCGGCCTACAACGCCGCAGTGCTCGAGGGCAGCTGGGGCGAGGAGGCCGCGTACGCCGAGACCCCCGAGGAGGCCGAGCGCCTGCTGGCCGCCGGACTGCGCCCCGGGGACATCGTCCTGTTCAAGTCCTCCAACGGGGCCGGGCTGCGGCACCTGGGGGACCGGATCGCCCGTGCGGCCGCGGGAGAGGAGACCGCGCAGTGATCGCCCTGATCCTGGGCGCCGGCATGGCGCTCGTCATCACGCTCGCCGGCACGCCCGCGTTCATCCGGCTGCTGCGCGCACGCAGCTACGGCCAGTTCGTCCGCGACGACGGCCCCACGACGCACCACACCAAGCGCGGCACGCCCACCATGGGCGGCACCATGATCGTGCTCGCGGTGATCGTCGCGTACTTCGCCACCCACGGGATCGTCGGGCTGCTCTCCGACCGCGCCGCCGGCCCCACGGCCAGCGGGCTGATCCTGCTGTTCCTCATGGCGGGCATGGGACTGGTCGGGTTCCTCGACGACTTCATCAAGATCTCCAAGCAGCGCAGCCTCGGCCTGCGGGCCTGGCAGAAGATCGTGCTGCAGGCCGCCGTCGGCATCTCCTTCGCCGTGCTGGCCCTGCAGTTCCCCAACGCGCGGGGCCTGACGCCCGCCTCCACCAGCATCTCGTTCATCCGCGACACCGCCCTCGACCTCGCGTTCGCCGGCCCCATCGTCGGGGCGCTGCTGTTCGTCCTCTGGTCCAACCTGATCGTCACCGCCACGACGAACGGCGTGAACCTCACCGACGGCCTCGACGGGCTGGCCTCCGGCGCCGCGATCATGGTCTCCGGCGCGTACACGATCATGGGCATCTGGCAGTACAACCAGGCCTGCGGCTCCGCCCGGTCCATCGGCACGGTCTGCTACACGGTGCGCGACCCCATGGACCTGGCGCTGCTGGGCGCGATCCTCTCCGGCGCCCTCGTCGGGTTCCTGTGGTGGAACACGTCCCCGGCCCGGATCTTCATGGGCGACACCGGCTCGCTCGCGATCGGCGGCGCGATCGCCGGGTTCGCGATCCTCTCCCGCACCGAGCTGCTGCTCGTCGTGCTGGCCGGCCTGTTCGTGCTGATCTCGCTGTCCGTGATCATCCAGGTCGGGTTCTTCAAGCTCTCCGGCGGCAAGCGCGTGTTCCTCATGGCGCCCCTCCAGCACCACTTCGAACTCAAGGGCTGGGACGAGGTGACGGTCGTCGTGCGGTTCTGGATCATCGCCGGACTCTGCGTGGCCGCCGCGCTGGGCATCTTCTACGCCGAATGGGTGGTCGGCCTGTGAGTGCGCCCCTGGACGAACTGACCAGCTGGGACGCCGACTGGGCCGGGCTGCGCGTCGTCGTCGCCGGGCTGGGCCTGTCCGGCTTCTCCGCCGCCGACACGCTCGCCGAGCTCGGCGCCCGCGTGGTGCTCGTGGACGGCCGCGACACCGAGGAGAACCGCCAGCGCGCGGACACGCTGCGCATCGTCGGCGTCGCCGACGTGCTGCTCGGCGACGGGGCCGCCGACGCGCTGCCCGACGTCGACGGGTCCGCCCCGCAGCTCGTCGTCGCCTCGCCGGGCTGGAGCCCCCGGCAGCCCCTGCTCGCGGAGGCCGCCGCGCGCGGCGTGCCCGTCTGGGGCGACGTCGAACTCGCCTGGCGGGTGCGCGAGCGGGCCGGGCGCAAGACCGCCGAATGGCTGTGCATCACCGGGACCAACGGCAAGACGACCACCGTGGGCATGGCCGAGTCCATGCTCCGCGCGGCCGGGCTGCGCGCCATCGCCGCCGGGAACGTCGGGACCCCGATCCTGGACGCCGTCCGCGACCCGCAGGGCTACGACGCCATCGCCGTCGAGCTCTCCAGCTTCCAACTCCACTACACCCACACGGTCTCCCCGCTGGCGTCCGTCGTCCTCAACGTCGCGGAGGACCACGTCGACTGGCACGGTTCGCTCGCCGAGTACTACGCCGCGAAGGCGCGCATCTACGAGCGCACGCGCGTGGCCGCCGTGTACAACGCGGACCAGCGCGAAACCGAGCGCATGGTCGAGGAGGCCGACGTCGTGGAGGGCTGCCGGGCCATCGGGTTCACCACGAACGTCCCGGCGCGCAGCATGCTCGGCGTCGTCGAGGGGCTGCTCGTGGACCGGGCCTACATCGCGGAGCGGGCCACCTCGGCCGCCGAGCTCGCCGCCGTCGCCGACGTCGCGGAGGTCCCGGCGCGCCACACTGTGGCCAACGCCCTGGCGGCCGCCGCGCTCGTGCGGGCCTACGGGGTCGAGCCGGCCGCCGTGCGGCAGGGCCTGGCCGACTACGAGCCCGGCGGCCACCGCATCCAGGCCGTGGCCCGCCGCGACGACGTGCTGTGGATCAACGACTCCAAGGCCACCAACCCGCACGCGGCCGACGCGTCCCTGGCCGCGTTCTCCTCGGTCGTGTGGATCGCCGGGGGCCTGTCCAAGGGCGTCGACTACGGGGAGCTCGTCGCCGCGCACGCGCACCGGCTGCGCGCCGTGGTGCTCATCGGCACGGACAGCAGCGGGCTGCGCGAGGCAATGCGGCGACACGCGCCCGACGTGCCGGTGATCGAACCGGGGGTGCGGGACACTGGAGACGCAGCGGGCGCCGCAAGGGGCCCGGCCGTCATGGAGGGGGCCGTCGCCGCGGCCGGGGACGTGGCCCGGGCGGGGGACACCGTCCTCATGGCACCGGCCGCCGCCTCGATGGACCAGTTCGACTCCTACGCCGACCGCGGCAACGCCTTCATCGCGGCGGTCGCCCGCCGGATGGGCCAGGACCCCGCCGCCGAGACCACCACCGACCCGAACGCAGGCCAGCAGACCTAGGAGGCGCCGTGGCAGCCCCCACACGATCCCCCCGCGGTGGCACCGCGGCGGCCGGGGGCCGGCCACGCGGCCTGTCCAGGCTCTGGGCGCTCGTCGAGGGCGGGGGCCGCGGGACGACGTCCTACTACATGATCCTGGGCTCGTCCGTCGCGCTGACGCTCATCGGCCTGCTCATGGTCCTGTCCTCCTCGGCCGTGGAGGCCATTTCCAAGGAGACCTCGGGCTACGAGCTGTTCGCCAAGCAGGGCGTCTGGGCGCTGGCCGGATTCGCGCTCATGCTCGCGATGGCCCGGATGCCGGTGCGGCGGCTGCGGCGCCTGGCCTGGACGGGCTACGTGCTCGCCGTCGTGCTGCTGGCACTCGTCTTCACGCCCCTGGGCATCGAGGTCTACGGCAACCGCAACTGGATCGGCGTGGGCGGCTTCACCGCCCAGCCGTCCGAGGCGGCCAAGCTGGCCCTCGCCGTCTGGGCCGGGCACGTGCTCGCGACCAAGGCGCACCTGATGAACCGCACCTCCCACGTCATCGTGCCCGTGCTGTTCCCGCTCGGCTTCCTCGTCCTCGGCGCGGTCATGGCCGGCCGCGACCTCGGGACGGCGATCATCCTCGGCATGATCCTGGTCACCGCGCTCTTCCTCGCCGGTGCCCGGACCCGCCTCTTCGCCGTCGCCGCGGGCGCCGCCGCCATCGGCGCGGTCGCCATGATCGCGATCTCCGGAAACCGCATGACCCGCATCAGCGCGTGGCTGCGCCTGAACTGCGAGACCGAGCCCGGGGCCTGCTACCAGTCCACCCAGGGCCTGTACGCGCTCGCCTCGGGCGGCTGGTGGGGCGTCGGCCTGGGCCAGTCCCGCCAGAAATGGAACTACATCCCCGAGGCGGAGAACGACTTCATCTTCGCCATCATCGGCGAGGAGCTCGGGCTCCTCGGCACCACCGTGGTCGTCGCGCTGTTCGCCCTGCTCGCCGTCGCGATGTACCGGGTCGCCGCCCGCCACGACGACCGCTTCGTCCGCATCGCCACCGGCGGCATCATGGCCTGGGTGGTGGGCCAGGCCTTCATCAACATGGGCATGGTGACCGGACTGCTGCCCGTCGTCGGCGTCCCGCTCCCGTTCATCTCCTATGGCGGCTCCGCCCTGACCTTCACGCTCATGGCGGTCGGAGTCGTGCTGGGGTTCGCCCGCCAGGAAAACGTCCCCGACCAGGGCGCGGCCGCGCCCTCCGCGTAGAAGGAAACCCGATGACCCCAGGCCCCTCGATCGTGCTCGCCGGCGGAGGCACCACCGGCCACGTTGCCCCGCTGTTGGCCATGGCGGACGAGCTCGCCCGCCGGGTCCCCGGCGTCCGGCTCACCGCCGTCGGCACCGAGACCGGCCTGGAGACCCGGCTGGTCCCCGAGGCCGGGCTCCCGCTGCGCACGATCGGCCGGGTGCCCATGCCGCGGCGCCCGAACGCGGACCTCCTGCGCCTGCCGGGCCGCTTCGCGCGCGCCATCGGCGAAGCCGGCCGGATCCTCGACGAGGCCGGCGCCGACGCCGTCGTGGGGGTCGGCGGCTACGTCTGCACCCCCGTCTACCTGGCCGCCCGCCGCCGGCGCATCCCCGTCGTCGTCCACGAGGCCAACGCGCGCGCGGGGCTGGCCAACAAGGTGGGCGCGCGGTTCGCCGCGCGCGTCGCCACCGTCTTCGAGGGCACCGGGCTGCCCCGGGCCGAGGTCGTGGGCCTGCCGATGCGCCGCGGCATCGAGACCCTGGACCGCGCCGCGGCGCGGGCCGGCGCGCGTGCCGGGTTCGGCCTCGACCCCGACCTGCCCACGCTGGTCGTCACCGGGGGCTCCTCCGGGGCGGCGTCCATCAACGACACGGTCGCGGCGTGCGTGCCGGAGCTCGCGCGCGACGGCGGCGTCCAGGTCCTGCACGTCACCGGCCGGGGCAAGGCCGTCCTCGACGCCTCCGGCGTCCCGCTCGAGGCCCCGGGCTACCGGCAGGTCGAGTACGTCGACGGGATGGAGCGCGCGTACGCCGCGGCGGACCTCATCGTGGCCCGCTCCGGGGCCGGCACGGTCTGCGAACTCGCGGCCGTGGGGCTGCCCTCCATCCTCGTGCCGCTGCCCGTCGGCAACGGCGAGCAGCGCCGGAACGCCCAGCCGCTGGCCCGGGCCGGGGGAGCGGTGCTCGTGGACAACGCCGACTTCACGCCCGTCTGGTTCGCCGGTCACGTCCTGCCGCTGCTGCGCAACGCCCCGAAGCTCGCCCGGATGTCGGAGGCCGCCGCGCGGCTGGGCCACCCGGACGCGGCGGGCACCATGGCGCGGATGATCCTGTCCGCGGCGGGGCACGAGGGCGTGGGAAGCTAGGACCATGCACCAGATCCCCTCCCTGAGCAGCCTCGGCCGCGTCCACCTGCTGGGCATCGGCGGGGTCGGCGTCTCCGGCGTCGCCCGCCTCCTGCTGGCCCACGGGCTGGCCGTCTCCGGCACCGACGCCAAGGACCTGCCCGTCCTGCGCGAGCTCGCCGCGCTCGGCGCGCGCACCGCCGTCGGCTACGACGCCGCGAACCTGACCGACGCGGACACCGTCGTCGTCTCCTCCGTCATCCGGCCCGGCAACCCCGAGTACGACGAGGCCGTCCGGCGCGGGCTGCGGATCCTGCACCGGTCCGAGGCCCTCGCCGCCGCCATGGAGGGCCACCACGCGATCGCCGTCGCGGGCACGCACGGCAAGACGACGACGACGTCGCTGGCCGCCGTGATGCTCCGCCACGCCGGGGCCTCGCCGTCGTTCGCCGTCGGGGCCACCATCCCGCAGTTGGGCACCAACGCGGAACTGGGCTCCGGGCGCGTGTTCGTGGCCGAGGCGGACGAGTCCGACGCGTCGTTCCTCAACTACCGCCCGCATGCCGCGATCGTCACGAACGTCGAGGCCGACCACCTGGACCACTATGGGACGGCCGAGGCCGTCCACGACGCGTTCCGCCGCTTCGCCGCGCACCTGCCCGCCGACGGGCTGCTCGTGGCCTGCGCCGACGACCCCGGGGCCGCCGCCCTGGCCGCGCGCCTGCGCACCGAGCGGCCCGGCCTGCGGGTGCAGACCTACGGGTTCTCCGAGGGCGCCGACCGGCGCCTGACGGACGCGACCGAGACGGCCCGCGGCGCGGCCTGCACCCTGGAGTGGGGGAGCGGCGAGTCCGTCCGGCTGGAGCTCGCCGTGCCCGGGCGCCACAACCTGCTCAATGCGGCCGCCGCGTTCGGCGTCGGCCTGGACTGCGGGCTCGCCCCCGGGGACGCCGCCGCCGGCCTGGCCTCCTTCACGGGGGCGGCGCGCCGCTTCGAGTACCGCGGCGAGGCCGCCGGCGTGCGCGTGTACGACGACTACGCGCACCACCCGACCGAGGTGCTGGCCGCCCTGCGGGCCGCGCGCGGCGTCGCCGGGGACGGGCGCGTCCACGTCCTGTTCCAGCCGCACCTGTTCTCCCGCACCCGGGACTTCCACCGCGCCTTCGCCGACGCGCTCTCGCTGGCGGACACGGCGCTCGTCCTGGACGTCTACCCGGCCCGCGAGGAACCGATCCCCGGCGTGTCGAGCCGGCTGATCACTGACGCGCTGAACACCGCCGGCGGTCCCGCCGAGGCCGCCACGGCGCCGGCCGCCCTGGCCGCCGCGGCGACCGCGGGAGACATCGTCATGACCATCGGCGCCGGAGACGTCACGGCCCTGGGCGGGGACATCGTGGCCGCCCTGGGGGAGCGCGCGTGACCCAGACGGAGCCGCGCCACAACGTCGTCGAGCTGCCGGAGGCGCCCGCGCGGCGCACGCGCCGCCGCGTCCTGTGGTGGGCCGGGGGCGTCCTGGCCGCGATCGTCGTCCTGGTCTGCGTGCTGCTGTACTCGCCGCTGCTCGCCATCAAGACCATCGCCGTGGACGGCAACCGGCTGGCCCCGACCGCCGAGATCACCAGGTCCCTGCGCCCGCTGCTCGGGGTGCCGCTGCCGCAGGTCGGCCCGGCCCGGGTCGAGCGGCTGCTGGCGGACCAGCCGGCCATCGAGGCCGTCGTCGTCCAGGCGGAGACCCCCTCGACCCTGCACGTGCGCATCACCGAGCGCAACCCGGTCGCGGTCCTGAAGCGCGGCGGGACGTTCGCGCTCATCGACGGCGAGGGCCGCCGGCTGTCCACCCTCAAGAAGCGCGGCGACGCCAAGCTGCCACTGGTCGACGCCGCGGCCCTCGGGGGAGGGCAGGACGTCCTGGCCACCGTCACGGCCGTGCTGGACAGCCTGCCGCAGAGCGTCCTGTCCCGGCTGGAGAGCGCCGGGGCGAAGACCGTGGACTCCGTCGAGCTGAAGCTGACGGACGGGCGCAGCGTGCTGTGGGGCAACGCGGAGCGCAGCGCGGACAAGGCGGCCGTGCTCGAGGCCCTGCTCGGGGTCAAGCCGCCCGAGGGCCAGCCGGCACCGAAGACCATCGACGTGACGAGCCCCGACCAGCCCGTCACGCGGTGAGCGCCCGACGCAATGCGGCGACACGCGGCACCGGTCGTTGCATGGGTCCACGGCACCCAATAGCGTCATCACCAGTGGCAGTTACTTGACATAACACTAACCCTCAAGCTGAAGGTTAAGGTTAGTCGGTTGAAGCCTTCCAGACCCAGCAGCACATCGAACAAGGGACACAGCGTGGCAGCACCACAGAACTACCTGGCCGTCATCAAGGTCGTCGGCATCGGCGGCGGTGGCGTCAACGCCGTCAACCGGATGATCGAGGTCGGACTCCGCGGCGTGGAATTCATCGCGATCAACACCGACGCCCAGGCGCTGCTCATGAGCGACGCGGACGTCAAGCTCGATGTGGGCCGCGAGCTGACCCGCGGCCTCGGCGCCGGCGCGAACCCCGAGGTCGGCCGCCAGGCCGCCGAGGACCACGCCGAGGAGATCGAGGAGGTCCTGCGCGGGGCCGACATGGTCTTCGTGACCGCCGGCGAAGGAGGCGGCACCGGCACCGGCGGCGCGCCCGTCGTCGCCCGCATCGCCCGCTCGCTGGGGGCCCTGACCATCGGCGTCGTCACGCGCCCGTTCACGTTCGAGGGCCGGCGCCGCGCCAACTCCGCCGAGTCCGGCATCGACTCGCTGCGCGACGAGGTCGACACGCTGATCGTCATCCCGAACGACCGGCTGCTGTCCATCAGCGACCGCAACGTCTCCGTGCTCGACGCGTTCCGTTCCGCCGACCAGGTGCTGCTGTCCGGCGTCCAGGGCATCACCGACCTGATCACCACGCCAGGCCTGATCAACCTCGACTTCGCCGACGTGAAGTCCGTGATGCAGGGCGCCGGCTCGGCGCTCATGGGCATCGGATCGGCCCGCGGCGAGGACCGCGCCGTCAAGGCCGCCGAGCTGGCGATCGCGTCCCCGCTGCTGGAGGCCTCCATCGACGGCGCCCACGGCGTGCTGCTCTCCATCCAGGGCGGCTCGGACCTGGGGCTGTTCGAGATCAACGAGGCCGCGCGCCTGGTCCAGGAGGTCGCCCACCCGGAGGCCAACATCATCTTCGGCGCCGTGATCGACGACGCGCTGGGCGACGAGGCCCGCGTGACCGTGATCGCGGCCGGCTTCGACCAGGTCGACGTCACCTCCGCGCCCGCCGGCGGCCAGCAGTCCCGCCCGCAGGCCGCCCCCGCCCCGGCCGCCGTGCCGGGCACCGTCCCGGCGTCCGTGCCGGGCACGGTCCCGGCGGCGTCCGTCCCGGGCACCATGCCGCTCAAGCCCTCGCAGCAGGCCCCGCAGGCGTCCGCCTCGGCGCAGTCCGCGCCGGAGGCCGGCCAGCCCCGCCGCCAGGACGGGTTCGAGGAGCTGCCCGCCGTGGTCGAGCACGACGACCTCGGCGGCGGCGGCGGAAGCCACGACGACCTGGACGTCCCGGACTTCCTGAAGTAGGTCCGCGGCGGTGTTGACCCACGACGCGGCCGGGCTCGGCGTGCGGGTGGCCTTCACCGGCGTGGCCGAGGGGAACCTCGCGCTGCACGTCGGCGACGACCCCGCCGCCGTGGCCCGGCGGCGGGAGGCGCTCGAGGCGCGGCTCGGCGTCCCGGCCGGTGGGCTCAGGTTCATGGACCAGGTCCATTCGGCCACCGTCCACACGGTGGGCGGGGAGGACGACGGCGGCGCCCCGACCGCCGACGCCCTGGTGAGCCCCGATGGCCGCGAGGCCCTCGCCGTGATGGTCGCCGACTGCGTGCCCGTGGTGCTGGCCGCGCGGACACCCCGCGGCACCGCCACGGCCGTGGCCCACGCCGGCCGGCGAGGGCTCCTGGACGGGATCCTCGGGGCGACGCTGGACCGGCTCGAGGCCGCCGGCGGAACGGACGTGCGCGCCTGGATCGGTCCGGCCGTCTGCGGCGCGTGCTACGAGGTCCCGGAGGAGCTCGCCGCGGAGGCCGAGGCGCGGGTGCCGGGGATCCGGACCCGCACGCGCGCCGGCACGCCCGCGCTGGACCTCACCGGGGCCGCCGCGCGGCTGCTCGCCGACCGGGGCGCCGCCGTCGTGCCCTCCCCGGCCTGCACCCTCGAGGACCCGGACTACTACTCGCACCGCCGCGACCCCGCCTCCGGCCGGTTCGCGGGCGTGGTCCACCCGTGGACGGGGGACGCCGCATGAGCGCCCCGGACACCGGCAGGCGCGAGGACCTCGCCGTCCGGCTGGACGCCGTGCGCGCCCGCATCGAGGCCGCCACCGCGGCCGCGGGACGCGGCGACGCGCCCGAGCTGATCGTCGTCACGAAGTTCTTCCCCGCCTCCGACGTGGCCCTGCTGCACGGGCTCGGGGTCCGCGCCGTCGGCGAGAACCGCGACCAGGAGGCGGCCGCGAAGGCCGCCGACCTGGCCGGGCTGGACCTGGAGTGGCACTTCATCGGCCAGCTCCAGACGAACAAAGCCAAGTCCGTGGTCCGGTACGCCAGCCACGTCCACTCGGTCGACCGGCCGCAACTCGCCACGGCACTCGAGAAGGCCATGGTGCGCGAGGACGCCCGGCGCGCCGAGGCCGGCGACCCCGAGCGCCCCGCGCTGCGCTGCCTCGTGCAGGTCGACCTGCGGGACGACCCCGGTGCGGAGCCCGAGGCCGGGGTCGGCCGCGGCGGGACCGCCCCCGCGGACGTGCCCGCCCTCGCCGACGCCATCGCCGGCGCGTCGCGCCTGGAGCTGGCCGGTCTGATGGCCGTCGCCCCGCTCGGCGCGGACCCCGCCGCCGCGTTCGCCCGCCTCATGGACGTCGCCGCCCGGACGGCGGCCGCGCACCCCCGGGCCACCATGGTTTCCGCGGGCATGAGCGGGGACCTCGAGGCCGCCGTCGCCGCCGGCGCGACACACCTGCGTGTCGGTTCCGATGTGCTCGGTCCCCGTCCGGCGGTGCGGTAGCGTCGAAGTGGCGGAAGCCAGCGGACCCGTGGACCGGGCCGCGCACGAAACTCTGAAGGAGAAGACCATGGCTGGCGCACTGCGCAAGACAATGATCTACCTGGGTCTGGCCGACGGCGACGAGTACTACGAGGCCGAGACCTCCGAGGACGCCGCGGACAAGGACGTGCGCCGGCCCGAGCCTGCCCAGCAGGAGCGTCCGCAGCCCGCGGTCGTGCCGGACGAGCCGGAGACGGAGTACCGCGCGCCCGTCACCCCCATCAAGCGCGCGCCTTCTTCCAGGGACGAGGACTCTTCATTGCGGCAGATCACCACGGTGCACCCCCGCTCGTACAACGACGCCAAGACCATCGGCGAGAGCTTCCGCGACGGCATCCCGGTCATCATGAACGTGACGGACATGGGCGAGGGCGAGGCCAAGCGCCTCGTCGACTTCTCCGCCGGGCTCGCCTTCGGCCTGCACGGCAGCATCGAGCGGGTCACGAACAAGGTCTTCCTGCTCTCGCCGGCCTCCGTCGAGGTGCTGGGGGAGGACCGCAAGTCCTCCGAGGCCCAGACCTCCTTCTTCAACCAAAGCTAGGCCGCCACCCACGTGGAATTGCTCTGGGCACTCGTCCACATCGTCCTGACCGTCATCCAGGTCTTCCTGATGGTCAGGATCGTGTTCGACGTCGTGCAGATGTTCGCCCGGTCCTGGCGCCCGCGCGGCCTCGCGCTGATCGCCGCGAGCGCCACCTACCGGGTCACCGACCCGCCCATGCGCTGGATCCGCTCCAAGGTCAAGCCGGTCGACCTCGGTGGCGTCCGCCTCGACGTCGCGTTCCTCATCCTCTACTTCGCCGTCGTCATCGCGAAGATCATCGTCGAGGCCATCGCACGCTAGCCCGCCCGTGCGCGGACCGCGGTTCGTGCACGGAATCCAAAACGTTATAGTCTTGACGCAACGTGCGTGCCGCCTCCGGCGGGGCGCCGCGACCGGACCACCGCCCCGAACCGCGCGAGCGGACGGGGGAGAACCAATATCGAGGTGACCAGATGGCGCTCACGCCAGAAGATGTAGTCAACAAGCGCTTCCAGCCGACCAAGTTCCGCGAGGGCTACGACCAGGACGAGGTTGACGACTTCCTCGACGAGATCGTCGTCGAACTGCGCCGCCTCAACCAGGAGAACGAGGAGCTGCGCCGCCGCGTGGCCGAACTCCAGGGCGGGGACCCGGCCGACGCGGTGCCCGCACCCGTGGCCGCCGCACCCGCCACCGAGGCCGTTCCCACCGGCGGCGCCACCGCCAAGGCCGACGTCGAGAAGGACGCGGCGCAGGACGCCAAGGCCCCCGAGGCCGCCGTCGAGGAGAAGCCCGCCGAGGCCACCCCGGCTCCCGCCGCCGCGGCCCCCGCCGCTGCCGCTGCTCCTGCCGCTGCCGCCCCCGCCGCCGGCGGCGCGGGCCACTCCGGCACGGCCGAGTCCGCCGCCGGCGTGCTCGCCATGGCCCAGCGCCTGCACGACGAGTACGTCGGCGCCGGCGTCGAGCAGCGCGACAAGATCATCGCCGAGGCGCAGACCGAGGCCAAGGGCCTCGTCTCCGACGCCGAGGAGAAGAGCCGCAAGATCCTCTCCGCCCTCGAGCAGCAGAAGACCGTGCTCGAGCGCAAGGTGGACCAGCTGCGCGGCTTCGAGCGCGACTACCGCGCACGCCTGAAGACGTACATCGAGGGCCAGCTGCGCGACCTCGAGGCGAAGGGCTCCATGGAGGCGGAGACCGCAGGCAACGCCTAACCGCGCGGCGCCCGCGTTGGCGCCGCCATCCGCCGTCGGCGGCCGGGCCACCCGGCCGCCGACGGGCACGTTAAAGGGGAACACGATGCAGCAGCAGACTCCCGGGGCGCCCTCCGCGGCCTCGCGGCGCCGACTCGCCTGGCTGGCGGTCGCGGTCGCCGCCGTCGGCTACGGGCTGGACCAGCTGACGAAGTGGATCGTCGAGACCACCATGGAGCTCGGCGACAGCGTCCCGGTCATCCCGGGCCTGCTGCACTGGCAGTTCCACCTCAATCCGGGCGCCGCCTTCTCCATCGGCACGGACGTGACCTGGCTCTTCACGATCATCCAGGCCGGCGTGGTCCTCTACGTCGCGTACCTGTTGCGCAATGTCGCCTCGCGCGTCTGGGCGGTCTCCCTGGGCGCGCTGCTCGGGGGCGCCGCGGGCAACCTGACCGACCGGCTGTTCCGCGAGCCGGGCTTCGGGCTGGGCCACGTCGTCGACTTCATCGCCGTGCGCCACTTCGCGATCTTCAACGTCGCCGACTCCCTGGTCGTCTGTTCCATGGCCGTGATCTGCATCCTGATCTTCCGGGGCCTGCGCCTGGACGGGACGCGCGAGCGCGACGACGCCCGCGATTCCGCCAACGGCGATTCCGCCGGCGGCCCGGCGGCGGACGGGACGCGCCCTTGACCCGCCTGACGGCGGCGGAGGGGGACGCCGGGACCCGCCTCGACGCGTTCGTCGCCGCGGCCCTCGGCGTTCCCCGCGCGGCGGCCGCCGCCTGGTGCGCCGCGGGGCACGTGCGCGTCGGCGGGGCGGCCGCCGCGAAGTCCCGGCGGATCCGGCCCGGGGACGCCGTCGACGTCGACGCGCCCGAGACCGCCGACCCCCTCGAGGTAAGGAACGAACCCGTGGAAGACCTGCGCATCCTGGGCGAGGACCCCGACTACGTCGTCGTCGACAAGCCCGTCGGCGTCGCCGCGCACCCGTCCCCGGGCTGGGTGGGCCCCACCGTGGTCGGCGCCCTCGCGGCGGCCGGGTACCGGATCTCGACGTCGGGGGCGCCCGAGCGCCAGGGCATCGTGCACCGGCTCGACGTCGGCACGTCCGGCGCGATGGTGGTCGCCACCAGCGAGCGCGCGTACACGGCCCTGAAGCGGGCCTTCAAGGAGCGCACCCCGGAGAAGGTCTACCACGCCGTCGTCCAGGGGCTGCCGGATCCGCTGGAGGGCACCATCGACGCGCCCATCGGGCGCCATCCGGGCCACGACTGGAAGTTCGCCGTGCTCGAGGGCGGCCGCGACTCCGTGACCCACTACGAGACCCTCGAGGCCTTCGGCCGCGCCAGCCTCGTCGAGGTGCACCTGGAGACGGGCCGGACGCACCAGATCCGCGTCCACTTCGCGGCCCTGCGCCACCCGTGCGCCGGCGACCAGACGTACGGCGCGGACCCGCGCCTCGCGGCCGACCTGGGGCTGACCCGCCAGTGGCTGCACGCCCGCCGCCTGGGCTTCCCCCACCCGGTGAGCGGGGACTGGGTGGCGTACGAGAGCCCCTACCCGCGGGACCTGGAGCACGCGCTGGAGCTGCTGCGCGACGGCATGCCCTAGGCCGGGCACGTCCCGGACCCTCCCCGGCGGCGGGCCTAGAATGGAGCGGTGGCTGCCTCGACCGACTCCTTCGTCCACCTGCACGTGCACACCGAGTACTCGATGCTCGACGGGGCCGCGCGCCTCACCGACCTGTTCGCGGAGGCGGAGCGGCTCGGCATGACGGCCATGGCCACCACGGACCACGGCTACCTCTTCGGCGCGTTCGACTTCTGGAACAAGGCCACCCAGGCCGGGATCAAGCCGATCATCGGCGTGGAGGCCTACGTGGCCCCCGGCACGCACCGCACGGACAAGACCCGCGTGCGCTGGGGCGAGCAGGACCAGAAGCCCGACGACGTCTCCGGCGGCGGCGCGTACACGCACATGACGCTCCTCAGCTACAACAACCAGGGCATGCGCAACCTCTTCCGCGCGTCCTCGCTGGGGTCGCTGGACTCCGTGTTCGGCAAGTGGCCGCGCCTGGACCGGGAGCTCCTCGAGCAGTACGCCCCCGGCCTCATCGCGACCACGGGATGCCCGTCCGGGGAGATCCAGACCCGGCTGCGCCTGGGCCAGTACGACGAGGCCAAGCGCGCCGCGGGGGAGTACCAGGACCTGTTCGGCAAGGAGAACTACTTCTGCGAGCTCATGGACCACGGGCTCGACATCGAGCGGCGCGTCACGCAGGACCTGCTGCGGCTGTCCAAGGAGATGGACATCCCCCTCGTCGCGACCAACGACCTGCACTACACGCACGAGCACGACGCGAAGGCGCACGAGGCGCTGCTGGCGATCCAGTCCGGCTCCACCCTCCTGGAGCCCACCTACGACCAGGGCGGCTCCCGCTTCGCGTTCTCCGGGTCCGGCTACTACCTGAAGTCGCCGCAGGAGATGCGCCAGCTCTTCCGCGAGCTGCCCGAGGCGTGCGACAACACCCTGGCCATCGCGGAGCGCTGCGAGGTCTCCTTCAACACCGACGCGAACTTCATGCCGAAGTTCCCCTGCCCGCCCGGCGAGGACGAGACGTCGTGGCTGGTCAAGGAGGTCGACCGCGGCCTGCACTACCGCTACCCGGGCGGGATCCCCGACGACGTCCGCAAGCAGGCGGACTACGAGCTGGGCGTCATCACCCAGATGGGCTTCCCCGGCTACTTCCTGGTCGTCGCCGACTTCATCAACTGGTCCAAGGACCACGGGATCCGCGTGGGCCCCGGCCGCGGCTCCGGCGCCGGCTCGATGGTCGCGTACGCGCTGCGCATCACCGATCTGGACCCGCTGCGGCACGGCCTGATCTTCGAGCGCTTCCTCAACCCGGACCGCGTCTCCATGCCCGACTTCGACGTCGACTTCGACGACCGCCGCCGCCCGGAGGTCATCGAGTACGTGACCCGCAAGTACGGGGACGAGCGCGTGGCCATGATCGTCACGTACGGGACCATCAAGACCAAGCAGGCGCTCAAGGACTCCGCGCGCGTCATGGGCCACCCGTTCAGCATGGGGGAGACCCTCACCAAGGCGCTGCCGCCCGCCGTCATGGCCAAGGACATCCCGCTGGCCGACATCGAGAACCCGCAGGCCAAGCGGTACGGGGAGGCCGGGGAGTTCCGCGAGCTCGTCGCCAACGACCCCGAGGCCGCGAAGGTCTTCGAGACGGCCAAGGGCCTGGAGGGGCTGAAGCGCCAGTGGGGCGTCCACGCCGCCGGCGTGATCATGTCCTCGGAGCCGATCATCGACGTCGTGCCGATCATGCGCCGCTTCCAGGACGGGCAGGTCATCACGCAGTTCGACTACCCGACCTGCGAGGGCCTGGGCCTGATCAAGATGGACTTCCTGGGCCTGCGGAACCTGACGATCATCTCGGACGCCCTGGAGAACATCAAGGCCAACCGCGGCGTCGACCTGGACCTCGAGACGCTCGAGATCGACGACGCCGAGTCCTACAAGCTGCTCGCCCGTGGCGACACGCTCGGCGTGTTCCAGCTCGACGGCGGCCCCATGCGCTCGCTGCTGCGCCTGATGCGCCCGGACAACTTCGAGGACATCTCCGCCGTCATCGCCCTGTACCGGCCGGGCCCGATGGGCGCCAACTCGCACAACAACTACGCGCTGCGCAAGAACGGGCTCCAGGAGGTCACCCCGATCCACCCGGAGCTCGAGGAGCCGCTGCGGGAGATCCTGGACACGACGTACGGCCTGATCGTCTACCAGGAGCAGGTCATGGCCATCGCGCAGAAGGTCGCCGGGTTCACGCTCGGACAGGCCGACATCCTGCGCCGGGCCATGGGCAAGAAGAAGAAGTCGGAGCTGGACAAGCAGTACGCCGGCTTCCACCAGGGGATGGTGGACAGCGGGTTCTCCGAGGCCGCCATCAAGGCGCTCTGGGACATCCTGCTCCCGTTCTCTGACTACGCGTTCAACAAGGCCCACTCCGCCGCGTACGGGATGGTGTCCTACTGGACCGCCTACCTCAAGGCCCACTACCCGGCCGAGTACATGGCCGCGCTGCTGACCTCCGTCGGGGACGACAAGGACAAGTCGGCCATGTACCTCAACGAGTGCCGCCACATGGGCATCACGGTGCTGCCCCCGGACGTCAACGAGTCCGCGCTGAACTTCACGCCGGTCGGCGACGACATCCGCTTCGGCATGGGCGCGATCCGCAACGTCGGCTCCAACGCCGTGCACGCCGTCGTCGAGGCGCGGGGGGAGAAGGGCGCGTACACGTCCTTCGCGGACTTCCTGCAGAAGGTCCCGGCCGTGGTCTGCAACAAGCGCACCATCGAGTCCCTGATCAAGGCGGGCGCGTTCGACTCCATGGGCCAGCCGCGGCGGGCCCTGGCCATGGTGCACGAGGAGGCCGTGGACTCCGTCGTCGTCCTCAAGCGCAACGAGGCCGCGAACCAGTTCGACCTGTTCTCCGGGCTCGACGACGCCGACGCCGGGGCCGGGCTGTCCGTCACCGTGCCCGACCTGCCCGAGTGGGAAAAGAAGGACAAGCTCGCGTTCGAGCGCGAGATGCTGGGGCTCTACGTCTCCGACCACCCGCTGCAGGGGCTGGGCAGCCTGCTGGAGCAGCACGCCGACGCGCCGATCCCGCAGATCGTCTCCGAGGACGGGGCCGCCGACGGCCAGACCGTGAAGATCGCCGGCATGATCACGTCGCTGCAGCGGCGCATCGCCAAGAACAGCGGCAACCCCTACGCCCGCTGCGAGATCGAGGACCTCACCGGGTCCGTCGAGGTGATGTTCTTCGGCCAGGCGTACGGGCCCATCGCCTCCGTGCTCGCCGAGGACCTCATCGTCACCGTCAAGGGCCGGCTCCAGCGCCGCGACGACGGCGCCGTGTCGATCTCGGCCCAGGAGATGACGATCCCGGAGATCAGCGAGGACGGCCTCGCCGGCCCGGTGGTCATCAGCCTCCCGTCACACAAGGCGACCGAGGAGACCGTGGCCGCCATCGGCGACGTCCTGCGCGTCCACGGCGGCAACACCGAGGTGCGGATGAAGCTCGCCGGGACGCGGACGGTGCAGCTCATGCGGCTCGGGCCGGAGTTCCGCGTCAACCCGAACCCGGCGCTCTTCGGCGACCTGAAGGTCCTGCTCGGGCCCGCCTGCCTGGACGTGTAGCGCGGCGGCGCCCGGCGCCGTCGTAAGGTTAAGGGGTGACCTCCCAGCCCGCGGACAGCACCGCCTTCAACGACCTGCGCACCCTCGACCTGCGGGGGCGGCGGCTCGACCACGCCCTCCTGCGGGCCGAGCTGCCCCGCCCGGCCGCCACGGCGGAGACCGCGACGGCCGCCGTCGAGGGGATCATCCGCGCCGTCCGGGCGGACGGCTACGCGGCCCTCGCCGAGCTGGCCCTCCGGTTCGACGGCGTCGAGCAGACCCAGACGCGCGTGCCGCAGGAGGCGCTCGACGCCGCACTGGACGGCTTGGACCCGGCGGTGCGGGCGGGCCTGGAGGAGTCGATCGACCGCGCCCGGGCGTTCGCCGCCGACCAGATCCCGGCCGAGGCCACGACCGAGTTCGGGCACGGGGCCCGGGTCACGCAGCGCTGGGTGCCGGTGCGGCGCGTCGGGCTGTACGTGCCCGGCGGGCTGGCCGTCTACCCGAGCTCCGTGGTCATGAACGTGGTCCCCGCCCAGGCGGCCGGCGTGGCCTCCCTGGCGCTGGCGTCCCCGCCGCAGAAGGAGCACGGGGGCCTGCCGCACCCGACGATCCTCGCCGCCGCGAAGCTGCTCGGCATCACCGAGGTGCACGCCATGGGCGGCGCCCAGGCCATCGCGGCCCTCGCGTACGGCGTGCCCGCCACGGACGCCGCCGCGGCCCTCGAGCCGGTGGACGTCATCACCGGACCCGGGAACCTGTTCGTCGCCACGGCCAAGCGGCTCGTCAAAGGGGTCGTCGGCATCGACGCCGAGGCCGGCCCCACCGAGATCGCCATCCTCGCCGACTCCACCGCGGTCCCGTCCTACGTCGCCGCCGACATGGTCAGCCAGGCCGAGCACGACCCCCACGCGGCCGCCGTCCTCGTCACCGACTCGCCCGCCCTCGCGGGCGCCGTCCGCGCCGAGCTCGCGGCACAGGTCGCCGCGACCAAGCACAGCGCGCGCGTGGCCGAGGCACTGTCCGGGCCCCAGTCCGCCGTGATCCTGGTGGACACGCTCGACGACGGCATCCTGGTCTGCAACGCGTACGCGGCCGAGCACCTGGAGATCCACACAGCGGACGCGGCCGCCGTCGCGGGCCGGATCACCGCCGCCGGCGCCGTGTTCGTGGGCGCGCACAGCCCCGTCTCGCTCGGGGACTACTGCGCCGGGTCCAACCACGTCCTGCCCACCAGCGGCACGGCCGCGCACGCGTCGGGACTGAACGTGGCGACGTTCCTGAAGGCCATCCAGTTCATCGACTACCCGCGTGCCGCCCTCGAGGAGGTCGGGGGCCACGTCGTCGCCCTGGCCCGGGCCGAGGACCTGCCGGCCCACGCCGACGCCGTCCTGGCCCGCACCGCCGGGGAGCGGGCCTAGCATGCACTGCCCGTATTGCCGCAACGCGGACTCGCGAGTGGTCGACTCGCGGCTGGCCGACGACGGCTCCTCGATCCGGCGCCGGCGCCAGTGCTCCGCGTGCGGACGGCGGTTCAGCACGGTCGAGACCACGAGCCTGAGCGTCATCAAGCGCTCCGGCGTGGCCGAGCCGTTCAGCCGCGCGAAGGTGGTCAGCGGCGTGCGCAAGGCGTGCCAGGGGCGGCCGGTCACGGACGACGACCTCGCCGTGCTCGCCCAGGAGGTCGAGGAGGCCGTGCGCGCCTCCGGCGCCGCCGAAATCGATTCCCACCAGGTGGGGCTGGCGATCCTGGGGCCGCTGCAGAAGCTCGACCAGGTCGCGTACCTGCGCTTCGCCAGCGTCTACCAGGGGTTCGACTCGCTGGAGGACTTCGAGTCCGCCATTGAGAAGCTGCGCCGGGAGGCCCCGGCCGGTCCGGAGGGGCGCCAGCGCCCGCTCGGCGCCGAGTAGGCGCCGCGGCCCGGCCGGGCCCGGCCGCTAGGCGACGACGCCGAAGCGGACGCCCGCCTGGAGGGCGGCGCCGACGATGCCCGCGTTGTTCTTCAGCTGGGCCGGCACGATCGGCGTGCGCAGCCGCAGCCGCGGGAGGAAGTCCTCGCTGCGCTTGGAGATGCCCCCGCCGACGACGAACAGCGCGGGGGAGAAGAGGAACTCCACGTGGGAGAAGTAGCGCTGCAGGCGCTGCCCGTACTCCTCCCACCCCAGCTCCTCGCGCTCGCGCGCCGCGGCCGAGGCCTTCGTCTCCGCGTCGTGTCCGTCGAGCTCCAGGTGCCCGAGCTCCAGGTTCGGCACGAGCACCCCGTCGTGGACCAGGGCCGAGCCGATCCCGGTGCCCAGCGTGATCGTCAGGACCGAGCCCCGGGAGTCCCGGCCGGCGCCGTAGCGGGCCTCCGCCAGACCGGCCGCGTCGGCGTCGTTGATGACCTGGACGGGGCGGCCCAGCCGCTCCGTGAGCAGGGCGTCGACGTCCCGCTCGAGCCAGGACTTGTCCACGTTCGCGGCCGAGAGGGCCACGCCCTGGCGCACGATCCCGGGGTAGGTCACGCCCACGGGCGCGTCGGCCGGGGGAGCCTCCCCGCGCGGGCCGAGCTCGGCGACGATCTGTGCGATCGTCTCCGCGACCGCCTCCGGGGTCGACGGGCGCGGCGTGTCGATGCGGAAGCGGTCGCCGACCAGCTTGCCCTTCTTCAGGTCGACGATGCCGCCCTTGATGCCGGTCCCGCCGAAGTCGATGCCGATGGCGCTGCGCTTGGCCTTCTTCTGGGTCTTGGTCTCGTCCTGGGGCATGGCACTCCTTGGTGGCTGGAACCTAGGGCAGGGTGAGGATCTCGGCGCCGTCGTCGGTGACGAGCAGCGTGTGCTCGAACTGGGCGGTGCGGGTGCGGTCGCGGGTGACGGCCGTCCAGCCGTCGTCCCACAGGTCCCACTCGATGCCCCCCAGCGTCAGCATGGGCTCGATGGTGAACACCATGCCGGCCTCGATCTCGCGGCTGAAGGCCGGTGCGGCGTCGTAGTGCGGGATGACCAGGCCGGTGTGGAAGGCCTCGCCGACCCCGTGCCCGGTGAAGTCGCGGACGACGCCGTAACCGAAGCGCTTCGCGTAGGCGGAGATCGCCCGGCCGATGACGTTGATCTGGCGCCCGGGCATGACGGAGCGGATGGCGCGGTGCAGCGCCTCCCGGGTCCGCTCGACGAGCAGGCGGGACTCCTCGTCGACGTCGCCGGCCAGGAACGTGGCGTTGGTGTCCCCGTGGACGCCGCCGAGGAACGCGGTGATGTCGATGTTGACGATGTCCCCGTCCCGGATGACGGTGCTGTCCGGGATGCCGTGGCAGATGACCTCGTTGATCGAGGCGCACAGCGACTTCGTGAAGCCGCGGTAGCCCAGCGTGGACGGGTACGCGCCGTGGTCCAGCAGGAACTCGTGGCCGATCCGGTCCAGTTCGTCGGTGGTGGTGCCGGGGACGACGGCGGCGCCCACTTCCTGCAGCGCCCGGGCGGCGAGCCGGGACGCCGCCCGGATGCGCTCGATGGTCTCCGCGTCCTTGACCTCGGAGCCGGTGAACTTCGCGGGGGCTGGCTTGTCCACGTACTCCGGGCGGGGAATGGAGGCGGGCACGGGGCGCCGGGGGGACTGGGTTCCGGGGACGAGCGTGCCCAGCGGGGCGGTGGAGGTTCGGGGCATGACCCGATCCTATCCCCCGAGCCCCGGCCCGGGAGTAGGGTGGTGGGACCGTGCACCACCGATGCGAGGAGCGAAATGAGCGAGACCGCCAGCGGGGACTACTGGTTCAACGTCGTCACGAAGCAGGTGGAGGTCGGGGCGCAGTCCGACTGGTCGCAGTTGCTGGGGCCCTATCCGACGCGCGCCGAGGCGGAGCACGCCCTCGAGAAGGTCGAGCGCCGCAACGAGGCCTGGGAGGACCAGGACGAGGAGTAGCCGCCGGCGCGGCGGGCGCTAGAAGGAGTGCTCGCCGGCCGGGAACGCGCCGGTGAGCACGTCGTCGCGGTAGGTGCGGACGGCGTCGCCGATCGTGGAACGCAGGTCCGCGTACCGCTTGACGAAGCGCGGCAGCCGGCCCTCCCGCAGGCCCAGCATGTCCTGCCAGACGAGCACCTGCCCGGTGGTGGCGTTGCCCGCCCCGATGCCGATGGTCGGCACCTGCAGGGCTTGGTCGACCCGGGCCGCGACGTCGGCCGGGACCATTTCCATGAGCACGCAGAACGCCCCGGCCTCCTCGAGGGCCAGCGCGTCGGCCAGCACGGCGTCGGCGGCGTCGCCGCGGCCCTGGACCCGGTAGCCGCCCAGCGCGTGCTCGCTCTGCGGGGTGAATCCGACGTGCGCCATGACGGGAATGCCGGCGGCGACCAGGGCCCGCACGTGCGGGACGAAGTGCCGGCCGCCCTCCATCTTGACGGCGTGGACGCCGGCCTCCTTCATGAGCCGCACCGAGGAGGCGACGGCCTGCTCGGGCGAGGACTCGTAGGAGCCGAACGGCAGGTCGCACACGACCAGGGCCCGCCGCGCGCCGGCGGCCGTGGACTTGGCGAAGACGATCATCTCGTCGAGCGTGATCGGCAGGGTCGTCCCGTAGCCCATGACGTTGTTGGCCGCGGAGTCGCCCACGAGGAGGGTCTCGACGCCCGCCTCGTCGAAGACGCCGGCCAGCTGTGCGTCGTAGCACGTGAGCATGGCGAAGCGGCTCCCTTCCGCCTTGCACCGGGCCAGGTGCCCGATGCGGATGCGGGTGGGGGAGCCGGAACCGTAGGCGGGCGTGGTCGCGTCGGCGCTCATGGCCTCAGCCTACTTCACGCCGCGCTGCGGAATCGGCGGGTAGAGTGGGGCCGATGGCGGCCGCCGGGCGGGCCGCCGGAGCCACCCCGCCGGAAGGAGCCGCATGGACCGCCAGCAGGAGTTCGTCCTCAGGACGATCGAGGAACGGGACGTGCGTTTCGTGCGGCTGTGGTTCACGGACGTCGTCGGTTCCCTGAAGTCCGTGGCCCTGGCGCCGGCCGAGGTCGAGGGCGCGTTCGAGGAGGGCCTGGGCTTCGACGGCTCCTCGATCGAGGGCCTGTCCCGCATCTACGAGTCGGACATGCTCCTGCAGCCGGACCCGTCCACGTTCCAGATCCTGCCGTGGCGCGGCGAGCGGGAGCCGACGTCGCGCATGTTCTGCGACATCCTCACGCCCGACGGCGCCGCCTCCCCGGCCGACCCGCGCAGCGTCCTCAAGCGCCAGCTCGAGGTGGCCGCGGACATGGGCTTCACCTGCTACACGCACCCGGAGATCGAGTTCTACCTGCTGGAGTCCGAGCGGCTCGGGGCGTCCGGGGAGCCGCAGCCGGTCGACTACGGCGGCTATTTCGACCACGTTACCGGGGGCGTCGCCCAGGACTTCCGGCGCAAGGCAGTGACCATGCTCGAGGCCGTGGGCATCTCCGTGGAGTTCAGCCACCACGAGAACGGGCCCGGCCAGAACGAGATCGACCTGCGCTACGCCGACGCGCTGCAGACCGCGGACAACATCATGACCTTCCGCACCGTGGTCAAGGAGGTGGCGATCCAGCAGGGCATCTACGCCACGTTCATGCCCAAGCCGTTCTCCGAGCACCCCGGCTCCGGCATGCACACGCACTTCTCCCTGTTCGAGGGGGACACGAACGCGTTCTTCGAGGCGGGCCAGGAGTACCAGCTCTCGCGCACCGCCCGTCAGTTCATCGCCGGGATCCTCCGGCACGCGCCCGAGTTCACGGCCGTGACCAACCAGTTCGTGAACTCCTACAAGCGCCTCTGGGGCGGGGGAGAGGCGCCCAGCCACCTGTCGTGGGGCCACAACAACCGCTCCGCCCTGGTGCGCGTGCCGCTGTACAAGCCGAACAAGGGCCAGTCCGCGCGCGTCGAGTACCGGGGCGTGGACTCGGCCGCCAACCCGTACCTGGCCTACGCCGTCGTCCTCGGGGCGGGCCTCAAGGGCATCCAGGAGGGCTACGACCTGCCCCCGGGCGCCGAGGAGGACGTCTGGAGCCTGACCGCGGCGGAGCGGCGGGCCCTGGGCCACGACCCGCTGCCCGGAAGCCTCCACGACGCGGTGCGGATCATGGAGGAGTCCGACCTGGTCGCGGGGATCCTCGGCGAGCAGGTGTTCGAGAACTTCCTGCGCAACAAGCGCGACGAGTGGAACGCGTACCGGCAGAACGTCAGCCCGTTCGAGCTCAACCGGTACCTGGGCATCCTCTAGGGCCCCGCGTGATCGCCACCCGCCGCCTGCTCTCCGCCGGCTTCGACGACGTCGAGCGGGCCCGGCGGTTCCTGGCCGCGCCCGAGTTGGAGGGGGTCGACGGCGACGGGCTCGTCGCCGGCCTCGCCGCCGCGGCCGACCCCGACCTGGCCCTGCTCTCGCTGGTCCGCCTCGCCGAGCGCCACCCCGCGGTGCGGGACCTCGCGGGGCGCGGCCCGGAGGCCCTGCCGCTGTTCCGGCTCCTCGGCGCGTCCGAGGCGCTCGGCGACTTCCTGCTGCGCCACCCGGAGCACCTCGGGCTGCTGGAGCGGGCGGCGCCCGCCGACGCGGCCCCGGTGGCCGCAGCGGAGCTGCGCCGGGCCCTGCTCGCCTCCGTCGGCGCGGACCCGGACCTCGCCCGTCCCGTCGCCGCGGACCACGGCCCCGAGGCCGTCGCGTCCCTGCGGACCGCCTACCGGGCCCGGCTCGCCGACCTCGCCGTCCGCGACCTGTGCGCGCCGGACCCGGCGGCGGTCCTGCCCGCCGTCGCGGCCGAGCTCGCCGACCTCGCCGGCGCGGCCCTGGAGGCGGGACTCGCCGTCGCCCGCTCCGAGGCGGGGGAGCGGCACGGGGCCGACGCCGTCGCCCCCGTCCGGCTCGCCGTCATCGCCATGGGCAAGTGCGGCGCGCGCGAACTGAACTACATCTCCGACGTCGACGTCGTCTACGTCCACGCGGCCGACGACGGCACCGACCCCGACACGGCCGCCGCGGTCGCCGCCGACCTCGCTGCGGGCATCGCCCGCGCCCTGTCCTCGCCGGGCCGGGAGCCGGCGCTGTGGGAGGTGGACGCGAACCTGCGCCCCGAGGGCCGGGACGGCGCGCTGTCGCGCACGCTGGACTCCCACAGCGCCTACTACGCCAAATGGGCGCGGAGCTGGGAGTTCCAGGCGCTGCTGAAGGCGAGGTTCGCGGCCGGGGACGCGGAGCTGGGCCGCGCGTACGAGGAGGTGGTGGACCCGCTGGTCTGGGCGTCCTCGGAGCGCGAGGGCTTTGTGGACTCCGTGCAGGGGATGCGCCGGCGGGTCACCGAGAACATCCCCGCGCGGGAGCTGCCCCGGCAGCTGAAACTCGGGCCCGGGGGGCTGCGGGACGTGGAGTTCGCCGTGCAGCTGCTCCAGCTCGTCCACGGGCGGGCGGACCCGTCGCTGCGCGTGCGGGACACCGTCGGGGCCATCGCCGCGCTCAGCGACGCCGGGTACATCGGGCGCAAGGACGCCGCGGCGCTCGACGGCGCCTACCGGGACCTGCGCGTGCTCGAGCACCGCATCCAGCTCGTGCACCTGCGCCGCACCCACCTGATGCCGGAGAAGGAGGCGGAGCGGCGCGTCCTGGCCCGTGCCGCGGCCGGGCCCGGGGACCTGGCGGGGCGCACGGCGGAGTCGCTCGCCGAGCGCTGGCAGGCCACCAAGCGCGAGGTCGCCCGCCTGCACCAGCGCATCTTCTACCGCCCCCTGCTGGCGACGGCGGCCAACCTCAGTACGGACGAGGTGCGCCTGTCCCCGGAGGCCGCCCAGGCGCGGCTGAAGGCGCTGGGCTACCTGGACCCCAAGCAGGCCATGCGCCACATCGAGTCCCTCACCTCGGGAGTCAAGCGACGGGCCGCCCTGCAGCGGCAGCTGCTCCCCGTGTTGCTGGGCTGGCTGGCCGACGGCGTGGACCCGGACGCGGGGCTGGTCGGCTTCCGTCGCCTCAGCGAGGCGCTGGGGGAGTCGCCGTGGTTCCTGCGCATGCTCCGGGACTCGCCGGCGGGGGCGGAGCGGCTGTGCCACGTGCTCTCGGGCAGCCGCCTCGTGACGGACCTGTTGGAGGTCTCGCCGGAGTCCGCCGCGTGGCTGGGAACGGACAAGGAACTCGCCCCGCGCGGATTCGACGCGCTGTGGGCCGAGTCGGAGGCGAAGCTGCGGCGCCACGACGACCCGGCCGCGGCCATGCGCCTGATCCGGCTGAACCGGCGCCGGGAGATCCTGCGCACCGCCCTGGCCGACTCGGCCGGCCTGCTCGACGTCGACGGGATCGGCGCGGCCCTCTCCGACGCGGACCGGGCGACGGTCCTGGCCGCGCTGCGGGTCGCCGAGTACGCGGAGGGCGCCGGTGCCGGGCGGCTCACGGACGTGCTCGTGGTCGCCATGGGCCGCCAGGGCGGGCGGGAGATCGGCTACGGCTCCGACGCAGACGTCCTGTACGTGCACAAGCCCCGCGACGGGGCGGACCCGCAGGCCGCCCAGGAGCAGGCGCAGCGCATCGTCACGGCCCTCGCGAAGCTGCTCACCCAGCCCCTCGCGCCGGCCGTGCGCGCCGAGCCGAAGCTCGTCCTGGACGCCGACCTGCGCCCGGAAGGCAAGCGGGGACCGCTCGTGCGCAGCCTCGATTCGTTCCGCGAGTACTACGAGCGCTGGGTGGAGACCTGGGAGCGGCAGGCGCTGCTGCGGGCCGCGCCGATGGCTGGCAGCGACGCCCTGGCCGACGAGTTCATGGCGCTGGTCGACGGCGTGCGCTACGGGCGGGGCCTGACGGAGCGCGAGGCGGTCGACGTCCGGCGGATCAAGGCCCGGGTCGAGTCCGAGCGGCTGCCGCGGGGGGCGGACCCGGCCCGGCACGTCAAGCTCGGCCGCGGCGGCCTGAGCGACGTCGAGTGGCTGGTCCAGCTGCTGCAGCTGCGCCACGCCGGGGAGGTCGCGGGACTGCGGACCACCTCGACGCGCCCGGCGTTGCGCGCGCTGGCCGCGGCCGGCCTGCTGCCGGGGGAGGACGCGGAACTGCTGGACGAGGCGTGGACGTTCGCCACGCGCGTGCGCAGCGCCACGACGGCGTGCACCGGCCGCCCCTCGGACGTGTTGCCCGGACATTGGCGGGACCTGGAGGCCGTGGCGCGGTGGTGCGGGTATCCTGCCCA
Organism: Arthrobacter paludis; assembly: GCF_056782315.1. Classification (NCBI taxonomy): domain Bacteria; kingdom Bacillati; phylum Actinomycetota; class Actinomycetes; order Micrococcales; family Micrococcaceae; genus Arthrobacter; species Arthrobacter paludis. Next base: position 189,332 of record NZ_JBXAEW010000002.1, read on the forward strand.
CCACGGGGCGGTGCTCGAGGAGGACTACCGCCGGGCCGCGCGCCGCGCGCGGCAGGTGTTCGAGCGGCACTTCTACGGTGCCGCGGACCACGACTGGGAGTAGGGGGACACTATGCATGTGACCAAGGCCGAACTCGACGAGCTCGCCCGGCAGCACCTGGCGAAGGCCGAGGGGGACGCACACGGGCGCAGCGCCGCGGCCGTCCTGCACGACGGCCGGCTGCGCCACACCATCATCGCCATGCGGGCCGGGGGAGTGCTGGGCGACCACACGAAGCCCGAGTCCGCGACGCTGCTCGTCCTCCAGGGGGCCATCACCGTCCGGTGGGACGGCGGCGAACAGCGGGTCGAGCACGGCGGGCTGTTCGTGCTGCCCGACGCGCTGCACGGCGTCACCGCGGACGAACCGTCCGCGTTCGTGCTGACCACCGTGGCCGGGTAGCCGGGACGCACGCACGAGGGGAGGCCCACCGCGCGCGGTGGGCCTCCCCTCGTGGTCTGCGGCGTGGGCTAGCAGCCGTAGTAGAGCTCGAACTCGTACGGGTTCGGGCGCAGGGACAGCGGCTTGATCTCGTTCTCGCGCTTGAACTCGATCCAGGTGCGGATCAGGTCCTCGGTGAACACGTCGCCGGCGAGCAGGAACTCGTAGTCCTCCTCGAGGGCCAGCAGGGCCTCCTCGAGGGAGCCCGGGGCCTTCTGGATGTCCTTGGCCTCCTCGGCCGGCAGCTCGTAGAGGTCCTTGTCGATCGGCTCGGCCGGCTCGATGCGGTTGCGGATGCCGTCCAGGCCGGCCATCAGCTGGGCCGCGAACGCCAGGTACGGGTTGGCGGACGCGTCCGGCGCGCGGAACTCGATGCGCTTGGCCTTCGGGTTCGAGCCCGTGATCGGGATGCGGATGCCCGCCGAGCGGTTGCCCTGCGAGTACACCATGTTCACCGGGGCCTCGAAGCCCTTCACGAGGCGCTTGTAGGAGTTCACGGTGGGGTTCGTGAACGCCAGGACGGCGGAGGCGTGCTTGAGCAGGCCGCCGATGTACCAGCGGGCCGTGTCGGACAGGCCGGCGTAGCCCTTCTCGTCGTAGAACAGCGGCACGCCGTCCTGCCACAGCGACTGGTGGCAGTGCATGCCGGAGCCGTTGTCGCCGAAGATCGGCTTGGGCATGAACGTGGCGGACTTGCCCCAGGCGTCGGCGACGTTCTTGACGATGTACTTGAACTTCAGGATGTCGTCGGCCGAGTGCACCAGGGTGTTGAACTTGTAGTTGATCTCCGCCTGGCCGGCCGCGCCCACCTCGTGGTGGCTGCGCTCGACCTCGAGGCCGGCGGCGTCCAGCTCGAGGCAGATCGCGTCGCGCAGGTCGGCCTGCTTGTCGGTCGGGGAGACCGGGAAGTAGCCGCCCTTGAACGGGGTCTTGTAGCCCTGGTTGCCGCCCTCCTCCTTGCGGCCCGTGTTCCACGGGGCCTCGATGGAGTCGACCTTGTAGAAGGAGCCCTGCGGCTTCGACTCGTACTGGACGTTGTCGAAGATGAAGAACTCCGCCTCCGGGGCGAAGAACGCGGTGTCCGCGATGCCGGTGGACGCGAGGTAGGCCTCGGCGCGCTCGGCGACGCCGCGCGGGTCGCGGTGGTACGGGTCGCCCGTGCGCGGGTTGACGATGGAGAAGTTGAACGCCAGGGTCTTCTCGACGCGGAACGGGTCGATGAAGCCGGTCGTCACGTCCGGCAGCAGCTGCATGTCCGAGTCGGCGATGCCCTGGAAGCCGCGGATGGACGAGCCGTCGAAGAGCTGGCCGTTCTCGAAGAAGTCCGCATCGACGGTCTTGGCCGGGATGTTGAAGTGCTGCTGCACGCCCGGGAGGTCGGTGAATCGGATGTCGACGAACTTCACGTCTTCATCGGCGATGTACTTGAGGACTTCGTCCGAGTTCTTGAACATCTTCAGTTGCTCCTGAATGAGGTGGCGCCCGGCGCCAGCGTGGGCGTCCGGACCGGACGGCTTTCCGCCCGTTGTCGCCACCCAGCCTAGCCCCCGGGGGTTAACCGGCCGTCACGCAATTGTTTCCCCCGTGTAACACGGCCGATACCGGGAGTGGTCCCCGCCACGCCGGGCCGCCGACCGGCCGGGGCGCCGATACCCTAGAGGGGTGGAACGCAAGGATTTCGGCTCCTGGCTCGAGGGCCCGCCCCAACTCAACGGCCAGCAGTGGCCGGGCCAGCGGCTGGGGCGCCCCGCCGACGGCCCCGGCAGCATCGCACGGTTCGGCCGGCGCCTCGGGGCACTGGTCATCGACTGGGGCCTGGCCATGCTGGTCTCCGGCCTGTTCTTCGGCGGGGACGGCTTCGCGAACCTGGCCGTGTTCGCCGGCACGCAGCTGCTCTTCGTCGGGGTCACGGGGCACTCGATCGGCCACCGCGCCCTCGGCATGCAGGTCCAGGGCATGGACGGCCGGGCGGCGACGCCGCTCGCCGTCGCCCTCCGCACGGCCCTGCTCCTGCTCGTGGTCCCGCCGCTGTTGGCCGACGCGGACCAGCGCGGCCTGCACGACCGCGTGGCCAAGACCGTCCTCGTGCGCATCTAGCGGGGCCCGCCCGCGCCCTGCGCCGTCGACGGCGTCGACGGCGGAGCCGCCGCGGTCCGGAACGCCGACGCCGCCCCGGACGCCGGAGAGGCCCGGACCCCTCGGGGTCCGGGCCTCTTGCGTGGTCCGTGCGGCTTAGCGCCCGCGCATGGCGCGGCGGTCGGGGCGGGCCCGCATCGGGTCAATGCCCTTCGGGATCGGCGGCTTGGCGCTGCCGAGCGTGCTGATGCGCTTGTCGACCGCGTGCACCTCCTGGCGCGTGATGGCCTTGGGGAGCTTCTTCATCGTCTTCGCCACCTCGGCGAGGGGGGTCTGGCCCTCCTGGCTGCCCGCGTTGACGACGTGGATCGGCACGTTGGGCAGCACGCGGCCGAGCCGGCGGCGCTCGGCCTCGACCAGCTGCCGGACGCGGCCGGTCGGGCCCTCGGTGACGAGGACGACGCCCGGGCGGCCGATCGCCAGGAACACGAGGTCCTGCGTGCGCGGGCTGATCGCGACTGGCTGCTCCTTGAGGATCCAGCCGCGGCGCAGGACGCTCATGGCCGCGCCGGAGGCGCCCTGGCGGCCCTCCAGCTGTGCGAACGCCGCCTTCTCGGCCCGGCGGGACATGATGAAGACGGCGGCGAGGAGGCCCAGCGGGATCGCCACGAGCAGCATGGTGATCCAGTTGTTGACCAGGAGGCCCACGAGCAGGCCGACGGCCAGGACGCCCAGGAACGCCAGCAGCATCAGCCACACGACGCTGGGGTCGTGGCGGCGGGTCATCTGGAAGACCTGGCCGAGCTGCTTCAGCCGGCCGGGCTCCTTGGTGGCCTTCTCGGCCTTGGGCTTGCGGGAGAACAGGCCCCTCTTCGGGGATCCGGCGTCCTGCGCGGGGTTATCGGTGGTCTTGGCCATAGTGACTCCAGTCTACCGCCAGCGCCGGTCAGCGCGCCGCCTGCAGGAGGGTGGCCGCCTCCTGCCGGGTGCTGCCCGACTCCTCGATGTGCGACAGCTCCTCGGGGATCGTCAGGCCCTTCTTGCGCATGGCGCCGGCCCAGAGGCGGCCGGCGCGGTAGGAGGAGCGCACGAGCGGCCCGCTCATGACGCCCAGGAAGCCCAGCTCCTCGGCCTCCTCGGAGAGCTCGACGAACTCCTGCGGCTTGACCCAGCGCTCGACCGGGTGGTGCCGCTCCGTCGGGCGCAGGTACTGCGTGATGGTGAGCAGGTCGCAGCCGGCCTCGTGGAGGTCGCGCATCGCCTCGGAGATCTCCTCGCGGGTCTCGCCCATGCCCAGGATCAGGTTCGACTTGGTGATCATGCCCCGGTCGCGGCCGTGGGTGATCACGGCCAGGGAGCGCTCGTAGCGGAACGCCGGGCGGATCGACTTGAAGAGGCGCGGGACGGTCTCGACGTTGTGCGCGAAGACCTCGGGCGCGGAGTCGCAGATCGCGTCCAGGTACTCCGGCTTGCCGGAGAAGTCCGGGATCAGCAGCTCGACGCCGGTGCCGGGGTTCATCCGGTGGATCTGGCGGACGGTCTCCGCGTAGAGCCACGTGCCCTCGTCCTCCAGGTCGTCGCGGGCGACGCCGGTGACGGTCGCGTAGCGCAGGTCCATCTTCTTGACGCTCATCGCGACCTTGAACGGCTCGGCGCGGTCCAGTGCCGCGGGCTTGCCGGTGTCGATCTGGCAGAAGTCGCAGCGGCGGGTGCACTCGGAGCCGCCGATGAGGAACGTGGCCTCGCGGTCCTCCCAGCACTCGAAGATGTTGGGGCAGCCGGCCTCCTCGCAGACCGTGTGCAGGCCCTCCGTCTTGACCTGCTTCTTCAGCTCGACGTATTCGGGGCCGATGTTGACCTTGGCCTTGATCCAGTCGGGCTTGCGCTCGACGGGGGTGGCGGCGTTGCGCTGCTCGATGCGCAGCATGCGGCGTCCTTCGGGGGCGACGCTCATGACAGGACTCCTTCGGGTGCCTCGGTGGGGGCCTTGAGTGCGGGGGGGAGGATGGCCTCGAGTTCCGCCTGGACGCGGTCGACCACGTCGGCGGGGGTGACCGTGCGGCCGGACTCCAGGGAGATCGTGGTGACCCCGGCGTCGGTGATGCCGCAGGGGACGATCTGCTGGTACGGGGCCAGGTCGTGGGAGCAGTTCAGCGCGAACCCGTGCATGGTCACGCCGTGGTCCACGCGGATGCCGATGGCGGCGATCTTCCGGTCGGGCGCGAGTCCCTCGCCCTCGACCCAGACGCCGGAGCGGCCCTTGATCCGGGTGCCCTTGATGCCGTACTCGGCGACCACGCGGATCAGCACCTCCTCGAGGCGCTCCACGTAGTCGCGGATGCCGGCCCGGCTGACGAGCTCGACGATCGGGTAGCCCACGAGCTGGCCCGGCCCGTGCCAGGTCAGCTTGCCGCCCCGGTCGACGTCGATGACCGGCGTGCCGTCCTGCGGCAGGTCTTCGGGTTCGGTGCGCTTCCCGGCCGTGTAGACGGCCGCGTGCTCGAGGAGGAGCACCTCGGGGCCGCGGGATCCGGCCGCGACCTCCGCGTGAATGGTCCGCTGCAGCTCCCAGGCCTCCATGTAGTCCACGAAGTCCGGGGCGAGGCCCAGCCGTTGGAAGTTCAAGGTCATGCGTTCCAGCGTACGCCGCCGCCCCGCGAGGCCCGAAACCCGAGACCCTGTGGATAACCCCGGTTCCGCGGCGCCGCGTCCGGTAGAACGGTGGCATGGACTCCGCGCAGCCGCACGAATCCCCGGGCACCGGGGCGGACCCCGCCCTTCCGCGTGCGGCCGGGCTGCGCGTGGAGCGGCTGGTCGGCCGGGGCGGCACCGGCAGCGTGTACGTCGCCACCGACCTCGCGGCCGGCGGGCGCCTGGCCCTGAAGACCGGTGCCGGTGGCGGAGCGGAGCCGCTCGCGCGGGAGGTCGACGTGCTGCGCGCGATCGAGCACCCGCACCTGGTCAGGGTCCACGGCACGGTCGAGACGACGGCCGGTCCGGCCGTCGCGATGGACTTCCTGCCGGGCGGATCCCTCGCCGACGTCGTGGCCGCCCGCGGACCCATCCGGCTCGGGGAGTGCGTGACCGTGGTCGCCCCCATCGCGCAGGCGCTCGCCCACCTCCACTCCGCTGGGGCCGTGCACGGGGACGTCGCGCCGGGGAACATCCTCTTCTCGGCGTCCGGGCGGCCCCAGCTGGCGGACTTCGGGTTGGCCGGGCTCGTGGGCGACCCCGGGCCGGAGGGCGGAACGCCGGGGTTCCGCGCGCCGGAGCCGAACGACCCGCGCCGCCTCAACCCGGCGGGGGACGTGTTCTCCCTGGCGGCCGTGGCCTGGTTCGCCCTCACCGGGCGGACCCCCGCGCCCACGCGCGTGCGTCCGCCGCTCGGCACCCTCGTGGAGCGCATCCCCGACGACTTCGCCCGCCTCCTCGAGGAGTGCCTCGACGAGGACCCCTCCGCCCGTCCCGCGGCGGCCGACCTCGCGGTCCGGGTCTTCTGCGGGGCCGCGCCCGAACCGGTCTCCCTCGTCGAGTCCGTCCATCCCGACGCGCTGGAGGACATGGTGACCCGGACGGGGCCGGCGGCGGCCCGGGGCCCGCTGCGCCGCCTGGCCTCGGCCCTCCCCGGGCGCGGCCGGGCCTGGGCGGCGGGCGCCGCCGTCGTGCTGCTCGCGGCGACCGTGGCGGTGGGGGCGCGCCTCCTGGGGCAGGACGCGGCCGCGGTCCCGCCCGCGGCACCCGACGCCGGCGCCGGCACGGCCCCCGCGGCCGGCGACCCCGGCGGGACCCAGAGCCGCACGTCCGGCAGGGCCCCGGCCCCGGTGCCGTCCCCGGGAGCCACCGATCCGGGCGCCACCGAGCCGGGCCCAGAGGGCCCGTCGGGGTGGGGCGCCATCGCCGTTCCGGGGCAGCCGGCCCGGGCCGCCGTCGCCCTCGCCTCCCGGCGGGACGCGCTCCTGTCCGCCGCGGACCCGGCCGGGCTGGGGGCGGTGCACGCGCCCGGGGGAACGTCGGCCCGCGCCGACGCGCGGACCCTCGAGCGCCTGCGGGACGGCGGGATGCGCTACCGGGGGCTGGAGACGGAGCTCGGGGACGTGGAGGTGCGCTCGAGCGCCACCGGCCGGGCGGCCGTTGCCGCCACGAGCACCATCGCCCCCTACCGGGTCGTCGACGCCGCAGGGGAAACGGTCGAGACCGTCCGGGCGCCGACCGTCCAGCGCATCGTCCTGGAGCTGCGCCGCGTCGACGGCGAGTGGCGGATCGAGCGCGTGCGGGACGGCCGGGGCACCGCGGAGCCGCTCGGTAGGATCGGGGAATGACGTCCACGAGCTACCTGCGCCATCCCGCCCTGCACCACGACCTCCTCGCGTTCGTCGCCGAGGACGACGTCTGGCTCGCCCCCGTCGCCGGCGGACGGGCCTGGCGCCTCTCCGCCGCCGGACGGCCCATCAGCCACCCGCGGTTCTCGCCCGACGGGACGCACCTGGCGTGGACCACCGAGGTCGACGGCGGCATGGAGGCGGTCGCCGCCCGGGTCGACGGCGGCGGATACCGCCAGCTCACCCGATGGGGCCAGCCGAACACGCGGGTGCGCGGGTTCACGCCCGCCGGCGAGGTCGTCGTCGTCAGCGCCCACGGGCAGGGCGACACGCGGCTGACGTGGGCGCGCGCCGTTCCCCTGGACGGCGGCCCGGCGCGGCTGCTGCCCTACGGACCCGTGAACACGCTGGCCTGGGGCCAATCCGTCGGCGACGACCGGCCACTGGTGCTCGGCACCGCCCTCAGCCGCGAGCCCGCGCACTGGAAGCGCTACCGCGGCGGCACCGCCGGCAAGCTGTGGATCGACCGCGACGGCGGGGGAGGGTTCACGCGCCTCCTGCCCGACCTCGACACGAACCTGGCGGACCCCACCTGGGTCGGCCGCCGCATCGCGTTCCTCTCCGACCACGAGGGGTACGGCAACGTCTACTCGGTCGCGCCCGACGGCACGGACCTGCGCCGCCACACCGACCACGACCGTTTCTACGCCCGGCACCTGTCCTCGGACGGGGACCGGCTGGTGTACCAGCACGCGGGCGACCTCCTGCTGCTCGAGTCCCTCGAGGCGGAGCCCCGGCCCGTCCCCGTCACGCTGGCCTCCGCGGGGCAGGCCCGCCGCCCGCGCCGGCTGGACGCGTCAGCCCACCTGGCCGACACGGTGCCCGACGCGACGGGCGCCGCGAGCGTCGTCGAGACCCACGGGACGCTGCACCTCCTGCTCCACCGGCGGGGGCCCGCCCGCGCCATCGCCGCCGAGGCCGGCGTCCGCGCCCGGCTCGGCCGCCCGGTCGGGACCGACCGGGTCGCCTACCTGGCGGACCGCGGCGGGGAGGAGGCACTGTTCATCGCCCCCCTCGATGCCACTCCCGCCCCGCCCGCCGGCGGGGGCCCCGGCGCCGGGTCCGACGGCACGGCGCCCGACGGCGCGGAGCAGCCGGGAGCCGACGCCCCGGACCGCGGCACCGACCGGCCCCGGGGCGAGGGCCCCGCCGCCTCCGAAGCCGGGGGCCAGGACGACGGGGACGGGGAGGCCATCGTCCTGCCGCAGCCCGTCAGCGCGGCCCGGGTCACCGGCCCCGTGGAAGGCGGGGACGACCGGGGCGGCCGCCCCGGCGGCGCGACGCCCGGGGACTCCACGCCCGACGGCGGCGCCGCGGCAGGCGAGTCCGGCGACGGCACGGTCGACGGGGCCACGCCACCCACGGACGCGCCCGACACCGGCACGGCCGAGGGCGGCGACGCCACCGGCACGGTCCGCCGGGACCTGCCGGGTTCGGGGCGCGTCCGCAGCCTCGAGGCCAGCCCGGACGGAGCCTGGGTCGCGATCGGCACCGAATACGGCGAGGCCCACCTGTTGGAGACGGCCACCGGCCGGACCACCGACCTCGGACGGAGCCGCCACGGGGCCATCGACGGCTTCGCGTTCTCCCCGGACTCCGCGTGGGTGGCCTGGGCCGAACCCGTCGCGGCGTTCGCCGGGCGCACCCGCATCCTCCTGGCCCCGACCGCCGGTGGCGACGCCATCGAGGTGACCGACGGGCGCTTCGCCGACCACTCGCCGTCGTTCACGGCGGACGGCCTGCACCTGGCGTTCCTGTCCGAGCGCAGCTTCGATCCCGTCTACGACACGCACGGCTTCGACCTCGCGTTCCCCGCGTCGACCAAGCCCTTCCTGGTGCCGCTGGACTCCGAGACGCCCAGTCCGTTCGGTCCCGCCCCGTACCGGCCGGAGGACCCCTCCGGCACCGGGCCGGACCGCGACCCGAAGCAGGCGCCCGCCACCAGCGTGGATGCCGAGGGCATCGGGCAGCGGCTCGTCGCCGTGCCCGTCCCGCAGGGCCGCTACACGCGACTGACCGCGGTGCCCGGGGCGCTCCTGTGGCTCGCCGACGACTCGACGGGTGTCCTCGGCGACGGGCGCGCCCCCGACGAGCGGGAGCCCGCGTTGCGCCTCGAGCGCTTCGACCTCGCCGAGCGCGCCGCGCAGACCCTCGTCGACGCGCTCGCCGACTACCGGGCCAGCGGAGACGGGACCCGCCTCGTCTACCGGCACGAGGGCACCGTGCGCAGCGTTCCCGCCGACAAGAAGGTCGACGACGGCGACCCGGCCTCCCACGCCGTGGACCTGGACCGGATCCGCGTGGACCTCGACCCCGTCGCCGTCTGGGGCCAGGCGTTCGACGAGGCCTGGCGGCTGCAGCGGGACTTCTACTGGGACGCCGGGATGGCCGGCGTGGACTGGGAGGGCGTGCGCGCGGCGTACCGGCCGCTCGTCGGGAGGCTCGGCGGCCACGACGACCTCGTGGACCTGCTGTGGGAGATGCAGGGCGAGCTCGGCACCTCCCACGCCTACGTGACGCCCCGGCCCGTGGAGCCGGAGGCCGGGCGGCAGGGGCACCTGGGGGCCGACCTGGTCCTCCGGGACGGCCTGTGGCGGGTCGCGGCCGTCCTGCCCGGCGAATCGTCCGACCCGCAGGCCGCGTCCCCCCTGGCGGCGCCCGGCGCCGCCGTGCGCGAGGGCGACGCGATCCTGGCGGTCGACGGCGTCGCCGTCCCGCGCGCGGGCGGCCCCGAGGCGCTGCTGGGCGGCGCGGCCGGCCGCACGGTGGAACTCACGGTGCAGGACGGGCCGCGGGGCCGGGAGGGACGGGTGCGGCGCGTCGCCGTCGTGCCTGTCCGCGACGAGCAGCGGCTGCGCTACCAGGCCTGGGTCGCCTCCAACCGGCGCACCGTCCGGGAAGCCTCCGGCGGCGCGTTCGGCTACCTGCACGTCCCGGACATGATGGCGAACGGCTGGGCCCAGCTGCACCGCGACCTGGACACCGAGACGGAGCGCGACGCGCTGGTGGTGGACGTGCGCCGCAATCGGGGCGGGCACACGTCGCAACTGGTGGCCGAGCTCATCGGCCGCCGCGTCCTGTCCTGGAGCGTGGCGCGCGAGCTGCGCACCGGGACCTACCCGGCCAACGCCCCGCGCGGCCCGATCGTCGTGCTCACGGACGAGTGGGCGGGCTCCGACGGGGACATCATCACGCAGGTGGCCAAGATGCGGGCCATCGGGCCGGTGGTCGGCGTGCGGACCTGGGGCGGCGTCGTCGGCATCGACATGCTCTTCACCCTGGCTGACGGCACCGGAGTCACCCAGCCCCGCTACGCCACCTGGTTCACCGGCGGGACCGGGCTCGGCGTCGAGAACCGGGGCGTCGAGCCGGACATCGAGGTGGTGTTCCCGCCGCACGCCCACGCGGCGGGGGAGGACCCGCAGCTGGAGCACGCCGTCGGGATCCTCCAGGAGATGCTGCGCGAGATCCCCACCCAGCGCCCCCCGGAGTCCGTCGAACGGGACTTCTCCGCGGGAACGCTGCCGCCCCGCCCCCAGGACCGGACGTAGGGGCGGGCACGGAAACGGCGGCGGGGGAGAGGGGGGAAAGGAAACGGCTCCCCCCCCTGGCCCCACCGGTTCCCCGCCGCCGTCGTGCCGGCTCAGGAGCCCAGCGTGGCCTTGAGCGTGATGCTCGGGACGGACGCGAGCGCCTTGGACACGGGGCAGCCGTCCTTCGCCGCCTCGGCCGACTTCTGGAAGGTCTCCTCGTCGATCCCGGGGACCGTGGCCGAGAGCGTCAGCCGGATGGCGGAGATCCGCGGGCCGTCGGACGTGTCGAAGTCGACCTCGGCCCGGGTCTCGAGCCGCTCGGGAGGGAAGCCCGCCTCCTTGAGGATGTTGCTGAGCGCCATCGAGTAGCAGGAGGTGTGCGCCGCGGCGATGAGCTCCTCGGGGCTCGTCTTGCCGACGGTGTCCTCGGCGCGCGCCTTCCAGGTCACTTCATACGTGCCGAGCCCCGAGGTCTCGAGCGTCGTCTGGCCGCTGCCGGTGGATAGGTCGCCGCTCCAGACGGTGCTGGCCGAACGCGTGGTGGCCATGTGGTCCTCCCTTCGTCGTGTCCCGGCGGACGCCGCCGGACGGGACCATCGTAGGGACGGGGCGCGGGGAAGCAACAGGCCGCCGGAAGACACCCGTGGGTGCCCGCCGGCGGCCTGCGGCGCGGGAACTAGCTCCAGAGGGTCGCGACGGCGATGTTGATCAGCGCCAGCCCGCCCACGGCATGGGCCAGGCCCGTGGGGACCTCCTGGCCCTTCTTGACCTTGGAACGGCCGATCCAGGCGGCGACCAGGATGGCGATGGCGATGACGGCCTTCACGGCGACCCACGCGTTGTTCATGGAGCCCCCGCCCATCTCCACGAGCCCGACCATCGCCAGGCCGGTGATCACCTGGGTCCATGCACCGATGAACTGCCACAACCCCACCGTCGGGGTCTTGAAGCGGGCCAGCCAGCCGCCGAAGATCGCGGCCGCGCCGAGGATGTGCAGGAAGAGCAGGATCATGGAGACAACAGTCATGCCCCCAGCATAGGCCGTTTCGACACGCCGTCGAAAAGTCCCGGGAGCGGGCCGGCCCGGGCCCGGGGCCGGGCGGGCGGGCCGGTCCGGGGCCCGTGAACGCGCAAGGGCCGCCGCCCCCCGTGGGGGGGCGGCGGCCCTTGCGAAGCCGGGGCCTAGAGACCGAGGTCGGCCTCGAAGGCGCCATCCTCCAGCCGCTTGCGCAGCGTCATGAGGAAGCGGCCGGCGTCCGCGCCGTCGACCAGCCGGTGGTCGTACGTCAGGGACAGGTACATCATGTGGCGGATGGCGATCGTGTCGTCGCCCTCGGCGTTGGTCACCACGACCGGGCGCTTGACGATCGCGCCCGTGCCCAGGATCGCGACCTGCGGCTGGTTGATGATCGGGGTGTCGAACAGCGCGCCCACCGAACCGATGTTGGTGATGGAGAACGTGCCGCCGGACAGCTCGTCCGGGCCGATCTTGCCGCTGCGGGTGCGGGAGGCGACGTCGGCGATCCGCCCGGCCAGCCCGGCCAGGTTGAGGTCGCCGGCGTTCTGGATCACCGGAACCAGCAGGCCCTTCTCGGTGTCCACCGCGATCGCCAGGTGCTCGGCGTCGTGGTACGTGATCTGCTGCTGGTCCTCGTCGTACTCCCCGTTCAGCTTCGGGTGCTGCTTCAGCGCCTCGGCCACGGCCTTGGCGATGAACGGAAGGTAGGTCAGCTTCGTGCCGTTGACGGCCTCGAAGTTGGCCTTGGCCGCGTTGCGCAGCTTGGCGATGCGCGTGACATCGACCTCGTGGACCTGCGTCAGCTGGGTCGAGATATCCAGCGACTCGCGCATGCGGCGGGCGATGACCTGGCGGATGCGCGGGGCCTTCTCCTGGGTGCCGCGGAGGCTGGAGGGCTTGACCGCCGGGGCGGCCTGCGGGCTCTGCGTCGGCTGCCCGGAGGCGGCCGGGGCGGCCTGCTGCTGCTTCTGCTGCTCGATGGCGGCTTCGACGTCCTGCTTGCGGATGCGGCCGCCGACCCCCGTGCCCTTGACCGTCGACAGGTCGACGTCGTTCTTGGACGCCAGACGGCGCACCAGCGGGGTCACGTAGCCGTCGCCTCCACCGGCCTGCTCCTCCTGCTGGGGAGCGGCCTGCTTCGGCGCCTCCTCCTTGGGGGCCTCCTGCTTCGGGGCTTCCTCCTTGGGGGCCTCCTGCTTGGGGGCTTCCTCCTGGGGGGCCTCCTGCTTCGGCTCCTCGGCCTTCGGGGCGGCCGCGCCGCTCCCCACGATGGCAAGCACGGAACCGACCTCGGCCGTCTCGTCCTCGCCCACGCGGATTTCCTGCAGCGTGCCGGCGACCGGCGACGGGATCTCGGTGTCGACCTTGTCGGTGGAGACCTCGAGCAGCGGCTCGTCGACGGCGACCTCGTCGCCGACCTGCTTCAGCCACCGCGTGACGGTGCCCTCGGTGACGGACTCGCCCAGCGCGGGCAGCGTCACCTCCTGGCCCTCGCCGGAGCCCCCACCCTGCTGCGGCTCGTCGGCCTCATCGCGGGGCTGCTCTGCCGGCTCCTCCTGGGCCGGCTGCTCCTCCTGCTGCGGCTCCTCGGCAGCGGGCTCTTCGGCCGCCGGCTCCTCCTGGGCGGACTCCCCGCCGGCGTCGGAATCGCCGGAGCCGGAACCGTCCCCGATGCGCACCAGCGGCGCACCCACGTCGGCGGTCTCGTCCTCGGCCACGAGGATCTCCTCGACGACGCCGGCGACGGGCGAGGGAACCTCGGTGTCGACCTTGTCGGTCGAGACCTCCACCAGCGGCTCGTCGACCTCGACGCGGTCGCCGACCTGCTTGAGCCAGCGCGTCACGGTACCTTCGGTGACGCTCTCCCCGAGGGCGGGCAAGTTCACGGTTTCAGACATTTCGTCCCCGTTCTCCTTTTAAAAAGCATTTCGTTCTGTCTTGGCGGCCGGCGGCGCGAGGGAAGCGGCCAAGTGAGGCGTTGGGTCGAGCTTAGACCACCCGCGTCCGCCGCCCTTGGCCGGCGGATGCGGGGGGCTCGCCCCGTCGGCTAGCCGTGGAGCGGCTTGCCCGCGAGGGCCAGGGCGGCCTCGCCCAGGGACTCGTTCTGCGTGGGGTGCGCGTGGATGAGCTGCGCGACGTCCTCCGGGTAGGCCTCCCAGTTGACGATGAGCTGGGCCTCGCCGACCTGCTCGCCGATGCGGCCGCCGATCCCGTGGACGCCCACGATGGGGCCGTCCTTGACGCGGACCATCTTGATGATGCCGCTGGTGCCCAGGATCGAGGACTTGCCGTTGCCGGCCAGGTTGTATTCCTGGACCTGGACCTGGTCCTCGCCGAACTTCTCCTTGGCCTTCGGCTCCGTGTAGCCCACGGACGCGATCTCCGGCTCGCAGAAGGTCACCTTCGGGATGTTGATGTCCTCGACGACGACCGGGTTCTGGCCGGCGATCTCCTCGGCGACGAAGATGCCGTGCTGGTAGCCGCGGTGGGCCAGCTGCAGGCCGGGGACGATGTCGCCGATCGCGTAGATGTTGCCGACGCCCGTGTGCAGGCGCTCGTTGGTGATGACGAAGCCGCGGTCGACCGTCACGCCCTGCTCCTCGAAGCCCAGGCCCTCCGTGACCGGGCCGCGCCCGACGGCCACGAGCACCATGTCGGCCTCGAACACCTTGCCGTCGGCCAGCGTGACCTTCGCGCCGTTCTCGTCCTGCTCGACCTTGTCGAAGAAGACGCCCGTGTTGGACTTGATGCCGCGCTTCTTGAAGGCCCGCTCGAGGCTCTTGATGATGGCCGGGTCCTCGTTCGGGACCAGGCTCGGCAGGCCCTCGACGATGGTGACGTCGACGCCGAACGACTTCCAGACGGAGGCGAACTCGACGCCGATGACGCCGCCGCCGAGCACGATCGCGGACTCCGGCAGCGAGTCCATGTTCAGGGCCTCGGTGGAGGTCAGGACGCGGCCGCCGATCTCGATGCCGAGGGTCTTCGAGGTCGATCCCGTGGCCAGGATGATGTTCTTGCCCTTGTACTGCGTGCCGTCGACGTCGACGGTGTCCTGGCCGACGAGGCGTCCGTTGCCCTCGATGACCGTGACCTTCTTCATCTTCAGCAGGCCGGAGAGTCCCTTGAACTTCCCGGCGACCACACCGTCCTTGTACGCGCGCACCTTCGCCATGTCGATGGACTCGAGCGTGGAGTTGATGCCGTACTTGGCGCCCTCGCGCGCGTTCTCCGCCAGCTCGGCCGAGTGCAGGTACGCCTTGGTCGGAATGCAGCCCGTGTGCAGGCAGGTGCCCCCCAGCTTGGCCTTCTCGACCAGGCCGACCGTGAAGCCCAGCTGCACCGCGCGCAGGGCCGCGGAGTAGCCGGCGCTGCCGCCGCCGAGAATGAGGACGTCGAATTCTTGCGTTGCTGCCGATTCGGCCACGTGAACGCTCCCTCGTAGATGTGGTCCCCGCGGTACGGGAACCTGGGTAGGTGCGGACGCCAGGGGGCTTGCCTGCCGCCGTTCCGGTGATCTGTCGAGAGACACCCTATCCGCACACCACAGGGGGTTCCACACCGAGCGACCGGCGCGCCGGAACCGCGTGACGCACCCCGCGGACGCCTGCGCGGCCGGTCACACCGGCCGCCCCAAGGGTGGACGGGCCGGCTAGGCGCGCGCGTTCGCCTCGGCGAACGCGACGAGCGTGCGCACGCCGGCCCCGGTCCCGTCCTTGGGCGTGTAGCCGTAGGGGGAGCCGTCGTTGAACGCGGGGCCCGCGATGTCGATGTGCGCCCACGGCACGCGCGCGGCCCCCTCGCCGACGAACTCGGCCAGGAACGCCGCCGCGGTCATCATGCCGCCGTGGCGTTCGCCGATGTTCGCCAGGTCCGCCACGGTCGAGTCCAAGGTGGCACGCAGCTCCTCGGGCAGGGGCATCGGCCACGCGGGTTCGCCCGCCTCGCCGGCCGCGGCGACCAGCGCGTCGCGGACGTCGTCGTCGCCCATGATGCCCGCCGTGCGCTTGCCGAGCGCGACCATCTGGGCGCCGGTGAGGGTGGCGATGTCCACGACCGCGTCCGGGGCCTCGGCCGTGGCCGCGACGAGGCCGTCGGCCAGCACCAGGCGGCCCTCGGCGTCCGTGTTGAGCACCTCGACCGTCTTGCCCCCGTGGATGGTGATGACGTCGCCCGGCCGGGTCGCCCGGCTCCCGGGCATGTTCTCCGCCAGGCACAGCCAGCCGGTCACGCGCAGGGGCAGTCCCAGCTCGGCGGCGGCGAGGACGGTGTGCAGGACCGCGGCGGCGCCGGCCATGTCCGACTTCATGTGGTGCATGTTCGCGCCCGGCTTGAGCGAGATGCCGCCGGTGTCGAACGTGATGCCCTTGCCGACGAGGGCGACGTGGCGGGAGGCCTTGCCGGGCGCGTACTCGACCTTGACCAGGCGCGGGGGACGCGCCGACCCGCCGCCGACGCCCAGCAGGCCCCCGAAGCCCTCCCGGGCCAGGCGCTTCTCGTCCAGGACGGTCACCTTCACCGGCAGCTGCTGGGCCGCCTGGCGGGCGGCCTCGGCGAACGAGTCCGGGTAGAGCTCGTTGGGGGCGGTGTTGACGAGGTCGCGTGCCGCGCGGACGGCCCGCCCGACGACGGCGGCGCGCTTCAGCGCCGCCGGCAGGTCCCGTTCCGTCGAGGCCGCCGTCGCGATGACCGCCTCCGTCAGCGGGCCGCGCTCGGGCGGCGTCGAGCGGTGGAGCGCGAAGGAATAGGCGCCCAGCGCCGCCCCCTCGGCGACGGCCGCGGCCGCGGCGACCGTGTCCGCGGGCAGTGCGAACAGCACCCGGGACAGCCCCGCCAGCTGGCGCGCGGCGGACCCGGCGGCGCGGCGGAGGGCCTCCGTGCCCGGCTCGCCGTCGACCTTGCCCAGGCCGACCAGCACCAGCACGCGCGCCTTCGTCCCCTCGGGGGCGGGCAGGCGGCGCACCTCGTCGGGGGCCCCGGTGACGCCGAGTCCCGGCAGGGACTCGGCGAGCGCCGCCGAGTCAGCGGCCGGGAGGGTGGCGCCCAGCAGGCGCGGCCCGTCCGCGCCGTCGCCCGCCGCCACGCCGACGACGAGGGCGTCGGCGGGCACCTTGCGGAGGTCGGGGGAGACGGCGGAGAGCTTCAGTTCGCGGGCGTGGGTCACAGTCGGTCCTTAATGCGCCGGGTCCGGCGCGTCGCGGTGGCGGTCGTTCCGTCGCCTCGATCGTAGCCCCGGTCACGGCGGGGCGGGCCGTGGCCCGATAGAATGGCCGGAACCGTTCCGCGGCCGTCCACGGCCCCGCGCCACCCGCCCGGAGCGTCCCGCCACGCACACCCCGGGAGGAGAGCAGCACCGTGTCTGATCCGATGTCCCTCGTGAGGCTCAACGACGAGGTGATCGACGGCGTCCGCCTCCAGGGGCTGGGGCTGGTCGTCGCCCTGACGGGGCATGCGGACGCCGGACAGGCCGTCGCCCAGACCGCCGCGGAGCTGCTGGCCACGCTGGAGCACGAGACCGTCGCCAGCTTCGACGCCGACCTGCTGCTGGACTACCGCAGCCGGCGGCCCGCGATCTCCTTCCGTGGCGACCGCTTCGCCGACTACCGCCCGCCCCGGATCGAGCTGCACCGGCTGACGGACGGGCTGGGCCGGGACTTCCTGCTGCTGACCGGGCCGGAGCCGGACTTCCTGTGGGAGCGCTTCAGCGCCGCCGTCGTCCGGCTGGCCGCCGCCCTCAACGTGCGGCTGGCCGTCTCCGTGGGCGGGGTGCCGCTGCCGGTGCCGCACACGCGGCGGTTCGGGGTGACGGCGCACGGGAACCGGCCGGACCTCATCGAGGGCATCTCCACCTGGGCGCCGACCGCGGACCTCCCGGCCGGGCTCGCCCAGGTCATCGAGCTGCGCCTCGCGGAGGCCGGACGGGACGCCGTCGGCTACTCGCTGCACGTCCCGCACTACCTCGCCGACGCCGAGTACCCGCAGGCCGCCGTCGCCGCGCTCGAGTTCATCGGCGCGGCGCTGGGCCTGGGCCTGCCCACCGACCGCCTGCGCGAGCAGGCCCGCGAGGTCGAGGGGCAGATCGCCGAGCAGGTCGCCCAGTCCCCTGACATCCAGCGGATGGTGGACGGCTTCGAGCGCCGCTTCGACGAGCAGGTGCCCGAGTCCTCGCGCCGCTCCCTGCTCGTCGCCCCGGGCGACGAGCTGCCCGACGGCGAGGACTTGGCGTCCGCCGCCGAGGCGTTCCTGTCCTCGCGGGCCGGCGAGCCGGGCCAGGACGAGGGCAGGTGAGCCCCGGGCCGCGGGAGCTCGATTCCGGCCGCGCCTGGCTGGTCTGGGGCACCGCGGTCTTCGCGTACCTCGTGGCCGTCACGCAGCGCACGAGCTTCGGCGTGGCCGGCCTGCAGGCCACCGAGCGCTTCGACGCCACCGCGTCGATCCTGGCCACGTTCAGCGTCGTCCAACTCGTCGTCTATGCGGGGCTGCAGGTTCCGGTGGGCGTCCTGGTCGACCGCTTCGGCCCGCGGTTCATGATCACGGGCGGGGCGGTCCTCATGCTCGCCGGGCAGGCCCTGCTCGCCGTGGCCGAGACCGTGCCGGCGGGGCTGGCCGGGCGGCTGTTCGTGGGCGCGGGCGACGCGATGACGTTCGTGTGCGTCATCCGCCTGCTGCCCAATTGGTTCACGGGGCCGCGCGTGCCGATGCTGACCCAGCTGACCGGGATGGTCGGCCAGCTGGGACAGCTGCTGTCGCTGGTCCCGTTCGCCGCCGTCCTCCAGTTGGCCGGCTGGACGACGGCGTTCGGCCTGTTGGCGGCGCTCGCGGCCGTCGCCGGGGCACTGGCCCTGGCCGTCGTCCGGGACCAGCCGCGCGCGGCGGGCCCGGCCGCGCCCGGCCCGCGCCCGCGGACCGCCGCGATGCTCGCGGCGGCCTGGCGGGAGCCAGGGACCAGGCTCGGGTTCTGGACGCACTTCGCGACGCAGTTCTGCGCGAACGTGTTCCTGCTTTCGTGGGGCTACCCGTTCCTCGTCTCCGGCCAGGGACTGGACCCCGCGGTCGCGTCCGGCCTCATGTCCATCTTCGTGCCCGTCGCCCTGGTCTGCGGGCCGTTCTTCGGCCGGGCCGTCGCCCGGCATCCGCTGCGCCGCTCCTCGATGGCCTTCGCGATCCTGGCCGGCGTCGGGGTGGCCTGGGCCGCGGTGCTGCTGTGGCCGGGGCCGGCGCCGCTGTGGCTGCTCGTCGCCCTCATCGTGCTGATCGGCATCGGCGGCCCCGGATCCATGATCGGCTTCGACTTCGCGCGCACCTTCAACCCGGCCCACGTCACGGGAACCGCCACCGGGATCGTCAACGTCGGCGGGTTCCTGGCCGCGCTCATCAGCGTGTACGCGATCGGGGCGATCCTGGACCTGCTGCACCTGGCGTCGGGCGGCGCCGCCGAGCTCTACCACCTGGACGCGTTCCGGGTGGCGCTGGCGTTCCAGTTCATCCCGCTGGCCGTCGGCTGGGTCGGGATCCTGCGTTGGCGGAGGCGGGCCCGCGCAGCCCTCGCGGAGCGGGGCGTGATCGTTCCGCCGTGGCGCGAGGCGATCGCCCGGCGGCGCAGGGCCCGCTAACCGCGACCGGACCGCGGGCCTGACGGAGGGCCGCCGCGGTGGGGCCACCGGCCCTCCACACCCCACCGCGTCGGCGGCGCCGTCCACACTCCGGCGCCCCCGCACCCGCCGCCGCCGGCCTCGGGAGGAGGCTGGGGCCATGTCCAGCGAAACGCGAAACATCACCGTCCGAGACACTGCCGGGACCCTGGCCGTCGCCGACCACCTGCTCGGGTTCCGCCCGCGCGAGAGCCTCGCGCTGTTGCTGTTGTGCGGCACCCGCGTCGCGGCCGCCCTGCGAGTCGACCTGCCCCGGCCGGGGTCCAGCGACTTCGCCCAGTGGGCGCTGGCGCAGCGGGTGGCGGAGTACGCCACCACGGACGCGGTGGCCACCGGCGCGCTCCTGGTCGTGTACTCGGGGGAGCTGGACGGCGGTCCCGGCAGCGGCGGCGACGCGTGTCCGCCGTTCGACCCCGGCGCCGCCCTTCCGCACGCGGCCCTGGTCGGGGCGACCGGGGCGCTGCTGGAACGGCGGGGGATCATGGTGCCCGAGGCGCTGCTCGTCGGGACCCACCGCTGGCGCTCCTATGTCTGCACGGACCCCTGCTGCCCGGTCGAGGGCACGCCACTGGACGGGGTCGCCCTGTCGGAGGCGAACCTCGAGTTCGTCCTCGCGGGCAGCAGCCCTGTGGACCGGCCGTGGGACGGGTCGACGCCCAGGGAGTGGCCGGGCCTGCCCGCCGTGCGCGAGGCCGTGCGGCTGCGGCAGGGCTTCACGGCGGGGGCGGGTCCGCTGGCCGACGCGGTCCGGCCCTGGTTCCGGGTGCTGGCCGAGTCCCCGGGGCCGGCGCTGGACAGGCTCCGCGGCGACCCGGTCGGCTGCGGCCGGCTCCTCGCCGCCCTGCACCACCCGACTGCGGTGCGGCTGGTCGCCTATTGCGCCGCCGACGGCCCCGTCCGGGCGGAGGCCGCCCTGCGCGGAGGCGGCGCCATCGCGGTCGCACGGCTCACCGGGACCTCGGCCGACCGCCCCGACTGGGACCGGGTCGGCCGCCTGTGGGAGCTCGGGCGGGGGCTGCTGGCCGCCGCCGCGGGGCCCGACCGGGACGCGCTGCTGGTCCTGCTGGCCTGGGTCGAGTGGGCGCGGGGACGCGGGACCGCCGCGGATGCGCTGCTCGCCGCCGCCGGCGCGGGCGCCTCGGATCCGGCGGGGCTGGCGGGCGCCCTGCGCCTGGGGCTGGACCACGGGCTGCTTCCGGTGTGGGCGCGCTCCCCGCGGACCGCCTGGCGGGGCGAGCCGGACGGCGCCGGCGTGCCCCGCCGGGGAGCGCCCGGCGGCAAAGCGTGAGACACTGGTAGCCGCAGACCCGGTCGGGTCCGTGGCCGTTGGCCCCCCGGGGCCTTGGTTCCGCATCCCTGGATGCGGGAACAATCGGCCGCCCGCAGGCGTTCACCGTGTGGACCTTGTTGGGCGGTCCGCCCCTGTGGCGGACACGGACTTGACAGGGTCATAGTGGTGTTGCCCACCGGGCGGTGCCGCGCCCGAACCGTCAGAAAGGTAATTCGTGCCCGCTTCCGAGACCCCCTCACAGGCCGCGACCGGCAAGAGCGTTGCCGAAGGCGACGAGGAGCTGACGCCGCAGCAGAAGGCCGCGCGCACGCGTGCCCGCAACAAGGCCGCGGGCGCCGCCAAGCCGGCGGCCAAGGCCGCCGGCCGTTCCGCCAAGTCCGTGAAACAGGCCGGCCCCGCCGAGGCGCCGGAGGGCGACGAGGAGGAGGCACCGCTCGAGGACGCGGAGCCGCCCGCCGACCTGTCGGCCGAGGACGAGGCCGACGCGGCCACGGAGCCCGCCGGCGCCACCAAGCCCGGCGGCAAGGACGAGAGCCGCGGCTTCGTCATCAGCGCGGACGACGACGACGCGCCCCAGCAGCAGGTCCTCGTGGCCGGTGCCACGGCGGACCCCGTCAAGGACTACCTGAAGCAGATCGGCAAGGTCGCGCTGCTCAACGCCGAGCAGGAGGTGGACCTGGCCCTGCGCATCGAGGCGGGCCTGTACGCCGGCGAGAAGCTCGCCAAGGACGACGGGTCCATGGACCAGCGCCTGCGCTGGGACCTGGAGCAGATCGTCCACGACGGCAAGATGGCCAAGAACCACCTCCTCGAGGCCAACCTGCGCCTCGTCGTGTCCCTGGCCAAGCGCTACACCGGCCGCGGCATGCTGTTCCTGGACCTGATCCAGGAGGGCAACCTCGGCCTCATCCGCGCCGTCGAGAAGTTCGACTACACCAAGGGCTTCAAGTTCTCCACGTACGCCACGTGGTGGATCCGCCAGGCCATCACCCGTGCGATGGCGGACCAGGCCCGCACGATCCGCATCCCCGTGCACATGGTCGAGGTCATCAACAAGCTGGCCCGCGTCCAGCGCCAGATGCTCCAGGACCTGGGCCGCGAGCCCACCCCGGAGGAGCTGGCCAAGGAACTCGACATGACCCCCGAGAAGGTCGTCGAGGTCCAGAAGTACGGCCGCGAGCCCATCTCGCTGCACACGCCGCTGGGCGAGGACGGCGACTCCGAGTTCGGCGACCTCATCGAGGACTCGGAGGCGGTCGTGCCCGCCGACGCGGTCAGCTTCACGCTCCTGCAAGAGCAGCTGCACTCGGTGCTCGACACGCTCTCCGAGCGCGAGGCCGGCGTCGTCGCCATGCGCTTCGGGCTCACCGACGGACAGCCGAAGACTTTAGACGAAATCGGCAAGGTCTACGGCGTCACGCGCGAGCGCATCCGCCAGATCGAATCCAAGACGATGTCCAAGCTGCGCCACCCGTCCCGGTCGCAGGTCCTCCGGGACTACCTGGACTAGGCGCGAGCCCCGTGGGGCCGGGACCGGCGGCGCCGCAGGTCCCGGCCCCACGTGTGTCCGGGCCCCTGTCGTCCGGCCCGGACACGGCTGACGCCCGCGGCCGGGACGCCGGGCAGCCCGGGCGGGGTCCGCCCGGGCCGCTGCGACGAGGCGCCGGGGACGCCGAAGGACGGGCCGCGGCGCCTGCCGCGACCCGCCCTGGGGTCACCTGGCCCGCGCTGGCGGGCCCGTGGTGCTAGTCCTCGTCGGCCGCGAAGGCCGGCTTCTCGTGGAGTCGGTTGGTCTCGTCCTGCCACTCCACCGTCTGCGGGCGCAGGGTCGGCTCCACGGCGCGGGCGTGGTGGCCGCAGAAGAGGAGCTCCCCGCCCGAGGTCGCCAGGACCGCGCGGACGTACGCCTGAGCGCCGCACCGGTCGCAACGGTCCAGTCCGGTGAGCGGTCGGGTGGCCACTGATGATGCCGTCATGACGACCTCCTTCGTTAGCTGTTGCTCCATACAACCAGCTTCGGGGTCCGGTTCATCGCATTTTCCGCCCGCTTTCGCTCACCGCGTAGCCCGTGCCGGTCACGATCGAGTCTCCATCCGGTGACGGGGGCCGGTTCCGGCGCGGGATCCCGCCATTCGGGCCCCCGGGGGACTACCGTGGGAGGGTTCCGTGTCCCCGGTGAAGGAGTGCAGCAAGAGTGGCACCGAGTTCCGAATACAACGCCCGGCACCTGTCCGTGCTCGAGGGACTCGAGGCCGTCCGCAAGCGCCCGGGCATGTACATCGGCTCGACCGACTCCCGCGGGCTGATGCACTGCCTCTGGGAGATCATCGACAACTCGGTGGACGAGGCCCTCGCCGGGCATGGCCAGAACATCACGGTCGTCCTGCACGCGGACGGCTCCGTCGAGGTCGGCGACGACGGACGCGGCGTGCCCGTCGACACGGAACCGCGCACCGGCCTGACCGGCGTGGAGGTCGTCTTCACGAAGCTGCACGCCGGCGGCAAGTTCGGGGGCGGCTCCTACACCGCCTCGGGCGGCCTGCACGGCGTGGGCGCCAGCGTCGTCAACGCCCTGTCCGCGCGGCTCGACGTCGAGGTGGACCGCGGCGGCAAGACGTACCGGATGCAGTTCCGCCGCGGCGAGCCCGGACGCTTCACCGACTCCGGCAAGGCCAAGCCGGACGCGAAGTTCACGCCCTTCGTGGAGGACTCCCAGCTCGACGTCGTCGGCAAGGCCAAGCGCGGGGTCACCGGCACCCGGATCCGCTACTGGGCCGACCGGCAGATCTTCACGCCCGACGCCCGGTTCTCCTACGAGGAGCTCGAGGCGCGCGTCCGCCAGACCTCGTTCCTGGTCCCCGGGCTGCGGATCGTCCTGCGCGACGAGCGGCGCCTGCCCGGCACCCCGGGCGAGGACGGGCCCGTCGAGGAGGTCTTCCAGCACGACGGCGGGATCTCCGAGTTCGCCGACTACCTCTCCAGTGACTCCTCCGTCACCGACATCTGGCGCGTCCAGGGCAGCGGGACGTTCAAGGAGTCCGTGCCCGTGCTGGACGAGCGGGGCCGCAGCCAGATCCAGGAGGTCGAACGGCGCTGCGAGGTCGACATCGCCCTGCGCTGGGGCATCGGGTACGAGACGACCATGCGCAGCTTCGTGAACATCATCGCCACCCCCAAGGGCGGCACGCACCAGACCGGCTTCGAGCAGGCGCTTCTGAAGACGTTCCGCAAGGTCGTCGAGGCCAACGCGCGCCGCCTCAAGGCGGGCAACGACAAGATCGAGAAGGACGACGTCATGGCGGGGCTGACCGCCGTGCTCACCGTGCGCCTGGCCGAGCCCCAGTTCGAGGGCCAGACCAAGGAGGTCCTCGGGACCTCCGCGGTGCGCCAGATCGTCTCCCGCGTGGTGGAGAAGGAGCTCACCGCCCGGCTGAACGCCACGGCCCGCGCCGACAAGGCCCAGGCCAATCAGCTGCTGGAGAAGGTCGTCTCCGAGATGAAGTCGCGCATCTCCGCGCGCCTGCACAAGGAGACCCAGCGCCGCAAGAGCGCGCTGGAGACCTCGTCCCTGCCCACGAAGCTCGCGGACTGCCGGAGCACCGACGTCGAGCGCTCCGAGCTGTTCATCGTCGAGGGGGACAGCGCCCTGGGCACGGCGAAGCTGGCCCGCTCGTCCGACTTCCAGGCGCTGCTGCCGATCCGCGGCAAGATCCTGAACGTGCAGAAGGCCTCGGTGGGGGACATGCTCTCCAACGCCGAGTGCGCGGCCCTGATCCAGGTCGTCGGTGCCGGATCGGGCCGCAGCTTCGACCTGTCCGCCGCCCGCTACGGCAAGGTGATCCTCATGACGGACGCCGATGTCGACGGCGCGCACATCCGCACCCTGCTGCTGACGCTGTTCTTCCGCTACATGCGCCCCATGGTCGAGCAGGGGCGCGTCTTCGCGGCCGTCCCGCCGCTGCACCGGGTCGAGGTGGTCATGCCGGGCGCCAGGGCCAACGAGATGGTCTACACGTACTCCGAGGCCGAGCTGCACCGCGTGCTGGCGGACCTCGAGCGCCGGGGCCGCAAGTACAAGGAGCCGATCCAGCGCTACAAGGGCCTCGGCGAGATGGACGCGGAGCAGCTTGCGGAGACGACCATGGACCCGCGGCACCGCACGCTGCGGCGCGTCAACATCGAGGACGCCGAGCGCGCCGAGCGCGTCTTCGACCTGCTCATGGGCAGCGACGTGGCCCCCCGCAAGGAATTCATCGTCTCCGGCGCCCAGCGCCTGGACATGGAGCAGATCGACGTCTGACCCCCGGGCGGACGCAGCCGGAGAGGCCGGCCGCGCTCAGCCATCAGGCCGGTCGCGCTCAGCCGGTGAGGCCGGGCGCGACCAGCAGGACGGTCGGCACCAGGATCAGCAGGGCGGCGGCCGCGCCCACCGAGGCGCGGGCCGCCGGCGGCAGGACCGGCGCCGGCGCGAGCAGGCGCCGGATGCGGCGGGACGACAGCTCCTCGGTGGGGGCGGCCCCGACCGGGGTCGTCCACCCGGGCCCGGCGCCCGGGATGCCCATGGCCGGGGCGCCCGCCGCGGGGCCGGCCTCCCCCGGGGACCGGTCGGCCGGATCCGCCGCCCCCTGGGGGGAGAGCCCCCCGGCGGGGGCGGCGCCGGCCACGGTGACGAGGGCGCGCAACAGCACGGGGGCTTCGACCTCGCGCAGGGCCACGTCGTCGGCCAGCATCTCCACCAGCTCGTGGACGGCGACGCGGGCCAGCCGCGACGTGGGCAGCCAGGGCAGGGCCTGGTGCCAGGACTCGAACGCGAGGACGAGCAGGTCGTGCCGCTGGTCCAGGTGGGCTCGCTCGTGGGCGACGACGGCGCGCAGCTCCCGGGGCCCGAGGCTGTCGAGCAGGCCGCGGGAGACCACGGTCAGTGGCGCGGCCAGGCCGGGGAGGCAGTAGGCGACCGGGATCTCGTGCTGCAGGACGACGGTGCCCGGCTGCGTGGGGGAGGGGTCCGAGAGCAGGGCCAGCAGGCGCCGGTGCCTGGCGCGCTGGCGCGAGACCCGGTACGCCGCGAGCAGCAGCGTGAAGACCAGGTGCGAGCCCAGCAGCAGCGCCGTGCTCAACGCGAAGATGTGCACCGGCCCGAGCGCCGGCGCCCCGGGCGCGCCGGCGAGCAGGCGCCAGAGCCCGCCGAGGGCGTCCAGCAGGTTGTCGCCGAGTGGATCCAGCCCCCAGGCGAGCATCGCCCCGATCATCGACAGCCCGCCGGCGAGGGCGATCGCCTGCCAGAGGACCATCGCCGTGAACGGGGCCCGGGCCGTCCACCGCGCCTTGGACAGGGCGACGGGGGCCGGCCAGGCGAGCACGATGGCCAGCCCGGCGAGGAGGTAGGAGGCGACGAACACCGGCCGGGGCGGCGGGGCGCTAGGCCGATTCGCCGTTGAGGATGCGGCGCAGGGCGGCGGCCTCGTCCGGCGAGATGCCGCCGATGAAGCGCGCCAGGACGGCCTCGCGGTCCATGACGGAGCCCAGGGCCTCGTTCATCAGCTCGACGGTGTGCTCCTCGCGGGAGGTCACCGCCCGGTAGCGGTGCGGGCGGGTGTCGCGCTCGCGCGTGACCAGCTGCTTCTTCTCCAGCCGGGCGAGCACGGTCAGCACGGTGGTCACGGCCAGTTCCTTGCCGTCCTCGCCCTCCGCGTGGGAGAGCCGGTCGCGCAGCTCGTTCGCCGTCACGGCGTCGGCGCTATCCCACAGCAGGTCCATGACCGAGCGTTCGAGTTCGCCGAGTGTGGCCACACCAGTTCCTTCTCTGTACTTGCGGCCGGGCGCTCCCGCCCGGCGGATGACACCAATGTAGCGCGAATCGCGGAAGATTTCTACGCTCAGTAGAACGCTGTTATTCTACCGGGCGTAGAACTCTTTTCTACCTTTCGTAGAAGAGTACCTGCCGACCCAGGAGCCGCCCCCATGGATCCCCTCGACATCGCCCGCTGGCAATTCGGAATCACGACGGTCTACCACTTCCTCATGGTGCCCCTGACGATCGGCCTGGGGCTGGTCGTCGCCACCCTGCAGAGCATGTGGCACCGGACCGGGAGGCCCGAGTACCTGCGGATGGTGAAGTTCTGGGGCAAGCTCTTCCTGATCAACTTCGTCATGGGCGTGGCCACCGGCCTGGTCCAGGAGTTCCAGTTCGGGATGGCCTGGAGCGAGTACAGCCGGTTCGTGGGCGACGTCTTCGGCGCGCCCCTGGCGCTCGAGGCCCTGCTGGCGTTCTTCGTCGAGTCCACGTTCCTGGGGCTGTGGATCTTCGGCTGGGGCCGCCTGCCCAAGCCCATCCACCTCGCCTGCATCTGGGCCGCCACGCTCGCCTCCGTCCTCAGCGCCTACTTCATCCTCGTCGCGAACTCCTGGATGCAGCACCCCGTGGGCGTGGAGATGGTGGACGGGCGGCCCGTCATGGTCGACGCCTGGGCGGTCTTCACCAACGACACCGCGCTCGTGACGTTCCCGCACACGCTCTTCGGCTCGCTCGCCGTCGCCGGCGGCTTCCTGTTGGGCATCGCCTGGTTCCACCTCTACCGCCGCCGCGCCGAGGGCATCGACACCGTCGACGCCGCGGGCCGCGTCGTCGTGGGCACCGACCCGCGCCACCCCGCGGCCCGCGACGCCACGGACCACGCCGTGTGGATCCGCTCTCTGCGCCTCGGCGCCGCCGTCGCCGTCGTCTCCTTCGCGGGCGTCGCCCTCAGCGGCCACGCCCAGGCGCAGCTGATGTTCGAGCAGCAGCCGATGAAGATGGCGGCCGCCGAGGCCGCATGCCACGACGGCACCGGCTTCTCCGTGCTCACCATCGGGGACGTCTCCACCGAGGGGGCGACGACGTGCGACGACGTCGTCGCCGTCTTCGAGATCCCCGGCCTGCTCTCCTTCCTGGCCAACGACGACTTCACCACCGAGGTGAAGGGCGTGAACACGCTGCTGCCCGAGTACCGGGAGAAGTACGGCACGCACCTGCCCGACGACCCGATGTACGGCGACCGCGCCGGCCAGGAGATCAACTACCTGCCGCTCATGGAGGTCACCTACTGGGGCTTCCGCCTGATGATCACGTTCGGCGGCCTCGCCGCCGCGGCGGCCGCCGCCGCCCTCTGGATCGCCCGCAAGGGCACCGTGCCGAACAACCGCTGGCTCTCCCGGCTGGCCGTCCTGGGCATCCTCGCGCCCTTCGGCGCGAACGCGGCCGGCTGGGTCTTCACCGAAATGGGCCGGCAGCCGTTCGTGGTCGCCCCCAACCCCTCGTTCGACGGCGCCGTCGACCAGGTCTTCATGTTCACCGCGGCCGCCGTCTCCCCGGGCGTGTCCGTCGGGGAGCTGCTCTTCTCGCTCGTCGCCCTGACCACCGTCTACGCCGTGCTGCTCGTCATCGAGGTGCGCATGCTCGTGCGCTACGTCCGCGGGGGCGTCGCCTCCGCCATGCCCGAGCTCCACGACGACGGCGGCGCGGACGGCCCGCCGGGCGGGGACCGGGACGACGACGTCCTGGCCTTCGCCTACTGACCGGACCCGAACAGGAGCAACACATGGATTTCCTCCCCACCCTCTGGTTCGCCGTGATCGCGTTCTTCTGGGCCGGCTACCTCCTGCTCGAGGGCTTCGACCTCGGCGTCGGGATGCTCATGCGCGCCTTCGCCCGGACCGAGTCCGAGCGCCGGGTCCTGCTCAACACCATCGGACCCGTCTGGGACGGCAACGAGGTCTGGCTGATCACCGCCGGCGCGGCGACGTTCGCCGCGTTCCCGGACTGGTACGCGTCCCTGTTCTCCGCCCTGTACCTGCCGCTCGTGTTCGTGCTGCTCGCGCTCATCCTGCGCGCCGTGGCCTTCGAATACCGGGGCAAGGCGCACCGGTCCCGCAGCCGGGCCGCGTGGGACTGGTGCATCGCGCTCGGCTCCCTGGTGGCGGCGTTCGGCGTGGGGGCGCTGCTGGCGCTGACCACGACCGGGCTGCCGCTGAACGCGAACGGCGACCGCGTCGGCGGCCCGTGGTCCTGGTTCTCCGGGTACGCGGTGCTCGGCGGGCTCGCCGTCGTCGCGTTCAGCCTCGTCCACGCGCTCGCGTTCGTGGGCCTGAAGACCGACGGGGGCATCCGGGAGCGGGCCGGCCGGGCCCTGCGCCGCTGGGGCTGGCTCGGGCTCGTGCCCCTGGCCGCGTGGGTGCTGGTCGTGGGCCTGCGCAGCGGCAACGCCGCCTCCTGGTTGCTGACCGCGGTGGCCGTCGCCGGGGCGCTCGCGGGCACGGGTGCGGCGTGGGCGCGCCGCGAGCGCCGCGCGTTCGCCGGCAGCGCGGTGTTCGTCCTGGCGGGCACGGCCGCGGTCTTCACCGCCGCCTACCCGGTCGTGCTTCCCTCCACCCTGGACCCGGCCTTCGACCTGACCGTCGCGAACGCGTCCGTGGCCCCCTACACGCTGGGCTTCATGAGCGTCATCGCCGCGTTCGGGGTGCCCCTCGTGGTGCTGTACCAGGGGTGGACCTACTGGGTGTTCCGGCGCAGGCTCTCCGAACAGCACATCCCCGCGCCGCACGCCGTGGTTCCCGTGGTGGGACGCTGATGCGCGCGGCCCGTGGGGCGGGCCCCGCCGGCCTCGCCGGACGCGGCGCCCTGGGCGGACTCGCCGCCCTGGCGGCCCTGAAGGCCGCGTCGCTCGTCGCGCTCGCCTGGGCCCTGTCGGCGGGCATCGCCGGGCTGGCGGCCGGCCGCGCCCCGGAGCCGTGGCTGCTCGCCCTTGGGGCCGGCGGGGCCGCCGGCCGCGCCGCCGCGGCGTGGGCGACGCAGGTCCTCGCCCGCCGCGCCGCCGAGGGGACCAAGGAGGAGCTCCGTGCGGCCCTGGTCCGGCGCCACCTCGACGCGGGAGGCCCGGAGTCCGACCCGGCCGGCGCCGCCCTGGCCAGCCGTGGCCTGGACGGCCTCGACCGGTACTTCTCCGACTACCTGCCGGCGCTCGCCGCCACCGCCGTCGTGCCCCCGCTGCTGCTGGCGGCCATCCTGGGCGCGGACTGGGTCTCGACGGCCACCCTCGCCGCCACCCTGCCGCTGGTGCCCGTGTTCATGGTCCTCATCGGCAAGCACACCGCCGGGCGGGTGGAGGCCGCGGCCGCGGGCCTGGACCGCGTGAGCCGGCACCTGGCCGAGCTCGCGTCCGGGCTGCCGGTGCTGGTCGGCCTCCGCCGGGCCGCCGCCCAGCGCCGCGCCCTCGCGGAGGCCTCCGAGCGGTACCGCGACACGACGATGGGCACGCTGCGGACCGCGTTCCTCTCGGCCTTCGCGCTGGAGCTGATCTCGACCCTGTCCGTCGCCGTCGTGGCCGTCTTCATCGGCGTGCGCCTGGTGCACGGGGAGATGGGGCTGCAGGAGGGCCTGCTCGCGCTGATCCTCGCCCCGGAGTGCTTCCTGCCGCTGCGCGACGTCGGGTCCGCCCACCACGCCAGCGAGGACGGGCTCCACGCCCTCGGCCGCGCCCGGGACGTGCTCGGGGCCCCCGCGCCGCCCCGGTGGGGCGGCGGCGCCCCCGCGGACCGGGCCGGACTGCGCGTGCGCGGGCTGCGCGTCGTGCGCGGGAACCGGGCCGCGGTCGGGCCCGTGGACCTGGACGCCCCGGCCGGAAGCCTGACCGTCCTGGACGGGCCCAGCGGCTGCGGCAAATCCACCGTGCTCGCCGCCCTGGCGGGCACGCTGCGCGCGGGGGAGGACGTGCGCCTCGAGGGGACGGTCGAGGGCCTGCCGGCCCGCGTGCTGTGGCTGTCCCAGCATCCGCGCTTCACGGAAGCCACCGCGGCGGAGGAGGTCCTGTGGCACGCCACGGGAGACTCCCCGGCCGCCGGTGGCGGCCCGGCGGGCGGGCCCCGCCCACCCGGCGGGCCCGGCGGGGCCCGGGGCGCGGGCGCCCCGGTGGACGCCGCCCGGGCCCTCGAGGCCGCGGGCGCGGGCCACCTGGCCGGCACGGCGCTGCGCGACTGCAGCCCCGGCGAACTGCGCCGCGTCGGCCTCGCGCGCGTGCTGGCCCGCCTCGACGCCCTGCGGGCCGCCGATCCCGGCGCCGCCGTCCTGGTCCTGCTCGACGAGCCGACGGCCCACCTGGACCCCGCCTCGGCCGAGGCCGTCCGCGGCGCCGTCGCCTCCCTCCGCGGCCGGGCGACCGTCCTCGCCGCCAGCCACGACCCGCTCCTGGCCGGGGCGGCCGACCGCGTCCACGTGTGGGCCGGGGCCCCCGGCGGCGCGGACGCCTCCCCGCCCGGGGCGCTCCCCGCGGAGCCGGCCGGTGCCGGCCCGGCCCGCGCGGTGTCCGCCGCGGCCGGCACCGGGCGCACGGCAGCGGGCGCCGCCGCCGGCCCCGGACCGGCCGGCGTGGAGGTGGCCGGCGTGGGGGCGGCCGCCGCCGGGCACGGCGGCGACGGACCGGTCCCGGCCGCGGCGTGGCTGCGCTGGGCCGGCCGCCTGCCCCTGCGCTCGGGCCGCTTCGCCGCGGGCGTCGGGCTCGGGGCCCTCGCCGTCCTGTCCGGGGCCGCGCTCTCGGCGCTGTCCGGGTGGCTGATCGTCCGCGCCGCCGAGCAGCCGCCCATCCTGCACCTGCTGGTCGCCTTCGTCGGCGTGCGGTTCTTCGGGCTGGGCCGGTCCGCGCTGCGCTACCTCGAGCGCCTGGCCACCCACGACGCGGTCCTGGGCTGGGCCACCCGCCTGCGGACCGACCTGTGGGACGCCCTGTCCTCCAGCGTCGCGCACTGGGGCCGGCTGACCCGCGGCGGGGGAGCGCTCGGGACGCTCGTCGCGGAGGTGGACGAGCTGCGCGACGCGCTGCCCCGGGCCCTGGTGCCGCTCCCGGCGGCCCTGCTGGCCGCGCTCGGCCTCCTCGCGACCATCGGCCTGGCGGCGCCGCCGGCCCTGCCCGTGGCGGCCGCCGCGGCCGTCGGGGCGCTCGTGCTGCTGCCGGCCGCCGTCCTCGCCGCCGAACGGCGCGCCCTCGCCGCCGCGGCGACCCACCGGGCGGCCGTCGCCGAGCGGACCGCGGCCCTGTACGCGGCCGCCCCCGACCTCTCCGCCAACGGGCTGGCCCCGGCCGCGGCCCGGCGGTTCCACACCGGCGACCTCGCCGGCGCCGGCGACCTGCGCCGCGCCGCGTTCGCCGCGGGACTCGGCCAGTCCGGGGCGGTGCTGCTCGCCTCCCTCGGCGCGCTCGGCTCCCTGGCCGCGGCCTCCGCCGCCGGGCTGGACGCCAAGCCCACGGCCCTGGCAGTGTTCGTCTGCCTGGCCCTGGCCGAGGCGTTCGGCCAGTACGCGGACGGCGTGCGCCACCTGCCCGTCGTCGCGCGCCTGATGCGGCGCACCATGCCGCGGCTGGACACGGACCCGACCGTCGCCCCCGCGCGGGCGGGCCACGCGTTGCCGGGCACCGTCGACGCCGTCGCCGCCACGGCGCTGGCCGCCACCTACCCGGGCGCGCCCCGCCCGGTCTTCGCGGGGCTCGACGGCGGCGCCCGGCCCGGCCGCGTCTGGACCGTGAGCGGGCCCTCGGGCTCCGGCAAAACCACGCTCCTGGCCGTGCTGCTGGGCTTCCTCGCCCCGTCGGCGGGCACGGCCGCCTACCGTTGCGCGGGCGGGTGGGCCGACCCCTACGCGGGCCGCGGCGAGGTCCTCGACGGGGTGGCCTGGTGCCCGCAGGAGGCGTTCCTGTTCGACTCCACGCTCGAGGGGAACCTCGCCCTGGGCCGGACCGGGCGGGACCGGCCCGCGCGCGGCGAGCTCGAGGGCGCCCTGCGCGCCGTCGGGCTGGGCCCCTGGTTCGACGCGTTGCCGGACGGGCTGGCCACGCGGGTCGGCCCCGGCGGACACCGGCTCTCCGGCGGACAGCGCCAGCGCGTGGCCGTGGCCCGCGCCCTGGTCGCGGGGGCCGGGGTCGTTCTGCTCGACGAGCCGACGGCCCACCTCGGGCAGGACGAGGGGAGGGGCCTCGTCGCTGACCTGCGCGCGGCGCTCGGCGGCACCGCCGTCGTCCTCGTCACCCACGACGCGCAGCTGGCCGCGGCCGGCGACACGCACACGCGCCTCGGGCGCGCGCCCGCGCCGGTGGCGGCCCGGGCCTAGTCGGGGTCGACGGTCACGACGCCCGAGTCGGCGAACGGGAGCGTGTCCTCCTCGGGCGCCGCCAGGGGCGCGCGGCGCTCCGGCTCCGGCAGGCCGGACGCGCCGGCGGAGCCGGTGCCGGAACCAGCCGGCCCGGTCCCGGCATCCGCGGCCTCGGCCGCCACGCGGTCAGGCGTCCCGCCGAGCAGCTCGATCCGCTGCGTCAGCGGCACCCCGGACCCGTCGCGCCGGCCGTGCTCGGTGGGCACGGTGCGGGCGACGCCGGCCTGGGAGGACGCCCGGGCGGGCCCGTGGCCGGCCCACGCCAGCGCGAGGCGGTCCTCGCCCTTGAGGAACCGGTGCGCCCGGACGCCGCCGGTGGCGCGGCCCTTCGCCGGATACTCGGACAGCGGGGTGACCTTGATCGTGCCGGCGCCGGTGCCCGGCAGCTCGCCGTCCCCGGTGGCGATGGTGACGACGACGGCGTCGTCGTCGTCCGGCCGCGCCGCCCCGAAGAAGACCACCCGGTCGCCGGCCCCGAGCTTCATGCCGGCCATGCCCCCGGCCGTGCGGCCCTGCGGGCGCACGGCCGAGGCGGGGAAGCGCAGCAGCTGGGCCTGGGCGGAGACGAACAGCAGGGCCGCGTCGTCGGCGGCGACGGCCGCGCCGACCACCGCGTCGTCGCCCTTGAGCGTGATGACCTCGAACTCGTCGCGGTTGAGCGGGTACTCGGGCTGGACCCGCTTGACGACGCCGGCGGCCGTGCCGAGGGCCACGACGGCGTCCAGCGGCACCAGCGCCACGAGCGTCTCCTTCGCGGCCAGCGGGGCGAACTCGGCCGCTGCGGCGCCCTGCCCGAGCCCGGCGAGCCCCTCGCCCGGGGCGAGCGCCGGCATGTCGACGACCTGCAGGCGAAGCATCCGCCCGGCGGACGTGACGGCCCCGACCTCGCCGCGCGCGGTGGCCGCGACGACCGAGGTGGGGACGTCGTGCTTGGCGCGGCGGTCCGGGACCACGACGTCGCGGGAGGCGGTGCGGCCCAGCTGCCCGGTGGCCGAGAGCAGCACCCAGCACGGCTCGTCCTTGATCTCCAGCGAGAGGGGCGCCTTCGCGCCCCGGCCCTCCGGCTCGGGCATGACCGTGCCCTTGAGGGGCGCGTCCTTGGCGGTCTTGAGCAGGACCGTCCGGCGGGGGGTCGCGAACCGCTCCGCGACGTCGGCCAACTCGTCGGAGACCACCTGGCGCAGCAGGGCCTCGTCGGCCAGGATCGCCTCGAGGCGCTCGATCTCCGCCTTGAGCTCGTCGCGCTCGGCCTCGAGCTCGATGCGGGAGTAGCGGGTCAACTGGCGCAGGCGCAGCTCGAGGATGTGGCTGGCCTGGACCTCGGTCAGGTCGAACACCTGCATGAGGCGCGTGCGGGCCGCGGCGGCCTCGTCGGAGCTGCGCACGATCTGGATGACCTCGTCGATGTCCACGATCGCGATGAGCAGGCCCTCGACCAGGTGCAGCCGGTCCTTCTTCTTGCCCAGCCGGTGGCTGGTGCGGCGCCGCACGACGTCGGTGCGGTGGTCCAGGTAGACGCGCAGCAGGTCCGGCAGGCCCAGCGTGCGGGGCTGGCCGTCGACGAGCGCGACGTTGTTGATCCCGAAGGAGTCCTCCATCGGCGTGAGCTTGTACAGCTGCTGCAGGACGGCGTTCGGGTTGAAGCCGTTCTTCAGCTCGATGACCAGGCGCATGCCCTTGGTCCGGTCCGTGAGGTCGATGACGTCCGAGACGCCCTGCAGCTTCTTGGCCTGCACGGCGTCCTTGATCTTCTCGATCACCTTCTCCGGCCCGACGCCGTAGGGGAGTTCCGTGACCACCAGGCCCGAGCGGCGCGCGCTGATCTTCTCCAGCTCGACCTTGGCGCGGGTCTTGAACGAGCCGCGCCCGGTCGCGTAGGCGTCCCGGATCCCGTCCAGGCCGACGACGATGCCGCCGCCGGGCAGGTCCGGGCCGGGGATGAAGCCCATCAGGTCGTCGAGCGTCGCGTCCGGGTTCTCCAGCAGGTGCCGGGCGCCGGCGACGACCTCGCCGAGGTTGTGCGGGGCCATGTTCGTGGCCATGCCGACCGCGATGCCGGTCGTGCCGTTGACCAGCAGGTTCGGGAACGCCGCCGGCAGGACCGCGGGCTGCTGGAGCTGGTTGTCGTAGTTCGGGACGAAGTCGACCGTGTCCTCGTCCAGGAAGTCGGTCATGGCCACGGCCGGCGCGGCCATGCGGGCCTCCGTGTAGCGGGGGGCGGCCGGGCCGTCGTCCAGGGAGCCGAAGTTGCCGTGGCCGTCGATCAGCGGCAGGCGCAGCGAGAACGACTGGGCCAGGCGGACCATCGCGTCGTAGATGGCGGCGTCGCCGTGCGGGTGCAGCTTGCCCATGACCTCGCCGACGACGCGGGCGCTCTTGACGTGGCCCTTGTCCGGGCGCAGGCCCATCTGCGTCATCATGTACAGGATCCGGCGCTGGACCGGCTTCAGCCCGTCGCGCGCGTCCGGCAGGGCCCGCGAGTAGATGACCGAGTACGCGTACTCGAGGAACGACCCCTCCATCTCGGAGGTCACGTCGATGTCGACGATGTGCTCCTCGAAGTCGTCCGGGAGGGTGGGGGTCTGCCGTCGGGCCATGGGTGTCGGGGTCCTCTTCCGTGGGGTCTGCCGTACGCTAAGCCTATGGCGGACCTGCTGGAAAACACGGAATATCCCGCCCACTGGGAAGCCGATGTCGTGCTGCGCGACGGATCGACCGCGCACCTGCGGCCCATCGGGCGGGCCGACGCCGAGGCCCTCCAGCGCTTCCACTCGCTGCAGTCCGAGTCCTCCATCTACCTGCGCTTCTTCACCTACAAGTCCAAGCTCACCGACCGCGAGCTCGAGCGGTTCACCCGGGTGGACCACGCCGACCGCGTGGCGCTGGTCGTGCTGCGCGGGGGCAACATCATCGGCGTGGGCCGCTACGACCGCCTCGACGACCCCGCCGAGGCCGAGGTCGCGTTCAACATCGCCGACGCCCTGCAGGGCCACGGGGTCGGTTCCATCCTGCTCGAGCACCTCGCCGCGGCCGCCCGGGAGAACGGGATCGAGCGCTTCAGCGCCGAGGTGCTGCCCGAGAACCGGAAGATGCTCACCGTGTTCGCGGAGGCCGGCTACGAGGTCAAGCGGCGGTTCGACGACGGCGTCGTGATGCTCGAGTTCCCGATCGACCCCACCGAGCGGTCCCGGGCCGTCATGGAGTCCCGGGAACACCGCGCCGAGGCCCGCAGCCTGGCCGAGCTCCTCGCGCCGGAGTCCGTCGCGGTCGTCGGCGCCGGCCGGGACCCGGGAGGGATGGGCCACCGGCTCCTGCGCCACCTGCTCGACGGCGGCTTCACCGGCCCCCTGTACTGCGTCAACCGGGAGGCCGGGGAGGTCGCGGGCCTGCCGGCCCACGCGTCGATCGAGGACGTGCCCGGCGACGTCGAACTCGCCGTCGTCGCCGTCCCGGAGGCGGAGCTCGAGGCCGTCGTCGCCGCGTGCGGCGCCAAGGGGGTCAAGGGGGTGCTCGTGGCCACGGCGCTGGCCGGCGGCGACGTCGCCGCCCGGCAGCGCCGGCTGGTGCTGCAGGCCCGCAGCCTGGGCATGCGCGTCATCGGGCCCGCGTCCGTGGGCCTGGTCAACACGGACCCGGCCGTCTCGCTGAACGCGTCGCTGTCCCCGGTGCCTCCGGGCCGCGGCGGGCTCGGCCTGTTCAGCCAGTCCGGCGCGATCGGCGCCATGCTCGCGGCGACCGCCATGCGCCGCGGGGTCGGCGTCTCCTCCGTCGTCTCCGCCGGCAACCGGGCCGACGTCTCCGGCAACGACGCCATGCAGTATTGGGAGGACGACCCGGCGACCTCCGCCGTCGGGCTCTACCTCGAGTCCTTCGGCAACCCCCGCAAGTTCTCGCGGATCGCCCGCCGGCTCTCCCGGACCAAGCCCGTGATCGTGGCGAAGTCCGAGGGCATGGGCCTGCGCCTGCCGCCGGGGCACGCGGTGCGCACCACCCAGGCCCCCCGCGGGGCCGTTGACGCGATGCTGCGCCAGTCGGGCGTCATCCGCGTGACCACCAACGAGGCCCTGATGGACGTCGCGCAGATCGTCGCGACCCAGCCCCTGCCGGCGGGCAACGGCCTCGCCGTCGTCTCCAACTCGCCGGCCATCGCCGCGGTCATCGCGGACAACGCGGCGGAGGACGGGCTGGACGTCGCCGTCGTCGACGACGCGATCCCCGCCGACGGCGCCCCGGAGGAGGCCCGCGCACGGGCCGCGGCCGCACTGGAGGCGGCGCTGGCCCACGACGGCGTGCACGCCGCCATCGTCGCCCTGTTGCAGCCGCGCGACGCCCGCCCGACCGAGCTCGCGGCGGCGCTGCGCGACGCGGGGGAGCGGGTCGGCAAGCCGGTCGTCGTCTCCTTCCCCGGCATCGTCGACGCGCGCCCCGACGAGGAGGGCGTCATCGCGGCCGACGGGTTCGACGGCGGACGCCAGCGCGCCCTCCCGGCGTTCCCCAGCCCCGGCCGGGCAGTCCAGGCGCTGGCGGCCGTCGTCCGCTACGCGGCCTGGCGGGGCCGGGACTTCGGGCACGTGCCCGAGGTCGCCGGGCTGGACCGGGACCGCGCCGAGGACCTCGTCGAGGCGCACCTCCGCCGGGTGCCGGGCACGGACCTCCTGCGGCTCGAGCCCGCCGAGGCGGCCGAGCTGCTGGCCTGCTACGGCATCCGGGTGCTCGAGTCCGTCCCGTTCGCCACGGCGGACGAGGCGGCGGCCGCGGCGCACCGCCTCGGCTGGCCGGTGGCGCTGAAGGCCACGGACGAGAACCTGCGGCACCGCCTCGACCTCGGCGGGGTGCGGCTGAACATCTACGACGAGGTCTCCCTGCGCGGCAACATCGAGCACATGCGCCAGATGCTCCGCCCGTACGGGGCCGACGACCTCGAGATCCAGGCCATGGCCCCCTCCGGGCAGGGGTGCCTGGTCCGCGCGCTGGAGGATCCGCTCCTCGGGCCGCTGCTCTCGTTCGGCCTGGCCGGGGACGCCGTGAACCTGCTGGACGACTGGGGGCACGCGATCCCGCCGCTGACGACGACGGACCTGGCGGAGCTCGTGCGCTCCACGCGGACGTCGCGGAAGCTGTTCGGGTACCAGGGGCTGCCGGCCGTCGACGTGCGCAGCCTGGAGGACCTGCTGCACCGGGT
Source organism: Arthrobacter paludis (assembly GCF_056782315.1). NCBI lineage: Bacteria > Bacillati > Actinomycetota > Actinomycetes > Micrococcales > Micrococcaceae > Arthrobacter > Arthrobacter paludis. Next base: position 227,119 of record NZ_JBXAEW010000002.1, read on the forward strand.
CGCGACGCTCAAGGACGACCACCCGGGCGTCGCGATCGTCGAACTGAACCCCGTGCTCGCCGCCGTCGACGGCGTCACGGTGCTCTCCGCCGACGTCCGGCTCGGCAACGCCCGGCAGCGCACGGACAGCGCCCGCCGCGCCATGTCGAGGTAGGGGCCCGGCTACACTGGCGGGTATGGTCCCTCCCCCCACGCCCGCCGGCCGTGCCCTGCGCCATTCGCTCGAGCGCGCGGGCTTCTATCCGCGTCTGGTGGCCGACGCCATCGACGACACGCTCGACGGCGGCGAGCCGCTGGGCCACATGGTCCACGTCGAGACGCACATCGAGCACAACGAGGTGCACCGCCACGTGACCGCGCTCGTGCTCACGGCGGACGCCCTCGTCGTGGTGCACGTGGACGACCAGCAGCTCGAGGAGTTCGGCCAGCAGGCCACCGCGCAGGTCTCCACGGAGACCGTCCCGCTGGCGCGCATCGACTCCGTCGTCGTCGGGGCCGTCTACGGGCAGCCCCAGGACTACAAGCCCAGCGACTCCGTCCGCGAGCTGACGCTCGGCATCGCCTGGTCCGGCGGCCAGCGGCTCGACCTGACCCCGGCCGAGTGCGCGGACCCGTCCTGCGACGCGGACCACGGCTACACGGGGACCACCCAGCGCGAGGACATCCTGCTGCGCATCAGCGCCGGCGCCGACGGCGTCCAGGCCGTCGACGACGCCCGCGAATTCGCGCGCGCCCTGCGCCGGCTCGTCAACTCGGCGACCCAGCCGCAGCGCCCGTCCGGCGAGCCCCGTCCCGTCCGCGGCCCCGCCCGCTTCGTGCGCGGACACCACTCGTCCTAGCCCCGAACACCGCCCCCGGCCCCGCACGGTTCAGGAGGACCATGGCCCACCCGCCGCTGCCCGCCGCCCCCCGCTACGGATCCACCAGCGTCGCCGAGGTCTTCCCCAGCGCGGCCGCCGCCCTCGGCGTCCCCGGGTTCGCCAACACGCTGGGCCTGCCGGCGGCGCGCCGCGTGTGCGTGGTCCTCTGCGACGGCCTCGGGGAACGCCTGCTGCGGGCCCGCGCCGGCCACGCGCCGTTCCTGCGCCAGGCCCTGCGGAGCGGCGCAGCGACGCTCGATGCGGCGTTCCCCAGCACGACGGCGGCGTCCCTGGCGTCCGTGGGCACCGGGCTGCCGCCCGGGCGCCACGGGATCGTCGGCTACGACGCCGTCGACCCGGTCCGCCGGCGCACCGTCAACCAGCTCGGCGGGTGGCCCGAGGACCTGGACCCGCTCGCCTGGCAGCCGGAACCGACCGTCTTCGAGTCCGCCGCCGGGCACGCCGAGGTGCACACCGTCAGCCTGCCGCAGTTCGCGGACAGCTCGCTGACGGCCGCGGCCCTGCGCGGCACGCGGTTCACGGCCGCGTCGACGCCGCAGGCCCGGGTCCGCGCCGCCCACGAGCTGCTTCGCGGCGGGGACCGGGTCCTGATGTACGCGTACTGGAACGAGCTGGACAAGGCGGGGCACCGCTTCGGGGCCGGTTCCGTGGAGTGGACGGAGGCGCTGGAGGAGTTCGACTCCGCCATGCGCTCCCTGGCGGCCCGCGTGCCGGCCGGGACGCTGCTCCTGCTGACCGCCGACCACGGCATGGTCGATGTCCCCGTCGAGGGGCGGATCGACTACGCGCTGGAGCCGGAGCTCGTGGACGGCGTCGAGCTCACGGCGGGGGAGCCGCGGGCGGTGCAGCTGCACCTTCCGGCGGGTGCCACGCCCGGCGACGCCGACCGCCTGGCCGGCGCCTGGAAGGCCCGCCACGGCGACACGGCCTGGGTGCTGACCCGGGACGAGGCCGCCGCCCACGGGCTGTTCGGCCCCGTCGTCGACGACCGGGTCGCCGCACGCATCGGGGACGTGCTGGTGCTGGCCCGCGGGCCGGTGGCGTTCCTCGACGGGCGCCGCGTCCCGCCGGCGGCGTTCGCGATGGTCGGCCAGCACGGCTCGCTCACCCCGGCCGAGACCGAGGTTCCGCTGGTGGTCCTGGCGGCGCCGGACTGAGGCCCGCCGGGTCAGTCGTGCTTGCGCCCGAAGACGATCTCGTCCCAGCTGGGGACGGAGGAGCGCTTCTGCTTCTTCTTCGGGGCGGCCTGCCCGGCGTCCCCGGCGTCGTCCTGCGCGTCCTCGTCCGCCGCCGCGTCGGGCTCCGCTCCGGGCTCCGCGCCGGGGCGCAGCGGGCGCAGCCTCGGCACGACCGTGAACTCGCTGGTCTCGGCGGACACGCCGTCCGCGAGCTCCGGCACGCCGTCCTCGTCGTCCTGGTCCGGGGCGAAGCCGAGGCGGCGCGCCTCCGCCTCGTCGACGAAGTCCTCGTCGCGCGGGTGCGCCGCGGGGATCTCGCCGCGGGAGAGCATCAGGGCCAGCGCGTCGTCGCCGTCCGCGTCGTCCCCGAGCCGCTGTCCGCGCCGGGCGCGCAGCATGTCGAGGAACTCCTCGTTGTCGAACTCGCTGCCCGGGCGCTCCTCGGGGGCCTCCTCCTCGGCCTCGACGTCGAAGGGGTGGTCCGCGACGGCGGACAGCCGCCGCCCGGCCACGGGGGTGTCCATCGGCTCGATCTCGCTGAGCACCTGGGCCCAGCGGTTCGTGTTCTGCAGGGCCTTGCGGGACGGGTGGAACAGCCAGCGGGCCGGGGGCTCCTCACCGATGTTCGTGCGGGAGTCGCCGGCGGGGGGCTCGAAGGACGCCGAGATCTCCCAGGCCCCGTCGCTCCGGCGCCAGGCGTCCCACTCGACGTCCCCGGCGTCGACGCCGAACGCGCCGACCCGGTGGGCCACCATCTCCCCGAGGGACGCGGGCTCGCCGCCGAACGCGCTGCGGTACGCGTCGTGCGGCTGGGGCCCGCTGACCTCGACCCGGCGGGCCTGCTCGGCGACGTAGTCCCGCTCGGCCCGGACGGGGCCCTCGTAGCGCAGGATGCTCTCCATGGGCATGCCGGACTCCTCGGCCACCTGCTCCGCGGTCGCCCCGGAGCGGATACGCGCCTGGATCTCCCGCGGCGTCAGCGGGGCGGGCGCCTGGCCGGAGGCCATGGCGGCCGGCCGGCCGATGGGCCGGGCGACGGCGGCGCGGAGGGCTTCGTCGATCGGCAGGCTGAAGCTGGAGCCGTCCTCGCCGCTGAGCAGCAGGTGGCCGCCGTCCTCGTGGACACCCACAAGCCTGAGTTGCCGCATGAAATTCCTCCAGAGAGTGGCATGTTCTGCACAGAACCTTGCCATCGAACCCCCGCGAAACACCGGATTTGCGCGGGTGTGGCGCGCCACCGCGGGCCTCCCGGGGCGCCCGGCGCGGGGCCGGGGAGGCCGCGTTCACGCGGAGTTGGCAATTTCGGCCCCCATGGTGAACAATCTGTGCGTCACGGGCACAAATACGCCTGTTGCGGCGTTGTACGCCGGGGGACATGGGCGCCCTTTAATGAAGCTACCACCGGAGCGTGATTGAGAGACTATGGCGACCGACTACGATGCGCCGCGCAAGAGCGACGACGACGTCAGCGAGGACTCCCTCGAGGAACTGAAGGGCCGTCGCTCGGACAAGCAGTCCGCCGTCGTTGACGAGGACGAGGCGGAGGCCGCGGACAGTTTCGAGCTGCCCGGCGCCGACCTGTCCGGCGAGGAGCTCCTCGTGCGGGTGCTGCCCGCCCAGTCGGACGAGTTCACCTGCGCCTCCTGCTTCCTGGTGCGCCACCGTTCGCAGGTGGCCAAGGAGAAGGATGGACTGTTCTACTGCAAGGACTGCGAAGGCTAGACGGTCCGGCGGCCCGCAGCGGGCCCCGGGCGGTGGGCCCGTCGGCGCGAGCCGGCGGGCCCTTTGCCGTCCCGGGCGACGCCGAGCCGGCGCGCCGCGGCCCCGCCTAGCGGCCGGTGGGCCGGGCGGCCTCGATGGCGCGCACGAACTCCTCGGGCCGGCGCGTCGAGGCCAGCCAGTACGGCGTCGCGTCCAGCTCGTCGGTGATCTCGATCCGCACGACCGGGTCGATCCAGCCGCGCAGGCACATGAACGCCGTGCCGTTCAGGCCGGGGCCGCGCTCGTGTGTGGCGTCCTCGCCGCGGTGGGCCGAGACCGCGCCCACGTGCCGCCGCTCGATGACGGCCCGCCCGACCCGCACCGTGGCGGCGTCGACCTGCAGGAGGGGCGTGTTCACCAGCAGGGCCACCGCCAGGCCGACGGTGGCCACGACGCCGGCGACGATCCCGGCCACCACCGACACCGGCGTGAACGCGACCGCGGCGGTGCCGCCCAGCCCCAGCACCACCAGCCAGATCCACCACGCCGGCCAGAGGCGTTCGCGGAACACGGGGGCGGGGGGCGCGGGGGCCGGGGAGTCAGACATGCCCCCAGCCTATAAGTTCCGCGCGGCACACTCCGTCGCCGCGGGGGCCGCGGTGCCGCTACAGTGAAGACGACCTGACCCCCTTCGGAAAGACCACGGCCCCATGACCGAGGAACCCCAGCCCACCGTCGAGGTCCAGCTGCGCATGCTGGACGACGAGCTGCCGCCGCCGTCGTACGCGCACCCCGGCGACGCGGGGGCGGACCTGTGCACGCGCGAGGACTTCGTCCTGGAGCCGGGCGAGCGGCGGCTGGTGCCGACCGGCGTCTCGATCGCCCTGCCGCACGGGTACGTGGCGCTCGTCCACCCGCGCTCGGGCCTGGCCGCCCGGCGGGGCATCACGGTCGTCAACGCGCCCGGCACCGTCGACGCCGGATACCGCGGCGAGATCGCCGTGACGCTGCTGAACACCGACCGGGAGCAGGCCGCGGCGTTCTCCCGCGGTGACCGGATCGCCCAGCTGGTCATCCAGCGCGTCGAGACCGCGCGCTTCGCCCCCGTGGCCGAACTGCCGGACTCCGTGCGTGGGGCCGGCGGCTTCGGCTCGACCGGGGGATTCGACGCCGCCGCGACGGCCACCGCCCCGTAGCCCACCGACCACGGCCCGCCCGCGGGCCAGGAGACGCCATGATCTTCAAGCGCAACAAGAACCGGGCCGCGAGCCCGGACGCCCCCGCCCCGGACGCCGCGCCGGACGCGGCGGACGCCCCGGACGACGACGTGGCGCCCGTCCCGCCGCCGCAGGGGCCCTACGACGCGGAGCTGGCCCCGGACACGGCGGGCCACGTCGACCTCGGCGCGCTGCTGGTCGAACCCGTCGACGGGATGGCGCTGCGCCTCGAGGTCGAGGACCGCACCCAGCGCGTCATCGCCGCGGCGCTCGAGCTCGACGGCTCGCGCGTGCAGCTGCAGGTCTTCGCCGCACCCAAGTCCGAGTCCCTCTGGCCCGGGATCTCCGGCCAGATCGAAAAGAGCATCAAGGACCAGAAGGGCACCGTCCAGCGCGTCCCCGGCCGCTTCGGCGAGGAGCTCATCGCCAAGGTCCCCTCCCAGGGCGCCGACGGGCAGCCGGGGTTCATGGTGGCGCGCTTCATCGGCGTCGACGGCCCCCGCTGGTTCCTGCGCGCCGTCGTCGGCGGCCCGGCGACGCTGGACCGCTCCGCCGCCGAGCGCATCGAGGAGCGCATCGCGCGCCTGGTCGTCGTGCGCGGCGACAAGCCCATGCCGCCCGCCGAGCTGCTGCCCCTGACCATGCCGGAGGGGGCCACGGCCCGTCCCGACGGACCGGCCGACGGCGGCGCGCCCGAGCGGCCGGAGGCCCCCCGGCCGCCCGAACGCGGCCCGGAGATCACCGAAATTGGCTGACGCCGGAACCGTGGCGGCCTGCCCGAGCCTCCGGGACCTGCCCCACCGCGGCCGGGCGCAGGCCGAGGGCTACGTCGAGGACATCCAGGTGCCCCCGGCCGGGGACGCGCCGGTGTTCACCGCGAACCTGGTCGACGCCCCGGCGCCGCCCGGCGGACGCAGGGCGCCCGCGCCGCGCGTGCGGCTGGTCTGGAACGGCCAGCGCCGGGTCCCCGGGATCGGGGCCGGCACCCGGCTGCGGTTCGAGGGCATGGTCTCCGAGCTCGACGGCGTCCCGACCGTCTTCAACCCCCGCTACGAGATCCTGCCCGCGCCCCTCGGCCCGGACGCGGGGCCCACGGCGGCGCGGGAGCACCGAAGGGTCCCCGCCCGATGAGCGGGACGACGCCGGACCCCGAGCACGAGCGGATCGCCCGCGGCATGGCCTCCAACGCGGGCATCCACCGCACGGCCTCCGGGCAGGTCGACGTGCTGGCCACGATGGGCGGCTGGCGCGGCCTGGCCGAGAGCGTGCTGCCCGGCCTGGTCTTCCTGGTGGTCTTCACCGCCAGCCAGCAGCTCAACCCCGCCCTGGTCGCGTCCCTGGCCGTGGCCGCCGTGTTCACGGTCGTGCGCCTGGCCCAGCGGACCCCCCTGACCCAGGCGCTCGCGGGCCTGGCGGGCGTCGCCATCTGCGCGCTCGTGGCCCGGGGGACCGGGCAGGCCAAGGACTACTACGTCGTCGGCTTCTACACGAACGCCGCGTACGCGGCGGCGCTCGCGGCCTCCGTGGCCGTGCGCTGGCCCCTGATCGGGCTCGTGTTCGGGTTCATCCGCGGCGAGGGGACCGCGTGGCGCGCGGACGCCGTCCGGCGCCGCGCGTACGCTTGGGCGACCTGGGTCATGGTGGGGGTGTTCGCGGCGCGGCTGGCCGTGCAGCTGCCGCTCTACTTCGCCGACAACGTCCCCGCGCTGGGGGCCGCGCGGCTGGTCATGGGCCTGCCGCTTTACGCCATGGGCCTGTTCGTCGCGTGGGGCATCACCCGGCCGCGGGCGGCCCCGCCCGGGCCGGCGGCCCGCTGAGGACCGGCTAGGCGCCGGCGCCGCGCAGGACGGAGCGCAGCTCCTCCTCGCGGTCGACGGCGGCGATGAGGAAGAGCTCGTCCCCGGCCTCCACGACGTCGTCCACGCTCGGCGGGATCGGGACCTCGTCGCGCAGGATCGCGACCACCGTGCAGTCGGCCGGCCACTCGACCTCGCCCAGCGTCCGCCCGATCATCCACGCGTCGTGCGGCACCGTGAACCCGACCATCGACGCGGACCCCGTCCGCAGCGTCAGCAGGCGCACGACGTCGCCGACCTCGACGGCCTCCTCGACGAGCGCCGTCATCAGGCGCGGCGTGCTGACGGCGACGTCCACGCCCCAGGCGTCGTCGAACATCCAGTCGTTCTTGGGGTTGTTGACGCGGCCCACCGTGCGGCCGACGCCGAACTCGCTCTTGGCGAGCAGGGACACGACCAGGTTGACCTTGTCGTCGCCGGTCGCGGAGACGACGACGTCGGCCTCCTCGAGCCCGGCCGCCTTGAGCGTGGTGAGCTCGCAGGCGTCGCCGAAGAGCCAGCGGGCGCCCTCGATCCCGCTGCGCGCCGCGACCTCGGGCTTCTCGTCGACCACGAGCACGTCGTGCCCGTGCGCGACGAGCTCCTTGGCGATGGAGGAGCCGACGCTGCCGGCCCCCGCGATGACCACCTTCACTGTTCGCCCTCCGCACCGGCCGCGCGCGGCGGCCTCGACAGGATCCGGTCCACCTCGGCCTCGGCGTCCACGCGCATCATGGCGTGCAGGATGTCCCCCTGCTGCAGCCGGGCCCCCGGGCCGGGGAGGGTGCCCTCCCCGAACCGCGTCAGGTACGCGATCCGGATCCCGGCGGCGGCCTCGATGTCGGCCAGCGCGTGTCCGTACCACTCGGCGTGGACGGCGACCTCGGCGAGCATCAGGCGCCCCGACGCCTCCCGGTAGTCCCCGGCAACGCCCTGTTCCGGCAGGATCCGGCGCAGCACCTGGTCCGCGCTCCAGCGCACCGCCGCGACCGTGGGGATGCCCAGCCGCTGGTAGATCTCCGCCCGGCCCGGGTCGTAGATGCGCGCCACGACGTGGGGCACGTGGTAGGTCTCGCGCGCGACGCGCGTGGCCAGGATGTTCGAGTTGTCGCCGCTGGAGACGGCGGCGAACGCGTAGGCGTTGGAGATGTCGGCGCGCTCGAGCGTGTCCCGGTCGAAGCCCACCCCGGTGATCCGGGCGCCGCCGAAGCCCGCGTCGAGGCGCCGGAACGCGCGCTCGTCCTGGTCGATCACGGCGACCGTGTGCCCGGCCCCGTCCAGCGTGTGCGCCAGGGACACGCCCACGCGTCCGCAGCCCATGATGACAAAGTGCGCCACGCGTTGGTTCCCTTTCGGTCCGGTCCGGGCCCGGCGCCACCGGGCCCTGCAGTTGCCTGCGCCCAGTCTCGCACGGATCGGCGGGGCGGGCCGGAATGGCCCCGGCGTGGCCCCGGCGGTAGCTTTGGGGGGTGCTGACGTTTCTCGACGCGCTCAAGCGCATCCTCGTGGGCCGGCCGTTCCGGACCGACCTGCTCAAGCAGGAGCCGATGAACCGCCGGCAGGCGCTGCCGGTCCTGTCCACCAACGCGCTGTCCTCCGTCGCCTACGCCCCGGACGAGGTGCTGCTGACCCTGGCCATCGCCGGGGTCGCCGCGATCCACCTCTCGCCCTGGGTGGGCGTGGCGGTCATGGCGGTCATGGCCGTGCTGATCGCCTCCTACCGGCAGTCCGTCCGCGCCTACCCGTCGGGCCGCGGCGACTACGAGATCGCCTCCGTGAACCTGGGGCCGCGCGCCGGCACGACGGTGGCCGCCGCGCTGCTCGTGGACTTCACGCTCACGGTCGCGGTGTCCATGTCCTCCGCCGCGCACTACCTCATCGCCGCCGTCCCCGCCCTCGCGGGCCGGCACGCCGCGATCGCCGCCGTCGGCGTCGTCCTGCTGGCCCTGCTCAACCTGCGCGGGCTGGCGCGCTCGCGCCGGCTCAACGCCGTCCCCACGCTGGTGTTCGTCGCCGCGGTGCTGGCCATGATCGCGGCCGGTTCCGTCGCCGCCGCGCTCGGGGTCCTCGGCCAGGCGCCCAGCGCCCGGTTCCAGATCGTCCCCGAGGCCGGGTTCGAGTCCGGCCTGGTCGGCGTGTTCGGGGCCCTGCTGGTGCTGCGCGCGTTCTCCACCGGGTCCGCGGCCCTGACCGGCGTCGAGGGACCGATCAGCAACGTGCACGCGCTGGCCGCGCCCCGGGCCCGCAACGCCGGATCCATCCTCCTCTGGCTGGGCGTCGTGGCCGCGGCCCTGACCCTGGGCACGATGTTCCTGGCCTCCGCGACCGGCGTGCACGTCGTCGAGGACCCGCGCGCCAACCTGACCCTCGACGGCGGCCCGATCCCGGCCGAGTACGTGCAGCACCCCGTGCTCGGGCAGCTGGCCCAAGCGATCTTCGGGCTCGGCAGCGCCGGGTTCTTCGTGATCGTCCTGGCGACCGTCGCGGTCCTGCTCGCGGCCGGCCACGCGGCGTTCAGCTCCTTCCCGAACCTGGCCTCCGCGCTCGCGACGGACGGGTACCTGCCGCGCCAGCTGCGCACCCGCGGGGACCGGCTCGGCTTCAGCAACGGCATCATCGCGCTGGCCGTGGCCGCGCTGGCCCTCGTCGTGCTCTTCGACGCGCACCTGGCCAGCCTCATCCAGCTCTACGTCGTGGGCGTGTTCGTCTCCTTCACGCTCAGCCAACTGGGCATGGTCCGGCACTGGACCCTGCAGCTGGCCCAGACCCCGGCCCGCAGGGTGCGCGCCCGCATCCACCGTTCGCGGCTGCTGAACCTCGTCGGGCTCGTGCTCACCGCGCTGGTGCTCGTCGTCGTCATCGTCACCCGGTTCATCCACGGCGCGTGGCTGGCCGCCATCGGCATCGCGGTCCTGTACCTGGCCATGTACTCGATCAACCGGCACTACGAGGCCGTCGACCGCGAGCTTGCGATCGACGAGGCCGGGGCGTCCAAGGCGCTGCCGGCCCGCGTGCACGCGCTGATCCTCGTCTCCACGCTGCGCAAGCCCGTCCTGCGCGCCGTCGCGTTCGCCCGGGCCGGCCGCCCGTCCAAGCTCGACGCGCTGATCGTCGACACGGACGCCGAGAAGACCGAGCGGACCGTGGAGGCCTGGGAGCGGCTCGGCATCCCCGTGCCGCTGACGGTGCTGGCCTCGCCCTACCGGGAGACCGCGGCGCCCATCATCGACCACATCAAGCGGATCAAGGCCGACGCCCCGCGCGACCTCGTCGTCGTCTACATCCCGGAGTACGTGGTCGGGCGCTGGTGGGAGCAGCTCGTGCACAACCAGACCGCCCTGCGGATCAAGGCCCGGCTGCACTTCGTGCCCGGCGTCGTCGTCGCCAGCGTCCCGTGGCAGCTCTCCGAGTCCACGCACGGGCGCGCCCTGTTCGAACACCACCACGATGCGGGGGAGAACCAGTGACCGCCACCCAGGACCCGGTGCTGCGCATCGGCAACACCGCCCACGGGGGACACTTCGTCGCCCGGCACGAGGGACGGGTCGTGTTCGTCCGCCACGCCCTGCCCGGGGAGCTCGTGCGCGTCCGGCTGACCGACGCCGGGGATGGGGCCCGCTTCTGGCGCGGCGACGCCGTCGAGGTCCTCGAGCCGGCGGCCGGGCGCGTGCCGCACTTCTGGGCCGCCGCCGACGCGCCCTCCGCGTGGGCGGCGGGCGGCCCGCCGGTCGGCGGCGCCGAGTTCGGCCACGCCGACCTGGCCACCCAGCGCGCCCTGAAGTCCGCCGTCTTCACGGAGCAGCTGCAGCGGCTGGCCGGCCTGGACGCCTCCGCCGCGGCCGGTTTCCGCGGCGTCGAGGCCCCCGCCGGGGAACGCCAGGACGGCCTGGGCTGGCGCACGCGCGCGGCCTTCGCCGTCGACGCCTCCGGCCGGCTGGCCATGCACGCGCACCGCTCCACGGAGCTCGTTCCGGTGGACGCCATGCCGCTGGCCGCCGGCGGCATCGCCGGGCTGGGGCTGTGGGACCTCCCGCTGGACGGGATCGAGCGCGTCGAGGTGGCCGCCCCCGCCAACGGGTCGGCCCCGCTGGTGCTGTTCGTCGAGGCGGAGGGGGCCGACGGCGCCGCCGCCCGCGCGGCCGCCCGCCTCCCCGGGGGCACGTCCGCGGGGCTGCTCACGCAGACCGGCGGGGCCGCGTCCGACGGTAGCGGAACCCTGGAGCGGCTGCGCGGCCGGACCTGGGTCGCCGAGACCGCGGCGGGCCACGAATACCGGGTCACCGGCGAGGGGTTCTGGCAGATCCACCGGCTCGCCCCGGACGCGCTCACGGACGCCGTGCTGTCCGTCCTGGACCCCCGGCCGGGGCAGTGGATTGCGGACCTGTACGCCGGGGCCGGGCTGTTCTCGGCCCCGCTGGCCGACGCCGTGGGGGAGACGGGCCTGGTCCTGTCGATCGAGGGCGCCCCCGGCACGCACAAGGACGCGCGCCGGAACCTGCATTCCGCGCCGCAGGCCTCCGTCGTCCGCGGCAGGGTCGAGCGGGCGCTGCCGCGCGAGCTCGCGGGCCGGGGCGGGCGGCTCGACGGCGTGGTGCTCGACCCGCCGCGCACCGGGGCCGGACGCGGGACGGTCGCGGCGATCGCCAGGTCCCGGCCGGCGCGAATCGCCTACGTCTCCTGCGACCCGGCGTCGTTCGCGCGCGACGTCGCCGACTTCGCCCGCCACGGGTACCGGCTCGAGGGCGTGCGCGTGCTGGACCTGTACCCGCACACGCACCACATGGAGACCGTCGGGGCGCTCGTCCCGGCGTAGGCCGCGGGCGGGCCGGGGCGGGGCCGGGATCAGCCCTCGATGCGGGCCAGGAGCTCCCGGAGCCGGTCCACGAGCGGCTGCCGGTCCCCGTCCGGGAGGGCGTCGAGCAGGTCGCGCTCGATGCGCATCAGCTCGATGAAGGCCGCCTCGATGCGCTTGCGCCCCTCCGGGCGGAGCACGACGTTGACGACGCGGGCGTCGTCGGCGTGCGCGGAGCGGGCCACGAGGCCGCGGGCAACGAGCCGGTCGATGCGGTTGGTCATCGTCCCGGACGTCACCAGGTTCTCCTTGGACAGCTGTCCGGCGGTCAGCGCGCCGGAGGGGCTGCGGCGGATGGCGGAGAGGACGTCGAACTCCCACAGCTGCAGCTCGTGGGCCGCCAGCACGCCGCGGCGCAGCCCGTCGAAGCGCTGGGCCAGGCGGGAGACGCGGCTGAAGACGCCGAGGGGTTCGACGTCCAGCGACGGCATGGCCTGGCGCCAGCCGGCGATGATTTCGTCTACGGGGTCCATGGGGGCGTCGATCCTTCGGAGGGGACTGGGTAAGGCAACACTATCTTGACATCAAGATACCCGGGAAGTAGCGTCGAGATAAATCTTGACATCAAGAGAGTTGGGTGGCGCGGGGGCCGCCGGGGCGGGTCGCACCGCCTTCCGGAGCCGGTTCACGGGGAGCGCCGCAGGACTAGACTGGCGCTAGCTCTGCGCAATCCCACCGCACCACCCATCCGGTGAAGCGCGCCGACAGGCGGGCCGCCGGATGGGCACCACGATGAAATTCCGGCGAGAGGAGTCCCACTGTGAGCAACGTGGACAGCTTCGGGGCCAAGGGCGTTCTGGACGTCAATGGCAACGAATACGAAATTTTCCGGCTGAACGCCGTCGAAGGGTCCGAGAGCCTTCCCTATAGCCTCAAGGTCCTGCTGGAGAACCTGCTGCGGACGGAGGACGGCGCCAACATCACGGGCGACCACATCCGCGCGCTCGCCGGCTGGGACGAGAAGGCCCAGCCGAACACGGAGATCCAGTTCACGCCGGCCCGCGTGATCATGCAGGACTTCACCGGCGTCCCCTGCGTCGTCGACCTGGCTACCATGCGCGAGGCCGTCAAGGACCTCGGCGGCGACGCCACCCGCGTCAACCCGCTGGCGCCGGCCGAGATGGTCATCGACCACTCCGTGCAGATCGACGCCTTCGGCAACGCCGGCGCCCTCGAGCGCAACATGGAGATCGAGTACCAGCGCAACGGCGAGCGGTACCAGTTCCTGCGCTGGGGCCAGACCGCCTTCGACGACTTCAAGGTCGTCCCCCCGGGCACCGGCATCGTCCACCAGGTCAACATCGAGTACCTGGCCCGCACCGTCATGACCCGCGAGGTCGACGGCAAGGTCCGCGCCTACCCGGACACCTGCGTCGGCACCGACTCCCACACGACCATGGTCAACGGCCTGGGCGTGCTCGGCTGGGGCGTCGGCGGCATCGAGGCCGAGGCCGCCATGCTCGGCCAGCCGGTCTCCATGCTGATCCCGCGCGTCGTGGGCTTCAAGCTCTCCGGCTCCATCCCGGCCGGCGCCACCGCGACCGACGTCGTGCTGACCATCACCGAGATGCTGCGCAAGCACGGCGTGGTCGGCAAGTTCGTCGAGTTCTACGGCGAGGGCGTCGCGCAGGTGCCGCTGGCCAACCGCGCCACCATCGGCAACATGAGCCCCGAGTTCGGCTCCACGGCGGCCATGTTCCCGATCGACGACGTGACCCTGGACTACCTGCGCCTGACCGGGCGCTCCGAGGAGAACGTCGCCCTTGTGGAGGCGTACACCAAGGAGCAGGGCCTCTGGCACGACCCGAGCCGCGAGCTGCGCTTCTCCGAGTACCTCGAGCTCGACCTGTCCACGGTCGTGCCGTCCATCGCCGGCCCGAAGCGCCCGCAGGACCGCATCCAGCTCACGGACGCCAAGGAGCAGTTCCGCAAGGACATCCACAACTACGCCGCCGGCGACGACGACGCGCTGAACGTGGGCCGCCCGTCCAAGTCGGTCGACGTCAAGATGGCCGACGGGCGCGAGTTCGCGATCGACCACGGCATCGTCTCGATCGCCTCGATCACGTCCTGCACCAACACGTCCAACCCGTCCGTGATGCTGGCCGCCGCGCTGCTGGCCCGCAACGCGGTCGAGAAGGGCCTCGTCTCCAAGCCGTGGGTCAAGACGTCCGTCGCCCCGGGCTCGAAGGTCGTCACCGACTACTACGAGAAGTCCGGCCTGACCCCGTACCTGGAGAAGCTCGGCTTCTACATCGTCGGCTACGGCTGCGCGACCTGCATCGGCAACTCCGGGCCGCTGGAGCCGGAGATCTCCGAGGCCGTCCAGGCCAACGACCTCTCCGTCACCTCCGTGCTGTCCGGCAACCGCAACTTCGAGGGCCGCATCAACCCGGACGTGAAGATGAACTACCTGGCGTCCCCGCCGCTGGTCATCGCCTACGCCCTGGCCGGGTCCATGGACTTCGACTTCGAGAAGGACGCGCTGGGCCAGGACGAGGCCGGCAACGACGTCTTCCTGCGCGACATCTGGCCGTCCCCGACCGAGGTCGAGGACACGATCGCCAAGTCCATCGACAGCGACATGTTCGCCAAGGGCTACGAGGGCGTGTTCGACGGCGACGACCGCTGGCGCGCCCTGGACACCCCGGCCGGCGACACGTTCGCCTGGGCGGAGGACTCCACCTACGTGCGCAAGCCCCCGTACTTCGAGGGCATGCAGGCCGAGCCGGCCCCGGTCGCCGACATCGACGGCGCCCGCGTCCTGCTCAAGCTGGGCGACTCGGTCACCACGGACCACATCTCCCCGGCGGGCTCCTTCAAGTCCGACACCCCGGCCGGCCAGTACCTGCTGGCCAACGGCGTGGACCGCAAGGACTTCAACTCCTACGGCTCCCGCCGCGGCAACCACGAGGTGATGATCCGCGGCACGTTCGCGAACATCCGCATCAAGAACCAGCTCCTGGACGGCGTCGAGGGCGGCTTCACCCGCGACTTCACCCAAGACGGCGCCCCGCAGGCGTGGGTCTACGACGCGGCGCAGAACTACCAGGCCGCCGGCACCCCGCTGGTCGTCATCGCCGGCAAGGAGTACGGCACCGGCTCGTCCCGCGACTGGGCCGCCAAGGGCACCGCGCTGCTGGGCGTCAAGGCCGTCGTCGCCGAGAGCTACGAGCGCATCCACCGCTCCAACCTCATCGGCATGGGCGTGCTGCCGCTGCAGTTCCCGGAGGGCGAGACGGCCGAGACCCTCGGCCTGACCGGCACCGAGACCTACGCGGTCGAGGGCATCACCGCCCTGAACAACGGCTCCACCCCCGACACGGTGAAGGTCACCGCGACCGCCGAGGACGGCTCCACCAAGTCCTTCGACGCCGTGGTGCGCATCGACACCCCGGGCGAGGCCGACTACTACCGCAACGGCGGCATCCTGCAGTACGTGCTGCGCCAGATCTCGGGCAAGTAGCCGAGACACCCGAAGGGGCGGCGCACCGGTTCACGAACCGGTGCGCCGCCCCTTCGGCGTTGGTTGGCTGCGGCGTCGGGCAGGCGCGCCGCCCGACGCGGCCTACCCGTCGATCGGCAGCAGCAGCCCCTTGACGGCGGGGTCCGTGCGCAGGAACTCCTGCACGGCCGGGTCCTGGAACGCGCGGACGAGGTTGCGCACGTTCTCCTCGTCCCGGTAGTCGCTGCCGATGGTCAGCTGCCCGGCGAACTCGTCCGGGGCCGGCGGGGCGTAGATCTGCTGCTCGAGCGGGACCTTCGCCGAGACGTAGTACTCGGTGTACCCGACGGCGGCGTCCAGGTCCGGCAGCGCCCGGGACTGCGCGGCGAAGTCCAGCAGCCGGAACTCGAGGCCCTTCGGGTTCTCTGCGATGTCCTCGGTGGTGGCCTCCCACTTGTTGACGCCCTCGCGCAGCGTGATCAGGCCAGCGCGCTCGAGCAGCCACAGCCCCTGGGCCTCGTTGGCGGGGTCCGAGTAGAGGGAGACGACGGCGCCGTCGGGCAGCTCCTCGATGGAGTCGTACTTGGCGCTCCAGATGCCGAAGCCCCAGCGGAACACCGGCGTGGCGGCCTCCAGGCTGAAGTCCGGGTTGGCCTCCAGGACCTGGCCGAGCCAGAGCTTGTGCTGGTAGACGGTGCCGGCGACCTCGCCCTCGGAGACGGCGCGGTTCAGGGTCGTGGAGTCGGCGAGCCCGCGGAACTCGACGTCGATGCCGTACTTCGGGGCGACCTCCTCGGCGACGAACTCGACCAGCGCCTGCTCGGCGTGGTTGCCCTCGGCGGTGACCACGGCCAGCGTCGCGCCGGGGATGGAGTTGGGCGAGTCGGTGCCGGCGTTGGCCTGGACGGTGACGACGGCGGCGACCGCGGCCGCGACGGCGGCCCCGCCCACGGCCCAGGGCCAGCGGCGCCGGCGGCGGAGGGTGAAGCCGTGGCCGTCTCCGGGCGGCGTGGCGGGCGGGGTCGCGGCCGGCTGGGTGGTGGTGGACATGGGGGTTCCTTCCGAGGGTGTGGGTGGGGGGAGGCTAGGCGGCGAGGGCGACGGCGCGGCGCCGGCGCCGCTGGGGCGTCGTCGCGCGGACCAGGGTGTCACCGGTGAGCTGGACGGCGGTCACGAGGAGCACGAGCATCAGGACGGTGGCGAGCATGACGGTCTGGTCGAAGCGCTGGTAGCCGTACGTGACGGCGACGTAGCCGACGCCGCCGGCCCCGATGGTGCCGGC
The DNA here is from genome assembly GCF_056782315.1 of Arthrobacter paludis. Classification (NCBI taxonomy): domain Bacteria; kingdom Bacillati; phylum Actinomycetota; class Actinomycetes; order Micrococcales; family Micrococcaceae; genus Arthrobacter; species Arthrobacter paludis. The sequence continues at coordinate 243,510 of NZ_JBXAEW010000002.1, forward strand.
GATGGCCGAGTACTCGATCATGGCGATCGTGTTGATGGTCAGCCCGCCGAGCAGCGCGGGGACGGCCTCGCCGAGCTGGGCGGTGGCGATGACCTGCAGCCGGGAGCCGCCGCTGGCGCGGGCGGCCTGGGTGAGGTCGGAGGGCACGTCGCGCAGGCAGTTCTCCACGAGCCGGGCGAAGAACGGGATCCCGGCCAGGGTCATGGGCACGACGGCGGCGGCGATGCCGATGTTCGTCCCGGTGACCCAGCGGGTGAACGGGACGACGGCCGTCATCAGGACCAGGAACGGCAGGGACCGCCCGAGGTTCACGACCCAGCCCAGCGCGACGTGCGCGGCGGGCCGCTCGAACAGCCCGCCCGGGGCCATGTTGTGCAGGGCCACGCCGACGGGCAGGCCGATCAGGACCACGAGCGCCATGACGATGCCGACCATGGCCAGCGTCTCGCCCAGGGCGGGCAGCAGCAGCGCGGGCAGCTCGGGGATGGGGGTGTCCGCGAGCGCGGGCAGGGTCACGCCCATTGCAGGGCCTCCTGGGTGGTCTCGGGGGCGGTGGGGGCGGCGGCGGAGCCGGCGGCGGGGGCCGGCGGCGGCGTCCCGCGCAGCCCGTGTTTGGCGAGGGCGGCGTGGACGTCCGCGTCGGAGCGGGTGCGGACGCCGACCATGGCCCGGCCGGTGGTGCTGCCGGCGACGGACTGGATGCTCGCGGAGAGCAGGGCGACGGGCTCGCCGAGCTCCGCCGAGACGGACTGCAGCCAGTCCCCGGGGACGGCCGTCGAGTCGAACACGACCTCCCACGGGCGCGCGCCCGGCGCCGCGGCGGCGGCGGGAAGGTGGGGCTGCAGGGCCCGGCCCAGGGCCGAATGGTGGTCGGTGAGCAGGTCCACGAGGCGTCCCTGCTCCACGATCCGGCCGCGGTCCAGCTGCGCCACGCTGTCCGCGACCTGCAGGACCGTGTCCATCTCGTGGGTGATGAACACGATCGCCAGGCCCAGGTCGTCGCGCAGCCCGCGCAGCAGCGACACCACGGAGCGCGTGGTCTCGGGGTCGAGCCCGCTGGTGGCCTCGTCCGCGAGCAGCACCGACGGGCGCAGGGCTAGGGCCCGGGCGATGCCCACGCGCTGGCGCTGGCCGCCGGAGAGCTCGTGCGGGTAGTGCTGCGCCCGGTGCGACAGGCCGACGCGCTCGAGGAGCTCCCCGACGCGGGCCCGGCGTTCGGCGGGCGTGACGCCGAGGTAACGCAGCGGCAGCGCGACGTTCTCGGCCGCGGTCCGCCGGGAGAGCAGGCTGGCGGACTGGAAGACGGTGCCGATCCGGCGCCGGGCGGCGCGCAGCCGGGCCTCGGACAGGCCGCTGAGCTCCTCGCCGTTGACGATGACGGAGCCGGACGTCGGCCGCTCCAACAGGCTCACGCAGTGCGCGAGCGTGGACTTGCCGGCGCCCGAGGGGCCGACGACGGCGAGGATCTCGCCCTGGGCGACCTCGGCGTTGAGCCGGTCCAGGACCGTCGTCGCCCCGGGCCCGTGCCCGTAGGTCTTGGTCAGGTTCTTGAGGGTGATCATGGGTGCCTTCGGTGGCGCCGGGATGGACGAGGTCCCCGCCGCGGCGCCCGGCGGGTTGCACCATCGTGGGCGGCGCGGCCGCCGTCCCGCCACGGCGGCGACGCCGTTGGCAACGCGGCGCCACGCGGCGTCACACAACGGCCCGCCGGCGGGGCCCCTGCCCGGCCGGGGCGCGTCGCACTGGCCCTGGCGGCGTCACAGGGCGACGCGCGGCGTCACGAACGTGCGCGGGCGGGGTGCGGCGTGCATGGGTGCGGGCCACGAACACGGCACGTCGCCACGAATCGCGGCCGCGCCCGGCCCGGCGGTAGCATGGAGCGATCGCGCCCGCCAGCGAAAGGAACCACCTGTGGGACTGCTCGAGACCATCCGCGGGCCGCGCGACCTGGGGCCGCTCAGCATGGTCCAGCTGCGCGGGCTGGCCGCTGAGATCCGCGCGTTCCTGATCGACAACGTCTCGCGCACCGGAGGGCACCTCGGACCGAACCTCGGCGTCGTCGAGCTGACGCTGGCCCTGCACCGCGTCTTCGACTCCCCGCGCGACTCCCTCGTCTTCGACACCGGCCACCAGTCCTATGTGCACAAGCTCGTCACGGGCCGGCAGGACTTCGCCACGCTCCGCCAGGAGGGAGGCCTCGCCGGCTACCCCTCGCGGGCCGAGTCCGAGCACGACATCGTCGAGTCCTCGCACGCCTCCAGCTCCCTGTCCTGGGCCGACGGCATCTCGCGGGCGCGGGTGCTGGCGGGGGAGGGGGACCGCTACACGGTGGCCGTCGTCGGCGACGGGGCGCTGACCGGCGGCATGGCGTGGGAGGCCGTGAACAACATCGCCGCGGACAAGGACCGCCGCGTCGTGATCGTCGTCAACGACAACGGGCGGTCGTACGCCCCGACCATCGGCGGGCTCGCCGACCAGCTGGCCGGCCTGCGCCGCAAGACCCTGGACCGGGTGCGCACGCACCGGGCCTACGAGGACACCCTCGACTGGTGGAAGGGCCGCCTGCAGCAGGGCGGGACCGTGGGCCGCTTCGCGTACAAGAGCCTGCACGCCACGAAGAAGGGCATCAAGGACTGGTGGGCGCCGCAGGGCCTGTTCGAGGACCTGGGCATGAAGTACATCGGCCCCATCGACGGGCACGACCTCCCCGCGCTTGAGCAGGCGCTGCAGCAGGCGCGCAGCTACGCCGGGCCCGTGATCGTGCACGCGCTGACCGAGAAGGGCCGCGGCTATCCGCCCGCCCGCGCGCACGAGGCGGACCAGTTCCACGCCGTCGGCGTCATCGACCCCGAGACGGGCGAGCCCGTCGAACGGCCCAACGCGCAGTCCTGGACGTCCGTGTTCGGGCAGGAGATCGCCCGGATCGCCGACGAACGGACGGACATCGTGGGGATCACCGGCGCCATGCTGATCCCGGTCGGCCTGCAGGAGATGGCCCGGCGCCACCCCGGGCGCGTCGTCGACGTCGGAATCGCCGAGCAGCACGCCCTGGCCAGCGCGGCCGGCATGGCGTACGGCGGCCTGCACCCGGTGGTCGCCCTCTACGCGACGTTCCTGAACCGGGCCTACGACCAGTTGCTGATGGACGTGGCCCTGCACAAGGCCGGCGTCACGGTCGTCCTGGACCGGGCCGGGGTGACCGGCCCGGACGGGCCCAGCCACCACGGGATGTGGGACATGGCGCTGCTCCAGTCGGTGCCGGGGCTGCACCTGGCCGCGCCGCGCGACGCGGTCCGGCTGCGCGAGGAGCTGCGCGAGGCCGTGGCCGTCTCCGACGCGCCCACCGTGCTGCGCTTCTCCAAGGGCAGCGTCGGCGCCGAGCTGGAGGCCATCGAACGGCTGCACGACGGCGTGGACGTCCTTGCCGTCCACCGGGGGGAGCGGGCCGACGGCGGCGCCGCGGCCCCGGGCGCGCCCGGCGGGCCCTCCGTCGTCGACGGGGACGGCGACGGCCGGGCCGACGGGCGGGACGTGCTCGTCGTCGCCGTCGGGTCCATGGCCCAGCTGGGACTGGACGTCGCCCGGCGGCTGGAGGCCCAGGGCATCAGCTCCACCGTCGTGGACCCGCGCTGGGTGCTGCCCGTGCCGCGCTCGATCCTCGGGATGGCCGCGAGCCACCGGATCGTCGTGTGCCTCGAGGACGGCGTCAAGGCCGGCGGAGTCGGCTCGCGCATCCGCCAGGAGATGCGCGCGGCCGGCGTCGACACCGCCCTGAACGAGGTGGGCCTGCCGGTCGAGTTCCTCGAGCACGGCTCCCGCAACCAGGTGCTCGCCCGCGTCGGCCTCACCGCGCAGCGCATCGCCCAGGACACGGTCGAGCAGGTGCTCGGGACCCGGGTCCCGTTCGCCCGGCCGCTGCCCGGCTCCGACCTGCCGACCGGCCAGGTGCCGCGGCTGTGATGCCCGACGGGCTCGCCGACGGCCACGGCGACGGCCTCGCCGGCGCGCCGGCGGGCGCCCGCCCGGGCGACCTCGTGGTCGCGCGGGCGTGGAAGTACGACGGCGGCGGCCACTGGGTGGTGCCCGGCCGCTACCTCGGGGCCGACGCGCACGGGGACTGGGTTTTCCAGCCGGCCGGCAGCCTCGTTGCCCGTCCCGGCTGGGGGTTCCTGGCCGAGGCGGACGCGGTGTGCCTGTTCCCGCGCGGGGGCGCGCCCTGGATCGCGACCTTCCACGACCCCGGCCACCCGAGCGGGGTCTCCGTCTACGTCGACGTCTCGATCGGGACCGGCTGGCGCACGCTCCAGCCGGCCGGGTGGGAGGTGCACAGCATCGACATGGACCTGGACGTGGTCCGCTCCGGAGCCCGCGGCACCTTCCTCGACGACGAGGACGAGTTCGACGAGCACGCGGCCGCGTTCGGCTACCCCGATCCGCTGCAGGAGCGGCTCCGCTCCGCGGCCGACGCCCTCGTGGCCGACGTGTCCGCGGGGCGTGCCCCCTTCGACGGGCCGACGGCCGCCGCGCGGTTCGCGGCGGGGCGCGCCCTGTCCGCCGGCCGTCCCGGCTGACGCTCCCCGCCGCCCGGGACCCCCGGCCGGCACGGCCCCCGGGCCGGCCGCTCCCCAGACCCACGACCCACAGGAGGCCCCCTTGGCCATTGTCCGCATGTACCGCAGCGCCGGAGACGGCGCGCTCGAATTCCGAGAGGCCTGGTTCCAGGAGTACGCCGACGCGCCGGGCCGCGGCGAGTTCGTCGTCAACCACGGCACCGTGGGCCGGCTGTCGAAGACCGCCACGGAGCGCGACGTCGACACCGCCGAGGGCGAGTCCCTGCTCGACGCGTTCGCGGCCCAGGGCGCGGAGGACGGCTACGCCGAGATCGCCCCGGAGGAGCAGCACTGGGTGATCGCGCAGTACGCGTTGAAGACCCCGGACGGGACCGCGCGCGACGAGCACCTGCGCACCCGCGCCACGGAGACGCTGGCCGCGCACCTCGCCTGGCGCGGCCTGGGCACCGTCGAGTCCTCCGACTTCGCGCCGCACAAGCTGAACATCCGCATGCTCTCCCCGGCCCCCAAGGCCGCGGCCGCCGCCGTCGTCTCCTGCCTGCGCGACGCGAAGCTGGACTTCACGAAGCTCGCCGTCGCCACCGCCCCGCACGGCGAGCCGGACGCGCTGCGGCAGCGGCATCCGATGCCGTCCAAGGGGCGCTTCACCCTCGACTGAGCCGGCGCGCCGGCCCCGGCCAGGCGCGCCGGCCGGAACCGCCCGGGACGCCGCAGGCCCGGCACCCCTCGCGGGGTGCCGGGCCTGCTCAGTGCCGCGGACGGGCCGGGCGCTAGTCCGTGCCGGCGTCGAAGGCCGCCGACTCCATGGCGCGGTCCGCCGCGGCGTCGGCCGCGTCGTTGCCGCCGGTGATGGCCTCGGCCCCGCCGGACTCGAGGGCGCCGACGAGCTCCGCCGTCGCGCCGCCGACCAGGCCCTGGGTCGCGTACTGCTCGAGGCGCGTGCGGGAATCCGCGATGTCCAGGTTGCGCATGGTCAACTGCCCGATGCGGTCGACGGGACCGAACGCGGCGTCGCCGACGCGCTCCATCGACAGCTTCTCCGGGTGGTAGCTCAGCGACGGGCCGGCCGTGTCCAGGATCGTGTAGTCCTCGCCGCGGCGCAGGCGCAGCGTCACCGTGCCGGTCACGGCGGAGCCGACCCAGCGCTGGATGGACTCGCGCAGCATCAGGGCCTGCGGGTCGAGCCAGCGGCCCTCGTACATCAGGCGGCCCAGGCGGCGGCCCTCGGCGTGGTAGTTCGCGACCGTGTCCTCGTTGTGGATCGCGTTGAGGAGGCGCTCGTAGGCGATGAACAGCAGGGCCATGCCCGGCGCCTCGTAGATGCCGCGGGACTTCGCCTCGATGATGCGGTTCTCGATCTGGTCGCTCATGCCCAGACCGTGGCGGCCTCCGATGGCGTTGGCCTCGTTGACCAGGGCGACGGCGTCGGCGAAGCGGGTGCCGTTGATCGAGACCGGGCGGCCGGCCTCGAAGCCGATCGTGACGTCCTCGGTGGGGATCTCGACGGACTCGTCCCAGAACCGCACGCCCATGATCGGCTCGACGGTCTCCAGGGAGGTGTCCAGCAGCTCGAGGGTCTTGGCCTCGTGCGTGGCGCCCCAGATGTTCGCGTCCGTCGAGTAGGCCTTCTCGGCGGAGTCGCGGTAGGGGAAGCCGTGCTCGGTGAGCCACTCGCTCATCTCCTGGCGGCCCCCGAGCTCGGAGACGAACGCCGGGTCCAGCCACGGCTTGTAGATGCGCAGCTTCGGGTTGGCCATCAGGCCGTACCGGTAGAAGCGCTCGATGTCGTTGCCCTTGTACGTGGAGCCGTCGCCCCACACGTCCACGCCGTCCTCGCGCATGGCGCGGACCAGCAGGGTGCCGGTCACGGCCCGGCCGAGCGGGGTGGTGTTGAAGTAGGAGCGGCCGGCGGAGCGGATGTGGAAGGCGCCGCAGGCCAGCGCGACGAGGCCCTCCTCGACGAGGGCGGGCTTGCAGTCCACCAGCCGGGAGGCCTCCGCGCCGTACTCCAGCGCCCGGCCCGGGACGGCGTCGATGTCCGGCTCGTCGTACTGGCCGAGGTCGCCGGTGTAGGTGTAGGGGACCGCGCCCTTGTCGCGCATCCACGCGACGGCTACGGACGTGTCGAGGCCGCCGGAGAACGCGATCCCGACGCGCTCGCCCACGGGCAGGGAGGTGAGGACTTTAGACATGGTTACGATGCTAGTGACCCGGGGTGTCCCGCGCCATTCCGGGCCCCGGCATTGCGGCCGCTCCGGCCCGCGTGTCGCGGGAAACACACCGGTCCGCGCCCCCCCCGACCCGAAAGGCCACCATGGCACCGACCCTGAACCACCTCGGAGATTCCGGCCTGGTCGTCTCCGCCGTCGGCCTCGGCTGCAACAACCTGGGCCGCGCCGGCACGGCGACCGAGTCCCAGGCCGGCACCGACGCCGTCGTCCACGCCGCCCTCGACGCGGGCATCACGCTCTTCGACACGGCGGACACCTACGGCGCGACGCCCGGGCTGAGCGAGGAACGGCTCGGCAAGGCGCTGGGCCGACGCCGCGACGAGGTGGTGCTGGCCACGAAGTTCGGGATGGACATGCGCGGGGCCAACGGCAACGACTTCGGGGCGCGCGGCTCCCGCCGGTACATCGTCCGCGCGGCCGAGGCGTCGCTGCGCCGGCTCGGGACCGACCACATCGACCTCTACCAGTTCCACACTCCGGACCCCGGCACCCCGATCGACGAGACCCTCGCCGCCCTCGACGACCTCGTCCGGGCCGGCAAGGTCCGCTACCTCGGCCACTCCAACCGGGCCGGCTGGCAGATCGCCGAGGCCGAGTTCACGGCCCGGCAGCTGGGCACGGAGCGGTTCGTCTCCGCCCAGAACCACTACAACCTGCTCGACCGCCGCGCGGAGCTCGAGGTCCTGCCCGCCGCCTCCGCGTACGGCCTGGGCGTGCTGCCCTACTTCCCGCTCGCCAACGGCCTGCTCACCGGCAAGTACTCCGGCGGCGAGGCCCCCGAGGGCAGCCGGCTGACCCACTCGCGGCAGAACCTGCTCCGGGACGCCGACTACGGCCAGCTGCGCGAGTTCGGCGCGTTCGCCCGGGACCGCGGCCTGACGGAGCTGCAGGTCGCGTTCTCGTGGCTGGCGTCGCGCCCGCAGGTCTCCTCCGTCATCGCCGGCGCCACCCGCCCCGAGCAGGTGCGCCAAAACGCGGAGGCCGCCGGCTGGGCGCCCACGCCCGACGACGAGGCCGCGCTGGAGTCGATCTTCCCGCCCGCGCCGAAGGTCGCGCTGTTCTAGTGGGCGCGCTCGGGGGACGGGCGGGGGACCGCTGATGGGCCGGACGGACGGCGATGCCGTGCGGCTGCTCGTCGACAACGACACCGGGATCGACGACGCGCTCGCCCTGGCGTACCTGCTCTCCCGCCCCGAGGTGCGGATCGAGGCCGTCACGTGCGCGCCCGGCAACGCGACCGTGTGGCAGGTGGCCCGGAACAACCTGGCGCTGCTGGAGCTGTGCGGCGCGGCCGAGGTGCCGGTCGCGCTCGGTGCCGCGGCGCCGCTGCGGATCCCCCTGGAGACGACGCCGGAGACCCACGGGCCGCAGGGGCTCGGCTACGCGGAACTGCCCGCGCCCGCCCGGGCCGCCGAGGCGGAGGCCGCCGCGGACCTGTGGGTCCGCACGGTGCGCGCCCACCCCGGCCGCATCACGGCGCTGGCCACCGGGCCGCTGACCAACCTCGCGCACGCCGTGCGCCTGGACCCCGAGCTGCCCCGCCTGCTGCGCGGCACCGTGATCATGGGCGGCTCCTACTTCCACCAGGGCAACACGACGCCCACCGCCGAGTGGAACACGCACGTCGACCCCGACGCCGCCGCGGAGGTGTTCGCCGCGTACGAGGGTCTGCCGGAGGAGTCGCTGCCGGTCGTGTGCGCGCTGGAGACGACCGAGCGGATCGAACTGCGGCCGCACCACGTCGACGCGCTGGCGCGCGGGGCGGGGGAGCGCGGGGGCGAGTGGATCTCCCCGGACGACCCGGAGGGGACCCGCAGCCGTGCCGCCAACCCGCTCGTGCGGACCCTGTCCGACGCGTTGCGCTTCTACTTCGAGTTCCACCGCGCCTACGGCCAGGGCTACATCGCCCACGTGCACGACCTCTTCGCCGCGACCGTCGCCGTCGGCCGCGCCCGGTACCGGACCCGCCCCGCACACGTGCACGTGCAGACCGGCGCCGGGCCCCTGGCCGGAACGACCACGGCCGATTTCCGTGGCCTGTGGGGCCGCGAGCCGAACGCCCGGATCGTGGACTGGAACGACCCCCCGGCCGTGTTCGGCGAGGCCCTCGGATCCATCGCCGCCCTGGCCCGCCGCATCGAGGAGCGCGGGCCGCTGCGCTAGACTGTGCGACCGGGTCGAGGTGACATAGGCCCTCCGTTCCGACCGTTCCTGCTGCCGAAACCGGGTCCGCCTATGTCCACGCCTGCCCTCCCGTCCGCCGTTCCCGCCCGCGCCCGCCTCCTGGCCGCCGCCGGCGTCGCGTGCATCGCCGCGACCTACGCCGCCCTCGTGCTCACCCAGCCGACCGTCGCGGCCGAGGGCCTCGGCAGCGGGCCCGCCCTGCTCGCGTTCGGCGGGTACCTCGCCGGGGCCCTGCTCCTGCTCGCCGGCACCCTGCCGACCCTGCCGGCGCCGACCCTGGCCCTGGTCCCCGTCGGGATCGTCCTGAATATCCTGCTGGGCCAGTTCGTCGGCAGCACGCTCGTGCCCCTCTACCTCGATTCGATCGGGACGGTGCTCATCGGCCTGCTCGCGGGCCGCTCCGCCGGCGCGGCCACGGGCGTGCTGGGAACCCTGGTCTGGTCCCTGTTCAACCCGACCGTCCTGCCGTTCGCCGCCGGCGCGGCCATCGTCGGGCTCCTGGCCGGCACCGCGGCGCCCCTGGTGCTGCGCCGCACGTGGACCGCCCCCGTGGCGGGCTTCGCGACCGGCATCGTCGCCGGGATCGTCTCCGCGCCCGTCGCCGCGTTCGTCTACGGCGGGACGTCCGGCGCCGCGACCGGGGCGATCGTCGCGGCGTTCCGCGCCATGGGCGATTCCCTGCTGGCCTCCGTCACGAAGCAGGCCCTGATCTCCGACCCGGCGGACAAGGCCGTCGCGTTCCTCGCCGCCGCCCTGCTGGTCGCCGCCCTGCCCCGGCGCGTCAGGCTCCGCCACCCGCTGCCGCGCCGCGCCGCCGAGCGCGCGGACCGGGCGGCCGCCACCCGGTGACGGCGGCGCCGGTGCGCGGGGAAGACCCCGCCGCGGGACCGGGGCGCCCGCGCGGCCCGGCCCCGGCGCCCCGGCGCCTGCACCCCCTGACCGGGCTGGCGTTCGCGGCCGCCGCGGCCGCCGTCGTTCTGGCCTGGCCCCACCCGGCCGTGTGGGCTGCCGCGGTGGCGGGCGCGCTCGCGCTCGCGGCCCGGCGGGCCCTGGCCGGGCGGCTGGCCGCGACGGGCGCCGTCGTCCTGGCGCCGCTGTGGGCCTCGCAGCTGGCCATCCACGCCCTGTTCGACACGCGCGGAACGCACGTGCTCGCGGCCGCCGGGCCCCTGCGCGTCACGGCGGAGGGGCTGGGCGCGGCCGGCTGGTACGGGACCCGCGCCGCCGCCGTCGCCGCGTGCCTGCTGCTGTTCGTGCTCACCGTGGACCGCCACGACCTGGTACGCGCCCTCGACCGGCCCGGCGTGCCCGCCCAGCTCGCCTACGCCGTGGCGGCGACCCTGGCCCTGCTGCCGGCGCTCGCCGACCGCCGGCGGGCGATCGCCGAGGCCCAGGCCGTGCGGGGCGCCGCGGGCGGCCCGTTCGCGGCCGCCCTGCGGCAGGCCGTCCCGCTGGTCGTCTCCGCGCTGCAGGACGCCGGCGACCGCGGCACCCAGCTGCAGCTGCGCGGGTTCCCCGGCGGGACGGACCGCACGGCCTACCGGAGCGTCCCCGCGCGCCCGTGGGAGCGGCCGGCGGCGCTCGGCGCCCTGGGGGCCGCGGCCCTGGCCTGCGCCGCCGCCGCGGTTCCGGCGTGAGCGCGCCCCGCGGCGGGCTGGCCCTGCGCGTCGACTGGTACCGCCATCCCGGCCAGGCCCGGCCCGCCCTCAAGGGGGTCGACGTCACCGTCGCGCCCGGCGGGCTCACGCTCGTGCTCGGCGGTTCCGGCAGCGGCAAGTCGACGCTGGCCGGCATTGCCGCCGGCGTGCTGCCCGCCCACGCCGGCGGCCGGATGTCCGGGACGGTCCGGGCGGGGGGCCTCACCGTGGCGCACGCGGGCGGGCCGGACGCCGCGGGTGCCGGCTCCGCGGCGCCGGGCCTGACCGCGTGGGCGCGGCACGTCGCGCTGGTGCCCCAGCGGGCGCGGACGCAACTCTCGCACGTGCGCCCGACGGTCGAGGAGGAGCTTGCCTTCGGGCTCGAGAACCGGGGCATGGACCGCCCGCGGATGCGGGCGCGGGTGGAGGAGACGGCCGCCCGGCTCGGCGTGGGCCACCTGCTCCGGCGCGACCCGCTGCGCCTCTCCGGCGGGGAAGAGCGGCTCGTGGCGATCGGCTGCGCGCTGGCGGTGGACCCCTCCGTCCTGGTGCTCGACGAGCCGACGGCCGGGCTCGACGCCGCCGCGTCCGCGCGGGTGGAGGCCGCCGTGGCGCGCGTGCGCGGCGCGGGCACCGGCGTGCTGCTGCTCGCCCACGAGGCGGGGCCGCTGGGCGCCGCCGCGACGGCGACCGTGCGGCTCGGGGCGGCCGACGCCGTGGAGGCGGACGCGGCCGATGGCGTCGGCGCGGCGGGCGGCGCGGGGCCCGGCGGCGGCGCGCCGACTGGCCGCCCCCGTCCCGCCGCCGCCGGGGCGCGGGAGCTGCTCGCCTTCCGTGGGGTGGCCTTCGGCGGGGCGCCGGCGTCGGGCCTGGTCCTGACCGTGCGGGCGGGCGAGCGCGTGGCCCTGACGGGCCCGAACGGCGCGGGCAAGAGCACGCTCCTGCGGGCCGCCGTCGGGCTCGAACGCCCCACGGCCGGGAGCGTGCACGTCGCGGGGCTGGACGCGGCGGCGGTGGGGACGCGGAGGCTGGCGCGGTGCGCGGCCCTGGTCTTCCAGGACCCCGACGTGCAGCTGTTCGCGCGGACGGTCCGCGCGGAGGTGGCGTTCGGCCTGCGCGGCCGGGACTCCGGCCGGGCCGTGCAGGCGGCCCTGGAGGAGTGCCAGCTCGCGGGGGCCGCGGACGAGCACCCCCTCGAACTGCCCGCGACCGGGCGCAGGCTCGTCGCCGTGGCCGCCGCCCTGGCCGCGCGGCCGCGGGTCCTGCTCCTCGACGAGCCGACCGCCGGCATGGACGCCGCCGGCCGCGGCGTGTTGGACCGGGCCCTGGCGCGCGCGGCGGCCCGGGGCGCGGCGGTGCTGGTCGCCACCCACGACGCCGGCCTGGCCGCCGGCTGCGATCGGCGCGCTGGCCTGGTCCCCGGCGCCGTCCCCGGGCTGGACGCCGGCCGGCCCGGGCGCCGCTACGGGTAGAGCAGGACGTCGCCGCCGTCGATCTCGGCCGCGAACCGCCCGAGCGCGCCGCGGGCGGGTCCGGCGACGGCCCGGCCGTCGGCCGGGTCGAAGTACGAGCCGTGGCAGGGGCAGTGGAAACGGGTGCCGTCCTGCGGATCGGCGGGGCCGACGGCGCAGCCCTGGTGCGTGCACACCGCCGTGTAGGCGAGTACGGTGCCGGCGTCGGGCCGGTGGAGGAGGAAGCCGCGCTCCGCGGCGGCGCCGTCCGCGTCCGGGACCGTCGCCGTCACGCCGAGGGACGAGCCCACGGGCAGGTCCGCGGCAGCGGCGACGCGCACCGGTTTCCCGTGCGGCGCGGGGACCGCGGACGGGCTGTTGTCCGGCGCCTGCGAGGAGCCGTCCCCGCAGGCGGCCAAGGTCACGGCCGCACCGGAGGCGACGGCGGCGAGGACGGTGCGGCGGCAGGCGGAAACGGGCAGGCTGGTCACCGGGGCATTCTCCCACGGCCCGGGGCGGGCCGTGGAAACGACGCCTCAGGATTCCAGGTAGATCATGACCCGGTCGCCGTCGATCTCGGCCGCATACGCGGGGAGCGGGTCCTTGGCGGGCCCCGCCTGCCGGCTGCCGTCCGTGAAGGAGAATTCCGAGCCGTGGCACGGGCACTGGAAGTTCCCGTCGCCGATCCCAACCTGGCAGCCCTGGTGCGTGCACACCGCGGTGTAGGCGAGGACCGTCGACTCGTCGGGACGGTGGAGCAGGTAGTTGTTGCCCTGCACGTTGACCGATGCCGAGGAGCCCACGGGCAGGTCCTCGGTCGTGGTCGCCTGCGTGGGCTCGCCCACCGGCTCGGGCGGGCCCTCCGGGGCGTCGCTGCCGCACGCGGTGAGTGCTCCGGCCGCACCGACCGCGAGGGTTCCGCCGAGGAAGACGCGTCGGGTTGCGCGGAGTCCGGTCTCGTTCATGGCGCCATTGTCGCACCGGGCGACGCCGATGGGGAGGGGCGACCGGCGCCGTTTACCGCGGCGCGGGCCGCCCCTAGGATGCCGCCGCGTGCTTCTGCTCGCCTAGACCCGTGCCGCTGCGTGGAATTGGTGGCCGAGGACGCGTTCGGAGGCTCCGGTGCGGTCCAGGTACGGGGTGATGCCGCCGAGGTGCAGCGGCCAGCCGGCGCCGAGGATCATGCACAGGTCCACGTCCTGCGGCGCGGCCACGACCCCGTCCGCCAGGAGTAGGCCGATCTCCTCCGCCAAGGCATCCTGGGTGCGCCGCAGCAGCGCGTCCGCGGAGACCGGGGAGGACCCGAACCGCATCAGGTCCAGGGTCGACCGCGGGATGGCTCGGCCCCCGCCGTCGTCCTCCCACAGCTGCCCGACGCCGTGGTCGACCAGGGCCTGCAGGTTCGCGGAGACGGGGTAGCGGTCGCCGAAGGCGGCGTGCAGGGACCCCTGGACGTGCTGCGCGACGGGCAGACCGACCATGGCGAGCAACGTGAACGGGCTCATCGGCAGGCCCATCGGGCGCAGGGCGGAGTCGGCCACCTCGGCGGGCGTGCCGGCGTCGAAGGCGGCCACGACCTCGGACAGGAGCCTCAGCAGGACCCGGTTCACGACGAAGGCCGGCGCGTCCCGGACCAGGACCGCGGTCTTGCCGAGCCGCGCAGCCGTCGCGAAGGCCGTGGCGACGGCCGAGTCCCGTGTCGCCGTGGTCCGGACGATCTCGACGAGCGGCATCACGGCCACGGGGTTGAAGAAGTGGAACCCGACGAGCCGTTCGGGGTGGGCCAGGCCCTCCGCCATCGCCGCGACCGAGAGCGAGGACGTGTTGGTCGCCAGCACGCAGTCGGGGGAGACGTGCCGCTCGACGTCCGCGAACACCCGGCGCTTGGCCCCGAGGTCCTCGAACACGGCCTCGATGACCCAGTCGCACCCCGCGAAATCGGCCAGGTCGGTCGTCCCCGTCACCAGCCCGGCGACGCGCGTGGCCTCGTCCTGGGACAGGCGGCCCTTCGCCGCCAGTCGTTCGGCCTCCCCGCGGATGCGGGACAGGCCGGCCTCGACCCGCCCGCTGTCGAGGTCCGTGATCACCACGGGCACGTCCAGCCGGCGGGCGAAGAGCAGGGCGAACTGGGTGGCCATCAGCCCGGCGCCGACGATCCCGATCCTCGTGACCGGAAGCGGAGGGGAGTCCGGCACGCCGGCCGGGCGCTTGGCCCGTTTCTGCAGCAGTTCCAGCAGCGCGTAGACGGAGTCGCGGAACTGGTCGGACGCGATGAGCTCGTCCAGTGCGTCGCACTGCTGGTCCGCGGATTCCGCTGGGGTCGCGGTCGCCGCCGCGGCGAACAGCGTCGCGAGCCGGTGCGGTGCGGGGGCGGCCGGGCCGGCCTTCGCCTCGGCGAGCGACCGGGCGTCGGCCGCGGCACGCTCCCAGCGGGCGGCGACCGCGGGGTCGCCCGGATCCACCGCGTGGGGGCGGGCGACGGCGGCGTCCCCGCCCAGGACCCGGTCGGCCCAGGCCAGCGACGCGTCCAGGAACCCCTCTGCGTCCATCAGGGCGTCCGCCATGCCGAGCTGGTGGGCGGCGGCGCCATCGAGGGTGCGGTTGTTGTTGAGCGCGTTCTCCAGCATCACGGCCACCGCCGCTTCGGGGCCCACCAGGCGCGGGAGCCGGTAGACGCCGCCCCAGCCGGGGACCAGGCCGAGATGGGCCTCCGGCAGGCCGAGGCCCCGCGCGGAGCCGCTGACCGTGCGGTACGTGCAGGCCAGGGCGAGCTCCAGGCCGCCCCCGAGGGCCGTTCCGTTCACGAAGGCGAAAGTGGGGACTCCGAGGTCCGCGAGCAGGTCGTACGCCGCGTGGCCCAGCTCGGCCATCCTCCGCCCGTGTTCCGCTCCCCGCAGGCCCTGGACGATCGACAGGTCCGCGCCGGCGACGAAGACGCCGTCGACGCCGACCACGGCCAGGGCGTCGATCTCCCCGGCGGCGGCGCGTTCGGCCTGGGCCGCCAGTTCACGGCCGAGCTCGACGAGCGTGCGCGGGCCGAGCGTGGCGGGCCGGCGCGGACCCAGGCCGTTGTCCAGCGTCAGCAGGGCCAGGCGCCGTCCGGAGGCGAGGGGCCGGTCCTCCACCGTGGTGCGGGTGACAGCCTCGTCGGGCGCCAGCGCGGTCAGGTCGGCGAAGCGGTCGAAGGCGAATGCGGTGTGGGCGGGCACGGGCTGCTCCTGGGGTTCCGGATGTGGTCCGCACCATACGCTACTGGCGGGTAACTTTCTCCGCAAGCACCGCTTCTCTTCGCGGGGCTTCGCTGCGGCTCCGGGCGCCTGGCGCGCTACAGGGAGCGCAGGACCGACACGACCTTGCCCATGACCGTCGCGTGGTCGCCGAGGATGGGTTCGTACTGCCGGTTCTGGGGAAGCAGCCAGGTGTGCCCGTCCCGCTGCCGGAACGTCTTGACGGTGGCCTCGTCGTCGAGCAGTGCGGCGACGATGTCTCCGTTCTCCGCCGTGCTCTGCCGGCGCACGACGACCCAGTCGCCGTCGCAGATCGCAGCGTCCACCATGGAGTCGCCGCTGACCTTCAGCATGAACAGCTCGCCGTGGCCCACCAGCTGGCGGGGGAGTGCGACGACGTCCTCGACGCTTTGGTCCGCCAGGATCGGGCCGCCGGCCGCGATGCGGCCCACGAGGGGCACCATGGCCGAGTCGGAGGCGGAGGCGATCTCGGAGACGTGCATCCCGTTCAGGGCCGACACGTCGCCGCCCTGTTCCGGGGCGTCCTCCGCGCCCGGGGCGTTCAGGGTGAGGGGCAGGAGGATCTCCAGCGCGCGCGGGCGCCGGGGGTCGCGGCGGATGTAGCCGAGCTTCTCGAGCTGGCCCAGCTGGTGCGTCACGCTCGACAGGCTGGCGAGCCCCACCATGTCCCCGATCTCACGCATCGACGGCGGGTACCCGTTGGCCGCCACCGAGCGCTGGATGGTCTCGAGGATCTTGCGTTGGCGCAGCGTCAGGCTCTTCGGGGCGCCCTTCCGCGTGGGGGTTCCGGGTGTGCTCATGCCGTCCGCCGTTCTCTCCGCCGGCCTGCCCGGCCGGCCCCAACTTGTCGGTGGCCGCTGGTGGGGTGTCGCCCATGGACCGTTGCTCCCACGCTATCCCAGCCCAAGAGGCGATTCAAAGGTTTATTCGAACGTGTCTCGACATCCATCGAGCATCGGTGCTACAACTGAACCCAGCAGTTTTCGAAAAGATGTTCGAAGCCCTGATTTCGAATGTTTCGAACAGCAGGACCGCCGGCCCGGCCGGCGCCAATCGGAAAGGCAAGACCATGGCACAGATCGCCATCGCGGCCCCTGTCTCCCTGGGGATGCACTCCGTTCGCACGCCACTGCCCGCCGCCCCTGGACCGCTGCGCCTGACCCGGCGCGGCCGGCTCCTGCTCATCGGCCTACCCGTCATGCTCGGGGCCGCCGCCCTGATGCTCGTGCTCGGCGCCTTCACGGCTCCCGTCGTCGCAGGCTCGGGGGCGCCGGCGCCCGTCCAGGCGACCACCGTTCCTGTCGCCGAGGGCGATTCGCTGTGGTCGATCGCCGCGGAGGTGGCGCCGGAGCGCGAGCCGCGCGCCGTCATCGCCGAGATCGCCGAACTCAACAACCTGAGCGGCTCCGCCCTCGTCCCCGGCCAGGAGCTGCTGGTCCCCGTCGGATCCTGACCGGCGGCGCCCGCGAATGTTACCCGGGCCCGCCGCCAAGGCGCGTCCGGATTCGGGGCCAGACGGCGCCGGTGCCTAGAATCGAGCGGTGAGTGAGCAGCTAGAACGTCTCTCCCGTCTCCCCCTCCGCGACAACCTGCGGGGGCTGGAGCCCTACGGCGCCCCGCAGCTGGACGTGCCGATCCAGCTGAACGTCAACGAGAACACGCACCCGCTTCCGCCCCAGGTCCGCAGGGCCATTGCGGAGGAGGTCGAGCTCGCGGCCGGCGGCCTCAACCGGTATCCGGACCGCGAGTTCAGCGAACTCCGGCAGCGGCTCGCCGACTATCTCGGCCACGGCCTGGGCCCAGCGAACATCTGGGCGGCCAACGGCTCCAACGAGGTGCTCCAGCAGATCCTCCAGGCCTTCGGGGGCCCGGGGCGCAGCCTGCTCTCGTTCCCCCCGACGTACTCCATGTACCCGCTGCTGGCCAGCGGAACCGACACCCGGTACATCGCCGGGCGGCGGGCCGGGGACTTCGGCCTCAGCGCATCCGACGCGGCGGCCCAGGTGGCAGAACACGCGCCGAACGTCGTCTTCCTCTGCTCCCCGAACAACCCCACGGGCACGGCACTCGGCCTCGATGTCGTGGACGCCGTCTACGCCGCCGGGGAGGCGAGCAACGCGGTCGTCGTGGTCGACGAGGCCTACGCGGAGTTCGCCAAGAACGGCACGCCGTCGGCCCTGACCCTGCTGCCCGGGCGCGAGCGGCTCGTCGTGTCGCGCACCATGAGCAAGGCATTCGCACTCGCCGGCGCGCGCCTGGGCTACCTCGCCGCCGCGCCGGAGATCGCCGACGCCCTGCGGCTGGTCCGGCTGCCGTACCACCTCTCCGCGGTCACGCAGGCCACGGCCAACGCGGCCCTGCGCCACGTCGACGCGCTCCTGGCGAACGTCGAGGACATCAAGATGCAGCGCGACCGCATTGTCGACGAGCTCAAGCGCCTCGGACTCGAGCCCGCCGAGAGCGACTCGAACTTCGTCTTCTTCGGCGGCCTCGAGAACCCGCAGGCCATCTGGCAGGGGCTGCTCGAGCGCGGCGTCATCGTCCGCGACGTCGGCATCCACGGACACCTGCGGGTCACCGCGGGGACCGAGGCGGAGACCTCGGCGTTTCTCGAGGGCCTCGGGGAGCTGCTCGGCGCGGACCGGGCCCGCCGGTAGACTGGTGGGGCCCGCACGGGCCCCGAAACCCAAAGGAAGCAATGCCTGCAGAACTGATCAGCGGCCGCCGGGCCCGCATGGAGCGGGTCACAAGCGAGTCGAGCGTCTACGTCGAGCTGGACCTGGACGGCACCGGCACCTCGGAGATCGGCACCACCGTGCCGTTCTACGACCACATGCTCACGGCGCTGTCCAAGCACTCCCTGATCGACCTGACCGTCCGGGCCTCCGGCGACACCAACATCGACGTCCACCACACGGTGGAGGACGTCGCGATCGCGCTGGGCGAGGCGCTGCGGACCGCGCTCGGCAACAAGGCGGGGATCCGCCGGTTCGGCCAGGCGGCCGTGCCGCTGGACGAGGCCCTGGCCAGCGCCGTCGTCGACATCTCCGGCCGGCCCTACCTCGTCCACGGCGGCGAGCCCGCGGGCCAGGAGTACCACTTGATCGGCGGCCACTTCACCGGGTCGCTGACGCGCCACGTGTTCGAGGCCCTGACCCTGCACGCGCAGATTTGCCTGCACATGCAGGTCGTGTCCGGCCGCGATCCGCACCACATCGTCGAGGCGCAGTTCAAGGCCTTCGCCCGGGCGCTCCGGGAGGCCGTCGAACCGGATCCGCGCACCGGCGGGGCGATCCCGTCCACGAAGGGCGCGCTCTAGGTGGCCGGGCGGAAGGTCACCGTCCTCGACTACGGGTCCGGGAACGTCCGGTCGGCGGTCCGGGCGCTCGAGCGCGTCGGCGCCGACGTCACGCTCAGCGCCGACCCCGCCGCCGTCGCGGGCGCGGACGGACTCGTCGTCCCGGGCGTGGGCGCCTTCGCCGCGGTCATGGAGGCACTGAGGGACTCCGGCGCGGTCCGGCACATCGGCCGGCGGATCGCGGGCGGTCGCCCGGTGTTGGGCATCTGCGTCGGCCACCAGGTCATGTTCGAGGAGGGCGTCGAGCACGGAGTCCGGACCCAGGGCCTGGGGGAGTGGCCGGGCAGCGTTGAGCTGCTCGACGCCCCCGTGGTCCCGCACATGGGTTGGAACACGGTCGAGGCCCCCGAGGACAGCCGCCTCTTCGAGGGCATCCGGGACGAGCGTTTCTACTTCGTCCACTCCTACGCCGTCCAGCGCTGGGACTTCGAGGTCGGCCAGCCGAAGATGCGCCCGCCGGCGGTCACCTGGGCCCGGCACGGGGCGCGCTTCATCGCCGCCGTCGAGAACGGCCCCCTCAGCGCCGTGCAGTTCCACCCCGAGAAGTCCGGCGACGCCGGCGCCGCGCTGCTGCGCAACTGGCTCGGCACCCTCTGATGTACAGCATCCTGCTGATGGCCCTGGCGGGGCTGCTCGCCGGCGGCGCCATCTCGCTGCGCCAGCAGAAGGCCCACCGCTCCTGGACTATCGCCTGCTGGGTCCTGGCGGGCCTGGCCCTGTTGGCCGCATACGTCCTGACCCTCTGACCACCACCGAAGACCCGAACGCGAAAGGGCGCCCATGGCCACCGAAGATACCCCCGTGCTCGAACTGCTCCCCGCCGTCGACGTCGCCGACGGACAGGCCGTGCGCCTGGTCCAGGGCGAGGCCGGCAGCGAGACCGGCTACGGCGACCCGCTCGAGGCCGCCCTGGCGTGGCAGGAGGCCGGGGCCGAGTGGGTGCACCTCGTGGACCTCGATGCTGCGTTCGGCCGGGGCCAGAACACGGAGGTCCTCCGCCGCGTCTCCGACGAGCTCTCCATCCGCGTCGAGCTCTCCGGCGGGATCCGCGACGACGCGTCGCTCGAGCGCGCCCTGGAGTTCGGCGCGGCCCGCGTGAACCTGGGCACCGCGGCCCTGGAGAACCCGGAGTGGACGGCCCGGGCCATCGAGCGCCACGGCGACGCGATCGCGGTCGGCCTCGACGTGCGCGGCACGACGCTGGCCGCCCGCGGCTGGACGCAGGAGGGCGGCGACCTCTGGGAGGTCCTGGCCCGGCTCGAGGACGCCGGCTGCGCCCGCTACGTCGTCACGGACGTGACGAAGGACGGCACCTTGAGCGGGCCGAACACGGAGCTCCTGCGCCAGATGTGCGAGCGGACGGACAAGCCGGTCGTCGCCTCCGGGGGCATCTCGAGCCTGGACGACCTGCGCGCGCTGCGCCAGCTCGTGCCCCTCGGCGTCGAGGGCGCCATCGTCGGCAAGGCCCTGTACGCCGGGCGGTTCACCCTGCCGGAGGCCCTCGACGTCGCCGGTCGGCGCTAACGGGTCGCGGGCCCATGGCTGAGGGAGACGGGTCCGGCCCCCACGGCCGGCGCCACCTGCCGGGGCACATCGCCGCCGCACTCGAGCGGGCCGGGTCGGCCGCGGACTCCGCCGGACAGGCGTGGCAGGGGCGGGACCTCGCCGGGGAGGGCAACCCGCTGCACCGCTTCGACGGCGACGACGGCGCCGCCCACCCCGCCTACGAGGCCGCCATCGCGGCTCTCCGTTCCGGGAACGGGTCCGAGGAGGACGTGCACGCTGCCCTGGCGGAGGCGAGGGTCTTCGTTCCCGTGGTCGCCACGCTCGCCGAGGGCGGCCTGGGGGAGCACGGCTTCGCCGAGGACAAGGAGGCGGACATGGCGCTCGTGACGATCAAGGCCCCGGACGGCCGCCCCGCCCTGCCCGTCTTCACCACGGCGGAGCGGCTGCGCGGCTGGCACCCGGAGGCGCGCCCGGTCGCCGTCTACGCCCCCCGCGCCGCGCTGTCCGCGGTGTCGGAGGGGGCGCAGCTGCTGGTCGTGGACCCGAGCGCGGAGACGATCTTCGTCCTGCGCCGCCCCGCGGTCTGGGCGCTGGCCCAGCAGCGCGCCTGGGTGCCGTCCTACAAGGACCCGTCGCACCTCGGGCTGATCCAGCGGCTCGCCGACGCGGAGCCGGACATTGCCAGGGTCACCGCCGGCCCCGGCCGCGGAGTGGCCTCCCGCACCGCGGACGGACTCGTGCTGGCCGGAGGGGGCGCCGGGCCCGAGTTGCGCCTGGAGGTCGCGTTCAGGCCGGGAACGGCGCCCGACGCCGCGCGTGCCGCGGTCGGCCGGCTGCAGCGCGGACTGTCGGCGGACCGGGCCTTCGCCGAGGCCGTCGATTCGCTGGACATCGGCCTGGCCGCGGCCTGACCCGCGTGCGCGGCCGGTGCCGGCGGCGCCGCGTGGCCCGGCGAACGCGAAAGGGCCGCCCGGTGCCGGGCGGCCCTGGTGGGTCCGGGGCGGGAACCGCCCGCGGCGCCTAGTTCACCGGTCCGGTGAACTTCTCGCCCGGCCCCTGGCCGGGCGCGTCGGGCAGCAGCGAGGCCTCGCGGAAGGCCAGCTGCAGCGACCGCAGGCCGTCGCGCAGCGGCGCGGCGTGCTGGCTGCCGATTTCGGGGGCCCCGGCGGTCACGAGGCCCGCGAGGGCCGTGATCAGCTTGCGGGCCTCGTCGAGGTCCTTGAGTTCCTCGGCGTTCTGGCCCTCCGCGAGGCCGCACTTGACGGCGGCGGCGCTCATCAGGTGGACGGCCGCCGTCGTGATGATCTCGACGGCGGGGACCTCGGCGATGTCGCGCGCGTGGTCGGCGGGGGTGGTGTCCGGATTCGGTTCGGCAGTGCTCATGATGCTAAGCTTTCCACAGACCGACCGGTTTCCCGCATCCGGTGGTGCCCCGTGGGAAGTGATTCCCGGCACCACGCGCAGGGAACCGGGGCGCAAGTGGAGGCCTTCTCCCACCCGCAGTGGCCGCTCAGGCCGCCGGGTCGTTCGGTGGCACGGATGCCCATCCGTGCCGGATGGTACGCCGTCCGCCGAATCCTCGAGGCCTCCGCCTGCTCCGCAGCCGGGGGCCTTCCCCGTATGTGGAGGCTTCGACACCGACGACAGCAGGAGTGACACATCAGCGATCCACGCATTAACGAGCGAATCCGCGTCCCCGAGGTGCGGCTGGTCGGACCCAACGGCGAACAGGTGGGCATTGTGCGCATCGAGGACGCGTTGCGTCTGGCCACGGAGTCCGACCTCGATCTCGTGGAGGTTGCGCCGACGGCAAAGCCTCCCGTGTGCAAGTTGATGGACTTCGGCAAGTTCAAGTACGAAGCCGCCGTGAAGGCGCGCGAGGCCCGGAAGAACCAGACGAACACGGTTCTGAAGGAAATCCGCTTCCGCCTCAAGATCGACAAGCACGATTACGAGACGAAGAAGGGCCACGCCCTGCGCTTCCTGGCGGCGGGCGACAAGGTCAAGGCGATGATCCAGTTCCGCGGCCGCGAACAGCAGCGCCCGGAGATGGGCATCCGCCTGCTGAACAAGTTCGCGGAGGATGTCGCCGAGGTCGGGCTCATCGAATCGACGCCGCGCATCGACGGACGCAACATGGTCATGGTCGTCGGCCCGTTGAAGAACAAGGCCGAGGCCAAGGCCGAGGCCCGCCGCCAGGCGCAGCGCGAGAACGACCGCGCCAAGTCTGCGGCCGCCAAGGAGCGCGTCGACACCTCCGGCGACCAGCCGGAGATGACGCAGTCCATGGCGGAGGGACTCTCCCCGGAGGCCCAGGCCAAGCTGGCCCAGGCGCAGGAGGCGGCCGAGGCCGCCGAGCGCGCGTCGGCGGCCCAGGAAGCTCCCGCCGAGACGGCCGCGTCCGAGCCTCAGGCCGAGGCTCCCGCCGAGGAGCGGGCCCAGGTCGAGGCTCCCGCCGAGGAGCAGCCCCAGGCTGAGGCTCCCGCCGAGGCGCAGGCGCCCGTGGAACAGGCTCCGGCCAAGCCCGCGGCGGCCAAGCCCGCGGCGGCGAAGCCGGCGGGCCGTCCCGCACCGGCGCCGAAGCCGGCCGCCAAGCCGACGCCCGCCCCGGGCGCGGCCAAGCCGGCGCCCACCCCGGGTGCCGTCAAGCCGGGCCCGAAGCCCGGGGCCCCGAAGCCAGGGCCGCGGAAGCCGGGGCCGTCCGCCTAGCGACGCCCGGCGCGTGCCCGAACAGGGCACCGACCCACCCACCACGGGCTCCCGGAACCGGGAGGCCCGACCGATCCCCGGCCCCCTGAGGGCGCGGGAGCACGTAAGGAGAACGGCGGACATGCCGAAGTTCAAGACCCACAGCGGGGCCAAGAAGCGCTTCAAGCTCACCGGTTCCGGCAAGCTCAAGCGCCAGCAGGCGAACCGCCGCCACTACCTGGAGCACAAGCCGACGACCCTGACCCGTCGTCTGGCCGCCGACCGCATCGTGTCCAAGGCCGACACGAAGACGATCAAGCGGATGCTGGGCCTCTAGGCCCCGTCGGTTCCCCACCCCACCAAGACACCAGCCCCGGACCCGCCGCGCGGGCCCCCGGGCAGATTTAAAGGAGTACACACGTGGCACGTGTGAAGCGGGCAGTTAACGCCCACAAGAAGCGCCGGGTCGTCCTCGAGCGGGCCTCCGGTTACCGCGGCCAGCGTTCGCGCCTGTACCGCAAGGCCAAGGAGCAGCTGCTCCACTCGTTCGTCTACAGCTACGGCGACCGCCGCAAGCGCAAGGGCGACTTCCGCCGCCTGTGGATCCAGCGCATCAACGCCGCGGCCCGGGCCAACGGCCTGACCTACAACCGCCTCATCCAGGGCCTCAAGGCCGCCGGCGTCGAGGTTGACCGCCGCATGCTCGCCGAGCTGGCCGTCAGCGACGCCACGGCCTTCGCCGCGCTGGTTTCCGTCGCCCAGGGCGCCCTGCCCGCCGACGTCAACGCCCCCGCCGCCGCCAAGCCGGCCGCTGCCGCCGCCGCGCCGAAGTCCGCCCCTGCCGCCGCGGCCCCCGCCTCCGGCGAGGCCAAGGCCGAGCTGTCCGGCGCCGTCAAGGCCGTCGACGGCGAGGCTGCCCCGGAGGGCTACTCCATCAAGGGCAACCAGTCGAAGAAGTACCACGTCCCGGGCTCCACCTGGTACGAGCAGACCACGCCGGAGTACTGGTTCGACACGGTCGAGTCGGCCAAGGCCGCGGGCTTCGAGCCCGCCGGCGGCGAGGCCCGCCAGCAGATCAAGAACGCCTAGTTCCGCTGCTCCCACGCCTGTCAGGGGCGGAACCCGCACGGGTTCCGCCCCTGGTCCCTTTAACCGGGGCCACGGCTCGCCGGACAGTAGGCTGGTACCCATGACCACCGCCCCGTTCCACGGACCTCCCATGGCCAACCCGCGGGCAGACCGCGTCCGCAATGTCGCGCGTCTGGCCACGCGCGCGGGCCGGGAACGCCAGGGCACGTTCCTGGCGGAGGGGCCGCAGGCCGTGAGGGAGGCGCTCCGCGCCCACCGGACCGAGATCGCCGCCGGCCGGCCGGGGCGCGTCGTGGAAGTCTTCGCGAGCCCCGAGGCACTGCGGCGCCATCCGGACTTCGCTGACCCCGCCGACCGGATCCCGTTGCGGCAGGCGACCGACGAGGTGCTCGCCGCTTTGAGCGATACGGTCACCCCGCAGGGCATAGTCGCCGTCTGCCGGGTCGTCACGGAGCCGCTGGATTCCATCCTCGCGGCGCGGCCGCGCCTTCTGGCCGTGTTGTGCCGGGTGCAGGACCCCGGCAACGCGGGGACGATCCTGCGCGCCGCCGACGCGGCCGGGGCCGACGCCGTCATCGCCACGGCGGGCAGCGTCGACCTGCACAATCCCAAGGCGGTGCGGTCCACCGCCGGGTCCCTGTTCCACCTGCCGCTGGCGGTCGGCGTCGGCCTCGGGGAGCTGAGCGCGGGCCTGCGCGGTGCCGGCGTCTCGGTCCTGGCCGCGGACGGCTACGGCGACCGCGACCTCGACGAGCTCCAGGACGCCAGCGCGGCGCGCCGGCTCGGCGGCGCGGCCGGCCCCGGGGGCGACGGCGGTGCCGGCGGCGGGCCGGCCCTGGAGGCGCCGACGGCCTGGCTGTTCGGCAACGAGGCCCAGGGGCTGTCGGACGAGGAGCTGGCCGCCGCCGACCACCGGGTGGCCGTACCGCTCTACGGCGTCGCGGAGTCCCTCAATGTCGGCACCGCCGCCACGGTGTGCCTCTACGCGTCCGCCAGGGCGCAGCGCCGCGCCGCTGCGGAAGGGTAGCGGCGGCGCCCCCGGTCCGGCTGGGGCCGGGGCCGCAGTCGTTGTAGCGTGGGATCGCACCGGTCAGCGTGCCCACGGCACCCGAACGAAGGCGGTATCCACATGGCGGCATCCGGCGGTACCAAGGCGGTCGTCGCGGCCCTGGTGGCCAACCTCACGATTGCCCTGTTTAAGTTCGTCGCGTGGATCGTCACGCAGTCGTCGTCGATGCTGGCCGAGGCCATCCACTCGGTCGCGGACTCGGGGAACCAGGTCCTGCTGCTCGTCGGCGGCAAGGCCGCCAAGAAGCAGGCAAGCCCGATGCACCCCTTCGGGTACGGCCGTGAACGGTACATCTACTCGTTCATCGTCTCGATCGTGCTCTTCAGTGTCGGCGGCCTGTTCGCCCTGTACGAGGCGTACCACAAGGCCCAGGACCCGCACGGGATCGAAGGCCAGTGGTGGTGGGTGCCGCTCGCCGTCCTGATCGGCGCCATCATCGCCGAGAGCTTCTCCTTCCGGACCGCCATCGTCGAATCCAACCGCATCCGCGACGGCAAGTCCTGGACCGAATTCGTCCGCCACGCGAAGTCCCCCGAACTGCCGGTCATCCTGCTCGAGGACCTCGGGGCGCTCCTCGGGCTCATCTTCGCGCTGATCGGCGTCTCGCTGACCCTGCTGACCGGCAACGGTCTCTGGGACGCTGCGGGCACCGCCATGATCGGCGTGCTGCTCGTCTGCATTGCCGTCGTGCTTGCCCTGGAGACCCGGTCGCTGCTGCTGGGCGAGTCCGCGACGAAGGAGAACGTGCGCAGCATCGAGGAGGCCATCCAGGCGGACGGCACCCGCATCATCCACCTGAAGACCCTGCACGTCGGCCCGGAGGAGCTGCTCGTCGCCGCGAAGATCTCGGTGGGGGCGTCGGAAACGGGCGCCGCGATCGCGCAGGCGATCAACGACACGGAGCAGCGCATCCGTTCGGCCGTCCCCATCGCCCGGATCATCTACCTCGAACCGGACCTGTACCGCGCCGGCTCGGTCGACGCGGACGCGGTCCCCGGAACGCCCGCCGCGGATCCGGCCCCGTGACCCGCCGCCAGATCGTCGGCGCGGCGATCGTCGATTCGTTGGCCGCGCCCACCCGCCTGCTCGCCGCGCGGCGCACGCGCCCCGAGGCATTGGCCGGACTGTGGGAGTTCCCCGGCGGAAAGGTCGAGCCCGGGGAGGAGTGCGCCGAGGCCCTCCGGCGGGAGCTGCACGAGGAGCTCGGGGTCGGCGTCGAGTTGGGCGACGAGCTCGAGGGGCCCGGCCCGGACGGGTGGCCGTTGGCCGCCGGGAACGCGATGCGCGTGTGGTGGGCCGCCGTCTTGACCGGCGTCCCGGCGCCCCTGCAGGACCACGACCAGCTGCGGTGGGTGGAGATCGGGGCCCCCGAATTGTTCGGCCTCGAGTGGATCCCCGCCGATCTTCCCATCGTGGAGGCCCTGCGCGACCGGTCCGTGGGCGCGGCCGGGCGGTCGGCCGGCGCGGGGGCCTAGAACAGCGCGGGCTGGGCGGGTCGGGCGTCGACCGGGTCCACCCGCTGTGGTCCCGGTCCTTCCGAAGTGCCCGTCGACGGGCGCCGGAATCCGCCGCCGCCGGCCGCGAGCCCGTGGCGGCGCCGGGCCGCGGCGACCTCGCCGGAAAGCCAGGCCCTGTACGCCGGGTCCGCGTGCGTTCCGCCCCGGTAGAGCCGCCGGTAGCGCCCGACGAGGCCGGGGCGCTCGCGGGCAAGCCACGCCATGAACCATTCACGGGCGCCCGGGCGCAGGTGCAGCGGGCCCGCCGTGACGGTGGAGGCGCCGGCGTCCGCAAGGCGGCTGAACAGGGTGTCCAAGGCTTCCGGGGAGTCGGTGAGCCAGGGCAGGATCGGCATCGCCATGACGCCGCAGTCGATTCCGGCCGCGGCCAGCCGTTCGAGCAGCCGCAGACGGGCCGTCGGAGATGGCGTCCCCGGCTCTAGGGAGGCGCTGAGCGCGTCGTCGACCATCGCGATCGACAGGCCCACCCCGACGGGGACGTCGCGGGCCGCCCCGGCCAGCAGGGCGGCGTCGCGGCCGAGGAGAGTGCCCTTGGTCAGGATCGAGAACGGGGTGCCGGAGCCGGCGAGGGCCCGGATGATTCCCGGCATGAGGCCGTAGCGGCCCTCCGCCCTTTGGTAGGGGTCGGTGTTCGTCCCCAGCGCCACGTGTTCGCGCGGCCAGGACGACCGGGAGAGTTCCGCGTGGAGCACCTCCGCCACGTTGAGCTTGACCACGACCTGGCTGTCGAAGTCCCGTCCCGCGTCAAGGTCCAAATAGGTGTGGGTCTTGCGCGCGAAGCAGTACACGCACGCGTGCGAGCAGCCGCGGTACGGGTTCACGGTGTACCTGAACGGCATGTTGGATGCAGGGGGCACCTTGTTGAGGGCGCTCTTGGCCAGCACCTCGTGGAACACCATGCCCGCGAAGGCCGGGGTCGTGACCGTGCGGACCGCGCCGGCGAGGACGCCCGGAAGGACCTGGTCGTCCGCAGGGGGACTGCCAGGCTCGGTGCCGTGGCCGCGCGTGCCGGCGTCGGGGGTGTGCGGAGGCGGGGCGCTGGGGGAGCGCCCCGCCTCCGGCGGCCCGGCCTGCGGCCGGACCCGCTGAGCTTCCCATCTCACGCGATTAGTAGAACACATCTTCGAAGTGGGGTCCAGAAGCATGTTCGAATGGGGTGGCGGCCCGGGCGCGCCTCCGCGCCGGACGCCAGATCAGCGGCGCCCGCGGGGGCGGCGCACGGGCCGCTCGGTGTACCCGCCCGCGGCGAGGCCCGCGGCCCGCTCGAACGGGTTGCGCGAGGCGGGATCGCCGGTCCGCAGCCAGGACCAGGCCGCAGCGAGCCCGTAGAGCGGCAGGAACGGCAACCCGAGGCACCAGGCGTACTGCGCGGCGTGCCCCGCCTCGTGGCCCAGCAGCGCGGGACGGGACTCCGGGGCCGGGACGACCGGCCGGAAGAAGACGACGCTACCGACCGTGAATGCCGCCGCGCGGGGCAAACGGGGCCCATACCCGAGAGCGAGGTACAGGCGCCGCGGACCGCTGCGGATCCGGCACCCGGCGATCCGAGCCAGGGCGAGGCCGAGCGGCGTCGTGAGATTGGCCCAGTTCGCGGCCGCACGGAGCCGGTCGGCGTGTCCCATGCGGCCACCGTACCGCCGCACTGCGCTCGCGGCGGGCCCCTCGGCGACTAGCGTCCAGTCGCCTCCCACCGCTCGCTGCGCTCGCGGCGGGTCCCTCGGCGACTAGCGTCCAGTCGCCTCCCACCGCTCGCTGCGCTCGCGGCGGGCCCCTCGGCGACTAGACTTGGGCGGGAACCAGACCAAGGACCTAGAGACCGAAAAGGGCCGTACACACCCATGTCACATCCGTCGTCGCCCCCCGCGGGCGTCCAGGACCCGGAGGCCGGGGCCGTGCCCCACCCCACCGACGCCGAGGCCGTCGACGCCGCCGTCGCCGCCGCCCTGGAAGCCTTCGCCTCCGCCAGCAATCTCGACGAGCTCAAGACCGCGCGCCTGGCGCACACGGGGGAGAGGTCCCCGCTGAGCCTGGCCAACCGCGCGATCGGCGGGCTCGACAAGTCGGAGAAGGCCGCGGCCGGCAAGCTCGTGGGCGCCTCCCGCGGACGCGTCAACAAGGCCCTCGCGCAGCGCACCGCCGTCCTCGAGGAGGAGCACGCCGCCCGGATCCTCGTCGAGGAGTCGGTCGATGTCACCGCCGCGCCGCGCCGCCGCCGCTCCGGGGCCCGCCACCCGCTGTCGGTCCTCCAGGAGCGCGTGAGCGACATCTTCGTCGCCATGGGCTGGGAGATCGCCGAGGGCCCCGAGGTCGAGTCCGAGTGGTACAACTTCGACGCCCTGAACTTCGCGCCCGACCACCCGGCGCGCGACCTGCAGGACACGTTCTTCGTCGACCCGCCCGAGGCCCACCTCGTGCTGCGCACCCACACGTCCCCCGTGCAGGTGCGCTCCCTCCTGGACCGCGACCTGCCGGTGTACGTCCTGTGCCCGGGGCGCACGTTCCGCACGGACGAGGTCGACGCCACCCACACCCCGGTCTTCCACCAGTTTGAGGGCCTGGCCGTGGACAAGGGCCTGACCATGGCCGACCTCCGGGGCACGCTGGAGCACTTCGCCCGGCAGATGTTCGGCGACGAGGCCTCCATCCGCCTGCGCCCGAACTACTTCCCGTTCACCGAACCGAGCGCCGAGCTGGACATCTGGCACCCCGGCGCCAAGGGCGGGCCCCGCTGGATCGAGTGGGGCGGCTGCGGCATGGTCCACCCGAACGTGCTGCGCGCCGCCGGCGTCGACCCGGACGTCTACTCCGGGTTCGCGTTCGGCATGGGCGTCGAGCGCACGCTCATGTTCCGCAACGAGGTCCCCGACATGCGCGACATGATCGAGGGCGACATCCGCTTCAGCCAGCACTTCGGGATGGAGATCTAGACCATGCGTATTCCGCTTTCCTGGCTGCGCGAGTACGCGCAGGTCCCCGCCGGCGCCACCGCCGAGGACGTCATGGCCGACCTGGTCAAGGTCGGACTCGAGGAGGAGGACGTCCACCGCCCCGCGGACGAGCTGACCGGCCCGGTCGTCGTCGGGCAGGTCCTCTCCGTCGTCAAGGAGCCGCAGAGCAACGGCAAGACCATCAACTGGTGCCAGGTGCGCGTCGTGCCCGAGGGCGCGGAGCAGACGCTCACCGGCGAGGGGATCGACCCCTCCGGCGTCCAGGGCATCATCTGCGGCGCCCACAACTTCGCCGAGGGGGACAAGGTCGTCGTCACCCTCCCCGGCGCCGTGCTGCCGGGGGACTTCCGGATCAGCCCGCGCAAGACCTACGGCCACGTCTCGGCCGGGATGATCGCCTCCGCCCGCGAGCTGGGCATCGGCGAGGACCACGACGGCATCATCGTCCTGTCCCGGCTGGGACTCGACCCCGAGGTCGGCGCGGATGCTCTCGAGCTGCTCGGCCTGGACGACGAGGCCGCGGAGATCAACGTCACGCCGGACCGGGGCTACTGCTTCTCCATCCGTGGCGTCGCCCGCGAGTACTCGCACGCGACCGGCACGCCGTACTCCGACCCGGCCGCCGGGATCGCCGTCGACGCGGCCACCGGCCCGGGGCACCCCGTCGCCATCGACGATCCCGAGGGCATCCACGGCAAGCCCGGGTGCACCCGCTTCGTCGCCCGCACCGTCCGCGGCATCGACCCCACGCGCCCGACCCCGCCGTGGATGGCGGCGCGGCTGCGGCTGGCCGGCATGCGCTCGATCTCGCTGCCCGTCGACGTCTCCAACTACGTCATGCTCGAGCTGGGCCAGCCGCTGCACTTCTACGACCTGGACCGCCTCGCGGGCGGCATCACCGTCCGGCGCGCCCGCGCGGGGGAGACCCTGCGCACCCTCGACGACAAGGAGCGCACCCTCCACCCCGAGGACCTGCTCATCACGGACGAGTCGGGCCCGATCGGCATCGCCGGCGTCATGGGCGGCGGCTCGACCGAGGTCTCCGACGCCACCGTGAACATCCTGGTCGAGTCCGCCCGCTTCGAGGAGGTCACGATCGCCCGCTCCCGGCGCCGGCACAAGCTGCCCTCCGAGGCCTCCAAGCGCTACGAGCGCGGCGTGGATTGGGAGATCGCCGACGAGGCCGCCCAGCGCGCGGTCGACCTGCTCGTCGAGCTGGCCGGCGGCACGCCCGACTCGACGGCGACGGACGCCGGCACGCGCCCCGAGGCCGTCGTCGTCGACCTGCCCGAGGGCTACGCCTCGGCCCGCGTCGGCGTCGACTACACGCCGGAGCAGGTGGCCGGCAGCCTCGAAATGCTCGGTGCCCGCGTCCAGACGGCCGACGGCGGGCTGCGCGTCACCCCGCCGAGCTGGCGCCCGGACCTAACGACCCCGGACGAGCTGACCGAGGAGATCGCCCGGCTCGTGGGCTACGACCTCATCCCCTCGACCCTGCCGGTCGCGCCCCCGGGCCGCGGCCTGACCCGAGCGCAGCAGCAGCGGCGCCGCCTCCTGCAGGCGTTCGCCGACGCCGGCTACACCGAGACGCTGAGCTACCCGTTCGTCTCCGCCGACCAGAACCGGGCCTTCGGCAGCCCGGACGCCGGGGCCGAGGCCCCGGCCGTCCGGCTGGCCAACGCGCTGCAGTCCGAGTTCTCGCTGCTGCGCCGCTCGGTCCTGCCGGGCCTGCTCGAGACGCTGCGCCGCAACCACTCCCGCGGCTTCCGGGACCTGGCCCTCTACGAGGCCGGACTCGTGTTCCTGCCCGGCGACCGGCTCGGCAGCCGCGCGCTCCCGCCGCTGGGCGAGCACCCCGGCGAGGAGACCCTGGACGAGCTGGACGCCGGCATCCCCGCGCAGCCGCTGCACCTGGCGGCCGTGCTCTCCGGCCACGACTCCGGCCCCGGCGCCGGCCATGCGCCGCGGGCGTGGGACTGGGCCGACGCCATCGACGCGGCCCTGCTGGCCGGGGACGTCCTCGGGGTCGAGCTCGTCGTCGCCCAGGGGGCGCACCAGGCGTTCCACCCCGGGCGCACCGCCGAGCTGCGCCTGCGCAGCGGCGAGACGGTGGGCTACGCCGGCGAGCTGCACCCGAAGCTGCTCGAGGAGCGGGACCTCCCGGCCCGCACGGCCGCCATGGAGCTCGACGCGGACGCCCTGTTCGCGGCCGCGGCCGACGTCATCGTCGCCCGCCCGGTCTCCACGTTCCCGGCCGCCACGCAGGACGTCGCCCTCGTCGTCGACGCGGACACGGTGGCCGCCGAGGTGCTGGACGCCCTGCGCGAGGGGGCCGGGGAGCTGCTCGAGGACGTCGCCCTGTTCGACGACTACCGCGGCACGGGCATCCCCGAGGGCAAGAAGTCGCTCGCGTTCGGGCTGCGCTTCCGGGCCGCCGACCGCACCCTGACCGCCGACGAGGCCTCCGCGGCCCGCGAGTCCGCCGTGGCCCTGGCGGCCGAGCGGCACGGCGCCGCGCAGCGGTAGCCGAGGTGGCCACGACGGGCGCGCCCTCCGCACGGGGGCGCGCCCGTCGTCGCGCCAGGGGAGGGAAGCGCGTGGAAACCACCGGGGGCGCGGCCACCGTCCGCCTGCTGTCGGCGCCGCTCGCGGACGCCGACGGCCTGCCCGTGCGCGGGTCCGGGCCCGCTGAAGCGGAGCGGGCCGCCGCGTACGCGCCCGGGGGGCCGCGCCGGCGCTTCGCGGCCGGGCGCCTGCTGGTGCGGGAACTCGCCGCCGGGCTGCTCGACGAGGACCCGGCGCGCCTCGGCCTGGCCCACGCGTGCCCGCGCTGCGGCCCGGGCGCGCACGGCGTCCCGGCCCTGCTCCGGGACGGGCTGCCGCTGCCGGTCGCGCTGTCCTACACCCGCGCCGGCGCGCACGTCCTCGTCGCCCTCGGGCCCGCCGGGGCCGGACTGGGCGTGGACGCCGCCGCAGCGGGGGAGGCCGCCTTCGGCGGCTCCGCGGGTCCCATGGACGACGGCGGGCCCGCGGGTCCCGGCCGGCGCGCCGCGGACGACGGCGGCGCCGGGAGCGCCCTGGACCGGCTGGCCCTGAACCGCCACGAGGCGGCGTGGGTCGCCGGGCACGCCCCAGCCGGACGCTCACTGGCCCGGGCGCGCCTGTGGACCGCCAAGGAGGCCCTCGCGAAGGCGGCCGGCACCGGGATCGCCACCGGCTTCCCCGACGTCCTCGGCCGGGGCGGGCGGCCGCGGCATCCGCGGCGTCGGCTGTGGTGGCCGTCCGCCGCGGAGACCGGGCTTCCCGAGGGCGCGGTCGCCGCCGTCGCGCTGCTCGGTTCCCGGGAAGGCGGACCGGTGCCGCCGCGCCACCGCGGCTAGGGGGCCGGCGGCAGCTCCGGCAGGGCCGTCTCGTACAGCCACGGCCGCAGGAACCCCGCGGCCGCAAACCCCTCGGGACCGCGCGCGTCCAGGTGGGCCGCGAACGCCCCGGTGTCGACGAGGCCGTGGCGGTGGGCCGCGGTCCAGTCGCGCAGGGCCCCGAAGAAGGCGCGGTCCCCCCAGGCCAGGCGCAGGGCGTGCAGGGCCAGGGCCCCGCGCTTGTAGACGCGGTCGTCGAACATGTCCGCGGCGCCGGGGTCCCCGACGGCGAGGTCCTGCGGGAGGGAGCGCAGGCGCTGCCAGGCGGCGCGGGCCCGCGCGTCGGCGCTGTCGCCGCCGGAGGCCTCGGACCAGATCCACTCCGCATAGCAGGCGAAGCCCTCGTGGAGCCAGATGTCGCGCCACGTCGCGGCCGTCAGGGAGTTGCCGAACCACTGGTGGGCCAGCTCGTGGGCGACGAGCCGCTGCTGCTCCCATCCCGGGCGCAGGTGGTTGTCCCCGAGGATCGACAGCCCGTGCGCCTCGAGCGGGATCTCCAGGTCGTCCGGGGTGACGACGACGGTGTAGGCGCCGAACGGGTACGGCCCGAACGCCTCGGCGAACGCGGCGAGCATGGCCGGCTGGTCGGCCAGGGCGCGCAGGGCCGCGTCCCGGCGGGCGGCGACGACCGCCACCTGCTGCGGCACCTGCGGCCCGGGCCCCGCGGCGTGCCGCGCCGTCTTCGCGGCGTCCGCGGCCGGCCCGGGCAAGTCCGCCAGGACGTACCGGCCGATCTGCAGCGTCGCCAGGTAGGGGGCCATGGGCTCCTCGACGGCGTACTCCCAGGTCTCGCGGCTGGAGGACCGGGAGTGCCCCGTGAGCCGGCCGTTGCACACCGGCCGGTACCCGGCGTCGGTCGCGATCCGGACCGCGAACGTGGCCTTGCGGCTGGGGTGGTCGTTGCAGGGGAACCACGTGGACGCGCCGTTCGGCTGGCCCGCGACCAGGACGCCGTCCTCGAGCTCCTCCCAGCCGACCTCGCCCCACGCCCCGTGCCGGGGGCCGGGGCTGCCGGAGTAGCGGACCTCGAGCGTGAACTCGGCGCCGGCGGGGACCGGGCGGGCCGGCTCGATGGCCAGCCGGTGCCCCCGGTGGCGGAAGCGGGCGGCCTTCCTGCCGTCGACGGCGACCTTGTCCGCCGACAGGCCGGCCAGGTCGAGTTCGATCCGCTCCAGCGGCGCGGCGCCGGCGCGGCAGCGCAGGCGGGCGCGGCCGGCCAGCCGGTTGCCGGCGAGCTTGCACTCCAGGTCCAGCTCGTAGTGGTCGACGGCGAAGGCGCCGCTGCCGGAGTCGGTCACGTACGGATCCGGCGAGCCGGCCGCCTCGGCGGCCGCGGGGGCGGAATGGGGTGCGCTCATGGGTTGGGGCCGCTCCATGGGGTCACGGGGTTGCCCATCCACCGGGTGGAGGGCGGGACGGTTTCGCCGCGCATGACCAGCGACGCCGGCCCGACCGTGGATCCGGGCGCGAGCCGGGCGGCGGGGAGGACGACCCCGTGGGGGCCGAGCGTGGCGCCCGCGGCGAGCTCCACCGTATCAATGGCCATGATGCGGTCGTGGAACAGGTGCGTCTGCACGACGCAGCCGCGGTTGACGGTGCTGGCGTCGCCGAGGGAGACCAGGTCCGCCTCGGGCAGCCAGTAGCTCTCGCACCAGACCCCGTGCCCGATCCGTGCTCCGAGCGCCCGCAGGAACCAGACCAGCGCGGGCGTGCCGGACGCGTTGCGGGCGAACCAGGGCGCGCACACCATCTCGATGAACGTGTCGACGACCTCGTTGCGCCAGATGAACGAGCTCCACAGCGGGTGCTCGCCGGGCCGGATGGGCCCCACGAGCAGCCACTTGGCGGCGACGGCGGCGCCCGCGGCGACCGCTCCGGCGGCGAGCAGGGCGGCTCCGCTGGCGACGGCGGCGAGCCAGTATCCCGCGGCCCCGGCGAGCCAGTCCAGGGCGGCGAGGAGCAGGACCGCGATCGCCACGGTGACGGCGACCGGGACGAACCGGCACGCCTCCCAGAGGGCGCGCGCGACCTTCAGCCGGGCGGGCGGGTTGAACGTGCGCCCGTCCTCGGCGTCGACGGCGGTGCGGCGCAGCCGCACGGGCGGGCTCCCGAGCCACGAGGAGCCGGCCTTGGCCTTCGGCGGCGTCGCGGAGAGGACGGCGACGAGCCCGTTCTTCGGCACCCGGCGGCCGGCGCCGGCGATCCCGGAGTTGCCGAGGAAGGCCCGCTTGCCGACCTTCGCCGGGGCGACGTGCATCCAGCCCCCGCCGAGCTCGTAGGAGGCCACCATGGTGTCGTCGGCGAGGAACGCCCCGGAGGCGATGGTGGTCATCTTCGGCACGAGCAGGACGGTCGAGGCCTCGACGTTGCGCCCCACCTTGGCGCCGAGCAGGCGCAGCCACACGGGGGTGAAGAGGCTGGCGTAGAGGGGGAAGAGCAGGTCGCGGGCCGTGTCCAGCAGCCGCTCCGTGGCCCAGACCTGCCAGCCGACGCGCCCGCGCACGGGGTGCCAGCCCGCGGTGAGCCCCACGCCGAGCAGGCGGACGGGGACGAGGATGAGCAGCATCGTCGCGGCGAACCACGCGGCCGCGGCCACCGGGGTCCAGGCCAGCAGCTGGGGCAGCGCGGACGCCAGCGTGGCCTGTCCCCGGGCCGCGGCGGCGAGGACGGCGACCGGGGCGAGCGCCCCGAGGAAGGGCACGACCGAGAGCGCGGCGGAGGCCAGCGCGAAGCCCAGGGCGGACAGCGCCCCGCCGCGGGCGCGCTCCTCGGGCCAGGCGGGCCGGGCCTTGCCGGTGCGCTCGGCGGGCGAGCCCGCGATGTGGGAACGCTCGCGGGTGGCGCCCTGGACGGCCGAGCCGGCGGCGACCACCGAGCCGGCGCCCACGTGGGAGCCGGGCATCAGGGTGCTGCGCGCGCCGACGCTTGCGCCGGCCCCGACGGAGACGTGGCCGATGTGCACCGTGTCGCCGTCGATCCAGTACCCGGAGAGGTCCACCTCGGGTTCGACCGACGCCCCGCGGCCGATGCTGAGCATGCCCGTCACCGGCGGCACGGAGTGCAGCGTCGCGTCGGGGCCGATCCGCGCGCCCAGGGCCCGCGCGTACAGCGGGACCCACGGCGCGCTGGCCAGGGAGACCGGGTCGACCAGGTCGCTGATGTGCTGGGCGAGCCACAGGCGCAGGTGGACGCGGCCGGAGCGCGGGTAGGCTCCGGGCTCCAGGCCGCGCAGCAGCAGGCGCGCCGAGGCGACGGACAGTGCCATCCGCCCGGCGGGACTGCCGAAGACCAGCCAGACCGCGGCCACCCACCACCAGGAGACCGTCGGGGCGCCCGTGAGGACCCCGGCGGCGGCCAGCACGTTGTTCAGGGCCATCAGGTACGACAGCCAGCGCAGCCCGACGAGGACGAAGAGGGGCACCCCCAGCAGCGTCTGGGTCCACTGCGTCCCGCGGCGGGTCCGGGAGACGTCGCGTTGCTCGACCGGCTCGGCGGCCCCCTCCGCCGCGTCGAGGAACTCGGCCAGCGCGCCCAGGCGCGGCCGGGCGTAGAGGTCCCCGACGGTCAGGCCGGGGTGGCGGGTCCGCAGCGCGGAGACCAGTTGGGCGGCGGAGAGCGAGCCGCCGCCGCTGGCGAAGAAGTCGGCGTCCGGCCCGGCGGGCGGGGTCCCCAGGACCGCCGCCCACTGCTCGGCGATCCAACCGGCCGCGCCGTCGAGGGCAGCCGCGGCGCCGCCGTCGCCCGCCGCGCCCGGCAGGGGCCAGGGCAGCGCGTTGCGGTCGACCTTGCCGCTGGTCTTGGTGGGGAGCGTGTCGACGACGGCGAGCAGCGGCACGAGCGCCGCCGGGAGCGTGCCGGCCAGGACGTCCCGCGCGGCGCCGGTGTCGTAGCCGTCCTCCGCCGCCAGGTAGCCGACGAGGACCTGGTTGCCTGCTGCGGTCGTCTTCACGGCCGCGGCGGCGCCGGCCACGCCGGGCAGCGCCTGCAGGGCCGCGTCGATCTCGCCCAGCTCGATGCGCCGGCCGCCCAGCTTGACCTGCTCGTCGGCGCGGCCGACGAACAGCAGCCCGGCCGCGTCGTTGACGACGAGGTCGCCCGAGCGGTAGGCGCGCTCCCAGCCGAGCGTCGGCATGGGCGCGTACTTCTCCGCGTCCTTGGCCGCGTCCAGGTAGCGGGCCAGGCCGACGCCGCCGATGATCAGCTCGCCGGTGCCGCCCTCCGCGACCGGGATCCCGGAGGCGTCGACGACGGCGAGGTCCCACCCGTCCAGGGGCAGGCCGATGCGGACCGGGCCCTCGCCCGTCAGCGGGGCCGCGCAGGCGACGACGGTGGCCTCGGTGGGCCCGTACGTGTTCCACACCTCGCGGCCCGGCACGGCCAGGCGGGCGGCCAGCTCGGGCGGGCACGCCTCCCCGCCGAAGATCAGCAGGCGCACGTTCTCGAGGGCCTCGGCCGGCCAGAGGGCCGCGAGCGTGGGCACGGTGGAGACGGCGGTGACGCCGCGGGTGACCAGCCACGGGCCGAGGTCCATGCCCGAGCGGACCAGCGCGCGGGGCGCCGGCACCAGGCAGGCTCCGTGCCGCCAGGCGAGCCACATCTCCTCGCAGGAGGCGTCGAACGCGACGGACAGCCCGGCCAGGACGCGGTCGCCCGGCCCCAGCGGGTCGCGGGACAGGAAGATCCGGGCCTCGGCGTCGACGAACGCCGCCGCCGAGCGGTGGGTCACGGCGACGCCCTTCGGCGTCCCCGTCGAGCCGGACGTGAAGATGATCCACGCGTCGTCGCCCAACCCCGGGTTCCGGGGCGACGGGAACGGCCGCGGCAGCCCCGGGGAGGCGTCGACCGCGCCGCCGGCCGTGAGGACGCCGGCCACGGCGGCCTCGCCGAACACCGTGCGGGCGCGCTCGTCGGGATCGTCGGCGTCGACGGGGACGTAGGCCGCGCCGACCGCGAGGATGGCCAGGATGCCGATGTAGAGGTCCCGGTGGCCGGACGGGATCCGCACGCCGATCCGGTGCCCGGCCCCGAGCCCGGCGGCGTGCAGCTCGCGGGCCTTGGCGTGCACGGCCGCGACGAGCTCGGCGTAGGTCAGCGTGGCCTCGCCGTCGTCCAGGGCCGGGGCGTCCGGGTGGGTCTGCGCCGTGGCGTAGACGACGTCCATGAGGGTCCTCGGGGCCGGCGACCGGTCCGCCCCGGGGAACTGGGGTTCGTGCGCCATCTACTTCGCGGCGCCCTCGGGGAGCAGAACCAGTTTGCCGGTGGTGGCGCGGGATTCGAGGTCCGCGTGGGCGCGGGAGCCGTCGGCCAGCGGGTAGGTCCCGCCGATACGCACGTCCAGGGTGCCGTCCGCGGCGAGGGCGAACACCTCGCCGCCGCGCCACTGGCGCTCGCGGGCGTCGACGAGGAAGTCGGCGAGCTTGGGGCGGGTGACGGTCAGCGAGCCGTGGGCGTTCAGCCGCTGCAGGTCGAACGGCGGCACCTGCCCGGACGCCCCGCCGAACAGGACGAGCGTGCCGCGGCGGCGCAGGGCCCGCAGCGAGCCCTCGAACGTGTCCTTGCCGATCCCGTCGTAGACGACGTCCACGCCGCGCCCGCCCGTGGCCTCGGCGACCGCCGCGGCGACGTCGGCGTAGCCGACGACGTGGTCGGCGCCGGCCGCCCGGGCCAGCTGGGCCTTCTCGGGGGTCGACGTCGTGGTGATCACCGTGGCGCCCTTGAGCTTGAGCAGCTGGGTCAGCAGCAGGCCCACCCCGCCGGCGCCGGCGTACGTGAGGACCGTGTCGCCCGGGCGGACGCGGTAGCTGTCGTTCACGAGGTAGTGCGCCGTGCAGCCCTGCAGCGGCAGGCCGCCGGCGACCTCGTCCGACACGGCGTCGGGGACGCGGATGGCGCGGTCGGCGTCGAGCACCGTGTAGTCCGCGTAGGCGCCCACGGCCTCCGCCGTCGCCACGCGGTCGCCGGGGGCGAAGCCCTCGACCCCGGGCCCCGTCTCCTCGACGGTGCCCGCGCACTCGGTCCCCGGGACGAACGGGTACTCCACGGGGTACACGCCCGCGCGCTGGTAGGTCTCGATGAAGTTCACGCCGACGGCGGCGACGCGCACCAGCAGTTGGCCCGGGCCCGGCGCGGGACGGGGGACCTCGGCGTACTCGAGGACCTCGGGGCCGCCGGCGCGGGCGGCCTGCAGGACGTGCGGCATGGGATTGACCTCCTGGTCGGCGGGGTGCCTTCTCACCGGCCACCTTAACGGCCCCCGGTGAACGCGGGGCGGCGACCCGCGCAACGCGATGAATAAGTATTAGTCACATTGCATAACCCGTCGTAGAGTGGGTCCATGAGCATCTCTGTAGCGGTATCCGGCGCGAGCGGGTACGCCGGCGGCGAGGTCCTGCGCCTGCTGGCCCGCCACCCCGACGTCACCATCGGCGCCATCACGGCCCACAGCAACGCGGGACAGCGGCTCGGTGCCCTGCAGCCGCACCTGCACTCGCTGGCCGACCGGGTCCTGGTCGACACGACGGTGGAGCACCTGGCCGGGCACGACGTGGTCTTCCTCGCGCTGCCGCACGGCGCCAGCGCCGAGATCGCGGCCCAGCTGCCCGCCGAGACCCTCGTCATCGACGCCGGCGCCGACCACCGGCTGGAGTCCACCGAGGCGTGGGAGAAGTTCTACGGGTCCGCCCACGCCGGCACCTGGCCGTATGGGCTCCCGGAACTGCCCGGCGCCCGCGCCCGGCTGGCCGGGGCCCGCCGCATCGCCGTGCCCGGCTGCTACCCGACCAGCGCGCAGCTGGCGCTCGTGCCCGGCTTCGCCGCGGGCCTGCTCGAGCCGCGCGACGTCGTCATCGTCGCCGCCTCCGGCACGTCGGGCGCCGGCAAGGCCGCCAAGCCGCACCTGCTCGGCTCCGAGACGATGGGCGGGATGTCGCCCTACGGGGTCGGCGGCATGCACCGCCACACGCCGGAGATGGAGCAGGGGTTCTCGCGCGCCGCCGGGGAGTCCGTCACCGTGTCCTTCACGCCCACGCTGGCCCCCATGCCGCGGGGCATCCTCACCACCGCCACGGCCAGGCCCCGCCCCGGGACCACGGCCGCGCAGCTGCGGGCCGCGTGGGAGGAGGCGTACGCCGGGGAGCGGTTCGTGCACCTGCTGCCCGAGGGCCAGTGGCCGCACACCAAGGACGTGCTCGGTTCGAACCACGTCGTGATGCAGCTGGCCCTCGACGAGCACGCGGGCCGCGTCGTCGTCGTCGCCGCCGTCGACAACCTCACCAAGGGCACGGCCGGCGGCGCCGTGCAGTCCATGAACATCGCCCTGGGCCTGGACGAGTCCACCGGCCTCGACCTGGAGGGAACCGCCCCGTGACCACGACCTCGCCGCTCGGCGTCACCGCCCCCGCCGGCTTCACCGCCGCCGGCACGACCGCCGGCCTGAAGGCCTCCGGGAAGTCCGACATGGCCTTGGTCGTCAACGCCGGGCCCCTCAAGCACGCCGCCGCCGTCTTCACGTCGAACCGCGTGGCGGCCGCGCCCGTGCACTGGTCGCGGCAGGCCGTCTCCGACGGCCGCGCCGACGCCGTCGTCCTCAACTCCGGCGGCGCCAACGCGTGCACCGGGCCGCAGGGCTTCCAGAACACGCACGCCACCGCGGAGAAGACCGCGGCGGTCCTCGGCGTCTCCGCCGCGGACGTGCTCGTCTGCTCCACGGGCCTCATCGGCGAGCAGCTGCCCATGGACAAGCTGCTGCCGGGGGTCGACGCGCTCGCCGGGGCGCTGGCGGCCGACGGCGGCGCCGCCGCGGCCGAGGCGATCATGACCACCGACACCGTGCCCAAGCAGGCCGGGTTCGCCGGCACGGGCTACGCGATCGGGGGCATGGCCAAGGGGGCCGGCATGCTCGCCCCGGGCCTGGCCACCATGCTCGTCGTGCTGACCACGGACGCCGCCGTCGA
The DNA here is from genome assembly GCF_056782315.1 of Arthrobacter paludis. Classification (NCBI taxonomy): domain Bacteria; kingdom Bacillati; phylum Actinomycetota; class Actinomycetes; order Micrococcales; family Micrococcaceae; genus Arthrobacter; species Arthrobacter paludis. The sequence continues at coordinate 284,378 of NZ_JBXAEW010000002.1, forward strand.
GCCGGCCGCGCTGGACGGCGCGCTGCGCGCCGCCACCCGCGTCAGCTTCGACCGCGCCGACTCGGACGGGTGCATGTCCACCAACGACACGGTCGTGCTGATGGCCTCCGGCGCGTCCGGCACCGCGCCCGACCCCGACGAGTTCGCCCGCGGCCTGGTCCAGGTCTGCACGGACCTGGCGCTCCAGTTGATCCGCGACGCCGAGGGCGCCTCCCACGACATCTCCATCCGCGTGCACCGCGCGGCCACGGAGGCCGACGCGGAGGAGGTCGGCCGCGCCGTCGCCCGCTCCAACCTGTTCAAGACCGCGATCTTCGGCAAGGACCCCAACTGGGGCCGCGTCCTGTCGGCCGTCGGCACGACGCGGGCGGCGTTCGAGCCGGACCGGCTGAACGTCTCCATCAACGGCGTGCAGGTGTGCCGGGCCGGCGGGGTGGGGGAGGACCGCTCCCTGGTCTCGCTCGAGGAGCGGGACGTGCTCGTGGAGATCGACCTCGACGCCGGCGCCGCGGAGGCGACGATCTGGACCAACGACCTGACGCACGACTACGTGCACGAGAACTCGGCGTACAGCAGCTGAGCCGGAGGACGGGCATGAGCGACACCCAGACGGCGTCCATGGTGGACGCCCAGCGCAAGGCGGAGGCCCTCATCGAGGCCCTCCCGTGGATCCAGCGCTTCGCCGGGACCACGATGGTCATCAAGTACGGCGGCAACGCCATGGTCAACGACGACCTGCGGCGCGCGTTCGCCGAGGACATCGTCTTCCTGCACCACGCCGGGATCCACCCCGTCGTCGTGCACGGGGGAGGCCCCCAGATCAACGCCATGCTCACGCGGCTCGGCATCGAGTCCGAGTTCCGCGGCGGCCTGCGCGTGACCACCCCCGAGGCCATGGACGTCGTGCGCATGGTCCTCACCGGGCAGGTGCAGCGCGAGCTGGTCGGCCTGATCAACTCCCACGGCCCCTACGCCGTCGGGCTTTCCGGAGAGGACGGCGCCCTGCTGCGCGCCGTGCGCACCGGCACCGTCGTCGACGGCGAACCCGTGGACCTCGGCCTCGTCGGCGAGGTCACCGGCGTCGCGCCCGAGCAGATCCTGGACCTGGTCTCCGCCGGGCGGATCCCGGTGATTTCGACCGTCGCCCCCGAGGTGGGGGAGGACGGCGACCCGACCGGCCAGGTGCTCAACGTCAACGCCGACACCGCCGCGGCCGCCCTGGCGGCCTCGCTCGGGGCGTCGAAGCTCGTCATCCTCACGGACGTGGAGGGCCTGTACGCGAACTGGCCCGACCGCTCGTCCCTGGTCAGCTCGCTCACCGCCGCCGAGCTGCGGGAGATGCTGCCGCGGCTGGAGTCGGGGATGATCCCGAAGATGAAGGCCTGCCTCAAGGCGGTCGACGAGGGCGTCGACCGCGCCCACATCGTCGACGGCCGCCAGCCACACTCGATGCTGCTGGAGGTCTTCACCTCTGCCGGCGTCGGCACCCAGGTCGTCCCGGAGGAGAAGAAGTGACCGATTCCGCACCGCTGGCCGCCGAACTCGACGCCGAGCTGTCCCCGCTGGCCGGGCTCCACGGCCCGGAGCTGCTCGAGCGCTACAACCAGTCCCTCATGGGCGTCTTCGGCACGCCCCAGCGGGTGCTCGTCCGCGGCTCCGGCGCCACCGTCTGGGACGCCGACGGAAACGAGTACCTCGACCTGCTCGGCGGCATCGCCGTCAACGCCCTGGGCCACGCGCACCCGCTCCTGACGAGCGTCGTCACCTCCCAGCTGGCGACCCTGGGGCACGTGTCCAACTTCTTCACGAGCCCCACGCAGATCGCGCTGGCCGAGAGGCTCCTGGCCCTGACCTCGGCGCCGGCCGGCTCGCGCGTCTTCTTCGCCAACTCCGGCACCGAGGCCAACGAGGCCGCGTTCAAGCTGGCCCGCCGCAATGCGGGCACCCCCGAACGCCCCCGCACGCGGATCGTCGCGCTGGAGAACGCGTTCCACGGCCGGTCCATGGGCGCCCTGGCGCTGACGTGGAAGCAGGCCTACCGGGAGCCGTTCGAGCCGCTGCCCGGCGGCGTCGAGTGGGTGCCGGCCGGGGACGCCGACGCGCTGCGCGCCGCAGTCGACGACACCGTCGCCGCGGTCTTCATCGAACCCATCCAGGGCGAGGCCGGCGTGAAGGCGCACCCGGACGGGTACCTGGCGGCCGCCCGGGAGATCACCCGGGCCGCCGGGGCGCTGCTCGTGGTCGACGAGGTGCAGACCGGCATCGGCCGCACCGGGCGCTGGTTCGCTTCCGAGGGCGTGGTGCCGGACGCCATGACGCTGGCCAAGGGCCTGGGCGGGGGCTTCCCCATCGGCGCGCTCCTGACGTTCGGTCCCGAGACGTCGGGCCTGCTCGGCGCCGGCCAGCACGGCACGACGTTCGGGGGCAACCCCGTGGCCACGGCCGCCGCCCTCGCCACGCTGCACGCCATCGAGGCCCAGGGCCTGCTCGCCCACGCCGCGCGCGCCGGCCGCCACGTCGCGGCCTCGCTCGAGGCCCTGGACTTCGTCACCGAGGTCCGGGCCCACGGCCTGCTCGTCGGCTTCGACCTCGCGCAGGACGTCGCCCCCGCGGCCGTCGCCGCCGCGCTCGACGCCGGCTTCATCGTCAACGCGCCCGGCCCCGGCACGCTCCGCCTGGCCCCGCCGCTGATCGTCACCACCGGGCAGCTGGACGCCTTCACGGCCGCGCTGCCTGCCATCTACGCCACCGCACTCGAGACCCACCGGAAGCAGGAGAAGTGACCGAGAACCAGACCGTGAGGCACTTCCTCGTCGACACCGACCTCAGCCCCGCCGAGCAGGCCGAGGTCCTGGACCTGGCCGCGGCGATGAAGGCCGACCGCTACGGCGCCAAGCCGCTGGCCGGCCCGCAGACCGTAGCCGTGTTCTTCGACAAGACCTCGACCCGCACCCGCGTCTCCTTCGCCGCGGGCATCGCGGATCTCGGCGGCAACGCGCTGATCGTGAACCCGGGGGAGTCGCAGCTGGGGCACAAGGAGTCCATCCCCGACTCCGCCCGGGTGCTGGGGCGCATGGTCTCCGCCGTCGTCTGGCGCACCTACGCCCAGGCGGGCCTCGAGGAGATGGCCGAGCACGCCGGAGTCCCGGTCGTGAACGCCCTCTCCGACGACTACCACCCCTGCCAGCTGCTGGCCGACCTGCTCACCGTGCGCGAGCACAAGGGCCGGCTCGCCGGCCTGGCCATGGCCTACCTCGGCGACGCCGCCAACAACATGGCCAACTCCTACCTGCTGGCCGGTGCCACCGCCGGGATGCACGTGCGGATCGCCGGGCCGGAGGGGTTCCTGCCGGACGCGGCCGTCGTCGAGGCGGCGCAGGCCCGGGCGGCCGAGACCGGCGGGTCCGTGCTCGTGACCACCGACGCGGCCGAGGCGCTCGCCGGCGCCGACGTCGTCGCCACGGACACGTGGGTCTCGATGGGCCAGGAGGACGAGAAGGAGGAGCGGCTGGGGCTCTTCCGCGACTACGCGGTGACGGGCGAGGCGATGGCGCGCGCCGCCGACGGCGCGATCGTGCTCCACTGCCTGCCCGCCTACCGCGGCTACGAGATCGCCGCGGACGTCATCGACGGCCCCCAGTCGGTGGTGTGGGACGAGGCCGAGAACCGGCTCCACGCCCAGAAGGCGCTGCTGGCCTGGCTCCTGGAGCGATCCGGCCGCGCGGCCGGCGCCGTCCGGCCGTGAGCCAGCCGGCCGGCGGGCAGCCCTCCACGAAGACGGCGCGGCAGGCCCGGATCAAGTCGATCCTCGCGGCCGAGTCGGTGCGCTCGCAGGCCGAGCTCGCCGCGCGGCTCGCGGACGCGGGACTGCAGGTCACCCAGGCGACGCTGTCCCGGGACCTCGTCGAGCTGGGCGCCGTGCGCGTGCGCGGGGCGGACGGTTCGCTGGTCTACGCGGTGCGCTCGGAGGGCGGGGACCCGACCCCGCGCCCCGGCCTGGGCCGCGAGGTGCTCGACGCCCGGCTGGCGAAGATGTGCGCCGAGCAGCTGGTGACGGCCGAGGCGTCGGGCAACCTCGTGGTGCTGCGCACCCCGCCCGGCGCCGCGAACCTGCTGGCCCTGGCGATCGACCACTCCGTCCTGCCCGACGTGCTCGGCACGATCGCGGGGGACGACACGGTCCTGCTCGTGGCGCGGGACCCGAACGGCGGGCGCGACGTCGCGGCCCGCTTCCTGGCGCTCGCGGATCCGCAGTAGCGCGGCGGGGCGCTATGCCCCGAATTCGGCCCGGAAGGCGTGCTCGGCCTCGGCGTTGAAGAGGACGAAGCGCACCTCGGCGAGGGTGGGGGCCGGATGCGCCGCGCGGAAGGAGGCGACGGCCTCGGCCGCGCAGCGGGCCGACTCCGCGGCGGTCCAGCCGTAGACGCCGGCGCCGATGGCCGGGAACGCGACGCTGGCGGCGCCCAGGCGCTCCGCCTCGGCCAGGCTGTTCGCGTAGCATTCGCGCAGCACGGCCGCGTCCGTCTGGCCGGCGTGCCGGTTCGGTCCGACCGTGTGCACCACCCAGCGGGCCGGCAGGTCCCCGGCGCCCGTCGCGACGGCCCGGCCCGGGGGCAGGCCGTCCGGCAGGCTCGCCGCCCGCAGCTCCCGGCACTGCCGCAGCAGCGCGGGGCCGGCCGCGGCGTGGATGGCGCCGTCCACCCCGCCGCCGCCCAGCAGGGACCGGTTCGCCGCGTTGACGACCGCGTCGACCCGCTGCGTGGTGATGTCCCCGCGGACGACCGCGACGTCCACCTAGAGGTACTCCTCGATGAGGGCGCGCATCTCCGGCAGCCCGAACATCTCCGTCACCGCCAGGGCGTTCTGGGCCCCGGCCCGCGGGTCCGCGCCCTGGCCGAGCAGGAACCGGGCGAGGTCCGGGTTCTGCCGGAACACGGCGCAGGTGAGCGGCCCCTGGCCCTTGTCGTTGAGCTTGTTGACGTCCGCGCCGCGCTCGACGAGGCCGCGCGCCAGGTCGGTGTGGCCGTTGTAGGCGGCCAGGATCAGGAGCGTGTCGCCCTTGTGGTCGGCGAGGTTGGTGGGCAGCCCCTGCCCGATCAGGGCGAAGAGCTTCTCCGCCTGCCCCTCGCGCGCCATGTCGAACGTCGAGTGGAGGAACGCAAGCTCCTCGTCCGTCAGCTCCGGCGTCCCGCCGGTCGGTTCGGTCGTCATGCCCACAGGCTACCGGCCCGGTCCCCGGCGCCCCAGCGGTCGTGAATACATCTGTAGGATTGCGAATAAATATGTACGTCCGGGCGCTGCGGCGCCGCAGCGGGAAGGCAGGACCATGGCCGAGCACCACGGAACCAACGAGGGAGCCCTCTGGGGCGGCCGCTTCGCCGGCGGCCCGGCGGACGCGCTGGCCGCGCTGAGCAAGTCCACGCACTTCGACTGGCGGCTCGCCCGCTACGACATCGCCGGCTCGCGCGCCCATGCCCGCGTCCTGCACCGCGCGGGGCTGCTTGACGACGGCGAGCTCGACGGGATGCTGGAGGCCCTGGACCGCCTCGAGGAGGACGTCGTCTCTGGCGCGTACACGGCGGCGGAGGGCGACGAGGACGTCCACGGCTCGCTCGAGCGCGGCCTCATCGAGCGCGCGGGGCCCGCCCTCGGCGGCAAGCTGCGCGCCGGGCGCTCCCGCAACGACCAGATCGCGACGCTCGGCCGGATGTTCCTCCGCGACCACGCGCGCATCATCGCCCGCGGCGTCCTGGACACCGTCGACGCGCTCGTCGGCCAGGCCGAGGCCCACCCCGACGCGCCCATGCCCGGCCGCACCCACCTGCAGCACGCGCAGCCGGTGCTGCTGTCCCACCACCTCCTTGCGCACGCGTGGCCGCTCCTGCGCGACGTGCAGCGCCTGGCCGACTGGGACCGCCGCGCCGCCGTCTCGCCCTACGGGTCCGGCGCGCTCGCCGGCTCGTCGCTGGGCCTGGACCCGAACGCGGTGGCCACGGACCTGGGCTTCGACTCGGCCGTCTGGAACTCGATCGACGGCACCGCCGCCCGCGACGTCTTCGCGGAGTTCGCCTGGGTCGCCGCGATGATCGGCGTGGACCTGTCCCGCATCAGCGAGGAGGTCATCTTCTGGGCCACCAAGGAGGCGTCCTTCGTCACCCTGCACGACTCCTACTCCACCGGCAGCTCGATCATGCCGCAGAAGAAGAACCCGGACGTCGCGGAGCTGGCGCGCGGCAAGGCCGGCCGCCTGATCGGCGACCTGACGGGCCTGCTGGCCACGCTCAAGGGCCTGCCGCTGGCGTACAACCGGGACCTGCAGGAGGACAAGGAGCCGGTCTTCGACGCCGCCGACACGCTCGAGGTGCTGCTGCCGGCCGTCTCCGGGATGGTCGCGACGCTGGTGTTCCACACCGACCGCATGGCCGACCTGGCGCCGCAGGGCTTCGCGCTGGCGACCGACATCGCCGAATGGCTGGTCCGCCAGGGCGTGCCGTTCCGCGAGGCGCACGAGCTCTCCGGGGAGGCCGTGCGCGTCGCCGAGTCCCGCGGGGTCGAGCTGTGGGACCTCACGGACGAGGAGTACGCGGGGATCTCCCCGCACCTGACCCCGGCCGTGCGCGAGGTCCTCTCCACGCAGGGCTCGCTCGCCTCGCGCAACGCCCAGGGCGGGACGGCCCCCGAGGCCGTCGCGCGCCAACTCGACGCACTGAAGGCGCAGCTGGCCGACGCCCGCGACTACGCCGGCTGAGCCCCGGCCCGCGGGCGGTAGCCTGTGGGCATGAGCGACGACGGACCCGACGGGCTGCGCCGGTTCCTGGCCCGGCCCGCGGCCGAGGTGGCCCCGGCCCTGCTCGGGTGGAGGATCCGGCGCACGAGCGCCGAGGGCACCGTCGTCGTCGAGCTGACGGAGGTCGAGGCCTACATGGGCCCCGACGACCCCGCCAGCCACGCCTACCGGGGCCCCACCGCCCGCAACACCGTCACGTTCGGGCCGCCCGGGCACCTGTACACCTACCTGTCCTACGGCATCCACTGGTGCTGCAACGTCGTCACCGGCTCGGACGGCCACGCCTCCGCGGTGCTGCTGCGGGCAGGCCGCGTCGTGGAGGGCGCGGACCTGGCCCGCCGGCGGCGCGGCGAACGGGTTGCCGAGCGCGGGCTCGCCCGCGGGCCCGGGTGCCTGGGCCAGGCCCTGGGTCTCGGCCGCGCGGACAACGGCGCCGACCTGCTGGACGGCTCGGCCGTCCGGCTCGAGCCGGGCCCGCCGGTTCCCGCGCACCGCGTCGCCGTCGGCCACCGAGTCGGCGTGACCCAGGCCCACGACGTGCCGTGGCGGTTCTGGCTCTCCGGCGACCCCACCGTCAGCGGCTACAAGCGCAGCCCGCGCATCCGCGGCTAGCGGCGCGGTCCCGCGGCGGCCCCGCCCCGGAACATCCCGGGGCCGGGCCTAGTAGCGCCACGCCCAGCCGCCGTCGCCCTCGGGGTCGTAGACCACGGAGCCGTGCGCGTGGGGCGTGTCCAGCACGATCCGCCCGGTGACCCGCTGGCCGGGGTTCACGAAGGCGGGCGCCAGCTCGTCGTCGGCGAAGCACGCCCAGGCGGCCGCCGAGGTGGCGTCCCGGCCGACGTCGCCGTCCGCCCCGACGGTGTGGAAGGCCTCGGCGACGAGGGGCATGAACAGGCCGTCCCGGCCACGCTGGGCCACCGAGGCCGCGACGTCCGCCGCGAGTTCCGCCTCCACGTCGAGGACCAGGAACGTGGAGCGTTCCGGCGTGGAGGTGCCCCCGCCGCGGGCCGGGCACGAGTCGGCGGTCTGCGCGCGCACGACGGTGAACCGGAACACGGTCCGCCCGGCCCCATCGACCAGGCCGGCCGCCTCGCCGGGCTCCTTCGCGATGTCGTTGCGCTCGTCCGCGGCGACGCTCCCGCCGGTGTCCGGGTGGCGCGTCGCCACCGGCTCCGGCGCGTCCACGGGGGCCCTGGAGCGGACGACGCCGGTCTCCGGGGCCGGCTCCGTGCCGGAGCCGGACGGCGCGGAGGCCGACGGGGCGGACGCGGACGGCCCGGACCCGGGGGAGGACGCCGGCGCGGGTGCCGGACCGTCGGCACCGCCGTCGGCCGTGCAGCCGGCCAGGATCAGGGCGCCGCACAGGGCGCCGCACACTGCGGCGGCGCCGGGGGAGCGTCGCCGGGCGGGACGGTGCGCCGGCGCCATCTAGTACCGCGCCAGGTAGTCGCCGCTGGTGACGCGGATGCCGGAGTTGCGCAGGTAGGAGGCCATCTTGTCGCCCGCAACGTAGGAGTAGGTCTCGCGGCCGTACGTGTCGCTCACCACCGTGCGCACGTAGTGCTGGTCCGCCGCCGGCTCGCTCTCGTCGTAGCGCTCGTACGCGTCGATCCGGGACAGGGTCGTGCCGTAGTCGGCCTTGCGCACGGTCATCGCCTCGGCGACGACGCTGCGCCAGCCGCGCCAGGTGGGGACCATGTAGGACAGCCAGGTCCGGTCGGGCTGGAGGTAGAGGTCGTTGTAGGGGACGCGGACGCGCTGTTCGCGCAGGGTCTTGCCCGCCAGGTACGTGGAGTACGCGGACTGGCCGTTCCGCAGCGTGCCGTAGACGCCCAGCGGGTAGTAGCCGGTCGTCGTCAGGACCGAATGCGGGAGCCAGCCGAGGCCGCGGGGCGTGCCGACGCGGATCCAGCCGTTGTGCGCGTAGTGGTAGTCCACCCGCGTCCAGGGGCCGACGTAGCCGATCGACGAGTAGCCGGTCCCGGGGCCGCTGCGGGCGTAGTAGCCCCGCTCCGTCCAGCGCGTGTACGTCGGCGTCGTCCGGGTGGACAGGTCGCGGTCGCGGACCCAGCCGGTCCGCGAGCCGGTCCGCACCTTGACCCACTCCCCGGCGTCGTGCATGAGCTGGACCTGCGTGTTCTTCCCGAGCATGAACGCCAGGCCGCCGCCGCCGTCCCACTCCCGTACGGCCCCGGCCGGCGCGCGCGTGAACCGGTAGACGGCGTCCACCGTGGAGGTCGACAGCCGGCTGGCCGGGACCCAGCCGACCACGGTTCCCGAGCGGGCCTTCACCCACCAGCCGGAGGAGTTGAGGTACTCAACGGGGCGGTTGTGGTCGAGCCGGTCCAGGACGGCGGCGTACGCGGAGGTGTCGGCGCGCAGGGCAGCGCTGGTGCTGGAGGCGTAGCGCAGCGCCTGCGCCGGGCGCTCGCCGACGACGCGGTAGGCGGGCACCCACCCGATGTGGGTGTGCGAGCGGACCTTCGCCCACGTCCCCGAGACGTTGAGCAGCTCCACGGGCGTGCGCCGGTCCAGCGACCACACCTGCGTGGACGCGCTGGTCGGCTCGGAGTACTGCCCGGACGCGTAGGCCATGTACCGCAGCAGCATGGGCGGCCACTCGGCCGACAGCCGCGAGGTGGAGACCCACCCCGTCGTCGTCCCGGCCGCGATGCGGGACCAGTCGCCCGAGGTCTCGAGGAGGTCGACGGCGGTGCGCGCGTCCAGCCGGACCGGCGTGCCGGCGCCGCCGTCGGCTCGGAGCTCCGGGTAGGCGTCCGTGTAAGTGGTCAGGTAGCGGCGCTCGACCGCCTCGGCGGTCGCCGAGGCCTCGGCCGTGCCCGCGGTCCCGGCCGTCGCGGGAGGTGCGGGCGTTTCCGCCGGCTCTTCGGGCTCCGTGGCGGCGGGGGACGACGCCGGCGCCCCGGATCCGGTGGCGGCCGGGGACGACACCGGCCCCGATCCCGTGGGGGTGGGGGACGGTGTGGGGGACACGGTCTCCGGCAGCGGGGAGGACGGTCCGGCCGGGGCCGGGGATCCGTCGGTCGCAGGGCTCTCCGGGGCCCCGCCCGTGGGGGAGGCGCCGCCGTCGGCCGGTGCGTCCGGGACGGCCGAGGCCGTCGCCGCGTCCACGGCGGCGGTGGACGCGGCTCCGCCGCCGGAAGCGTCCGCAGGCAGCGCGCCAGCGGGCGGCGCGGCAGCGGAGGCGAGCAGCGCGGCCACGGCGGCAGCCGTGGCCCAGCGGCGGACGGTGGCGCGCGGCGGTCCGGATTCGTTCATGTCTCCCCCTCATGACGGTGCAGGCGCACGGTACAAAGCCTACCCCCGGGACCGGCGGTGGGGGGAGCGGCCCCTGACGCGGCCGGACGGATCGGCCGCCCCCGGCGCCCGCGGGCCGACGCGGGGACTAGGCTGGAACGGTGCCCGAAGCCGAAACCACAGTGCAGCTGCTCGAGCGCCTCTGCGCCCGGGTCCCCGACTATCCCGCCCCGGGAGTCGTGTTCCGCGACCTGACGCCCGTCTTCGCGGACCCCGTGGGCCTGCGCCGGATCGTCGACGACGTCATCGCGCCCTTCGCGGGGACGTTCGACACGATCGCCGGGCTCGAGGCCCGCGGCTTCGTGCTCGCCGCCGCCGGCGCCTACGCGGCCGGCACGGGCATGGTGACGATCCGCAAGCGCGGCAAGCTCCCGCGGCCCGTGCATTCCGAGGACTACGTGCTGGAGTACGGTTCCGCCACCCTCGAACTGCACCGGGACGACCTGGAACCGGGCACCCGGGTCCTCGTCCTGGACGACGTCCTGGCCACCGGCGGCACCGTTGGCGCCGCCGCCAGGCTGATCGAACGGGCCGGCTGCACCGTCGCCGGCGTCGGCGTCGTCCAGGAGCTCGTCCCCCTGGGCGGCCGCGCCCGCCTGGCCGGCCACCGCGTCCATGCCCTGCAACAGCTCGGGGACGAGTAGACTGGTCTGTCCCCGACACGCCGAGGAACCACGCATGCCACACCCTGCGCACACCGACCCCGAGCTTGACCGCGAACGCGGCTACGTCGCCGGCCTGTACCGCCGGCTCGACGAGCTGCGGGCCGAGAAGACCGAGCAGCTGGCCCGCGTGCGCCGCGGCGGTGCCGTCGGGTCGCTGCAGAACCAGTCCGAGCGCGACGCGTTCGCCACCCTCTACGAGGACCGGCTGGCCCAGCTGGATGCCGTCGAGGAGCGCCTGGTGTTCGGCCGGCTGGACCTGGACGAGGACAGCCGGCCCCGCCGCACCGCCTCCATCGATGCGGACGACCGGGTCCGGTACATCGGGCGCATCGGGCTCACCGACGAGGAACAGACCCGCCTGATGATCGACTGGCGCGCCCCCGAGGCCGGCGCCTTCTACCAGGCCACGGCCTTCGACCGCCACGGCGTGCGCCGCCGCCGGCACCTGATCCTGAGGGGCCGGAACGTGGTGGCCCTCGAGGACGACGTGCTCGACACCGAGATGCTGGCCGACGGCGGGCACCACCAGGGCGAGGGCGCCCTGCTGGCGGCCCTGAGGTCCAAGCGCACCGGCCGCATGTCCGACATCGTCTCCACCATCCAAGCGGAGCAGGACCGGATCATCCGGTCCCCGCTGCCGGGGGTCCTCGTGGTCCAGGGCGGCCCGGGGACCGGCAAGACCGCCGTCGCGCTCCACCGCGCCGCCTACCTGCTCTACGAGCACCGGGACCGGCTGAAGAACGCGGGCGTGCTCCTCGTGGGGCCCTCGCCGTCGTTCATGCGCTACATCGAACGCGTCCTGCCCTCCTTGGGCGAAACCGGCGTCGTCATGGCGAGCCTGGGCGAGCTCTTCCCCGGCGTCCGCGCCCTGCCCGAGACCGACCGGGAGGCCGCGCGCCTGAAGGGGGGCCTCGACATGGCGCGGGTGGTGGCGCGCGCCGTCGCCAACCGCCAGCGCCTGCCCCGCGGCAACCGCACGGTCGTGGTCGAGGGGACCCCGCTGACGCTGACCCCGAAGCAGGTGCGCCGCGCGCGGGACAAGGCGCGCGCCACGCGGAAGCCGCACAACGAGGCCCGTGCCACGTTCGCCAAGATCCTGGTCCGGGAGCTCGCCGACCAGCTCCAGGAGAAGCTCGAGGAGTCCTCGGGCGGCGGGAACACCGCAGACCGGGCGTACCTCGTCGAGGACGTGCGGACCTCCCGCGACGTGCGCATCGCCGTGAACCTGTGCTGGATGCCGCTGACGCCCCAGAGGCTGGTCGACGAGCTGCTGTCGCGGCCGGAGCACCTCGCGGCCGCCGCGCCCGAGCTGACCGCCCGGGAGCTCAAGGCGCTCCTGCGCCCGGCGGGCACGCCCTGGACCGAGTCGGACGTGCCGCTGCTGGACGAGGCCGCCGAACTGCTCGGCGCGTTCGATGCGGCGGGGGGCCGCGAGCAGGCCGAGCGGGACGCACAGCACCAGCGCGACCTGGCCAACGCCGAGCAGGCCCTGCGCAACGTCGACGCCACGCTGCGCGAGATCGGCATCGACGGCATGGTCGAGGCGGAGGACCTGGCCGGGCTGAACCAGGTGCGCCCGGACCGGATGGGGGCCGCGGACCGGGCGTCCCAGGACCGGACCTGGGCGTTCGGCCACGTCGTGGTCGACGAGGCCCAGGAGCTCTCCCCGATGCAGTGGCGCGTGCTGATGCGGCGCTGCCCCATCAAGTCCTTCACCGTGGTCGGCGACATTGCCCAGGCGAGCTCCGCCGCGGGCGCGCGCAGCTGGGACGCGGCCATGGAGCCGTTCGTCGGCCCGCGGTTCCGCCTCGAGGAGCTGACCGTCAACTACCGCACGCCCACACAGATCGCCGAGGCCGCGGCGCGCGTCGCCCAGGCCGCGGGGCTGTCCGTCTCCATGCCCAAGGCCGTCCGGGAGGGGGAGTGGCCCCCGGTCATCGAGACGGCCGGAGCGGGCGGGACCGTGGAGCGGATGCTCGAGCTCCTCCCGCGCGAGGTGGAGCTGGCCGAGGGCGGCCTCGTCGCCGTCGTGGCGCCGCGCGCGCTCCTGGGCGAGGCACTCGCCGGTGCCCGGGGCGCGTACGGAGCGCGGGCCGGCGGCGGATCCGGGGGCATCGACCAGGACATCGTGGTGACGTCCGCGACCGAGGCGAAGGGGCTCGAGTTCGACTGCGTCGTGCTGCTCGAGCCGTCCCTGCTTGTCGAGGAGGCCGGCGGCGGCGTCGGGGACCTGTACGTCGCCATGACCCGGGCCACCCAGCGCCTCGTCGTCGTGGCCCAGGGCCCGCTGCCCGAGGGGCTCGCGCCGGGGGAGTAGGGCGGAACCGCGGGGCGGTGCGCCGCGCCGCCGGCCCGGCGGCAACTGCTAGCTTTAAGGGCGTGTCATTGAACGAGCAGAACCCCGCGCTGGCTGGGCAGAGCAACGATCCGTCCTTCGAGAACATCTGGCAGGAGCTGAAGTGGCGCGGCCTCGTGCACGTGTCCACCGACGAGACCGAGCTGGAAAAGGCCCTGGCCGGGGAACCGCTCACCTATTACTGCGGGTTCGACCCGACGGCTCCGTCCCTGCACCTGGGCAACCTCGTCCAGCTGCTGAACATGCGGCGGCTGCAGCTCGCCGGGCACAAGCCCCTGGGGCTGGTCGGCGGCTCGACCGGGCTCATCGGCGACCCGCGGCAGACCGCCGAGCGCGTGCTCAACACCCGGGAGACCGTGGCCGAGTGGGTGGGCCGGCTCGAGGGCCAGGTGTCGCGCTTCCTGTCCTTCGAGGGCGAGAACGCGGCCCGCATGGTGAACAACCTCGACTGGACCGCCCCGATGAGCGCGATCGACTTCCTGCGCGAGGTGGGCAAGCACTTCCGCGTCGGGACGATGATCAAGAAGGAGACGGTCGCGGCCCGGCTGAATTCCGACGAGGGCATCAGCTACACGGAGTTCAGCTACCAGATCCTCCAGGGCATGGACTACCTCCAGCTCTACCGCGACTACGGGTGCGTCCTGCAGACCGGCGGCTCCGACCAGTGGGGCAACCTCACCAGCGGCACGGACATGATCCGCAAGGTCGAGGGCAAGCACGTCCACGCCTACGGCACCCCGCTGATCACCAACTCCGACGGAACCAAGTTCGGCAAGAGCGAGGGCAACGCCATCTGGCTCGATGCCGAGATGTGCTCGCCGTACGCCTTCTACCAGTTCTGGCTCAACACCGCGGACGCGGACGTCGTCGACCGCCTGAAGGTCTTCACGTTCAAGACCCGCGAGGAGATCGAAGCGCTGGCGGCCGAGGTCGCCGAGCGCCCGTTCGCCCGGGCCGCCCAGCGCGCCCTGGCCTACGACGTGACCTCGCTGGTGCACGGCAGCGACGCGACCGACAAGGTGATCGCGGCGTCCGCCGCGCTGTTCGGGCAGGGGTCGCTCGACGGGCTCGACGAGGCCACGCTGAAAGCGGCAACGGCCGAGCTCCCGGGCGCCAGGGTCGCCGCGGAGGGCCTGGGGGTCGTGGACGTGCTGGTTGCCACCGGCCTGTCCGACTCGAAGTCCGCGGCCCGCCGCACCGTCTCCGAGGGCGGCGCGTACGTCAACAACCGCAAGGTCGCTGACGCCGACGAGTCCATCGACGCCGGCGAACTCCTCCATGGCCGGTACGCGCTCCTGCGCCGCGGAAAGCGGAACCTGGCGCTGGTCGAACTGGACTCCTGACGGGTCCCGCGGACCCTGCCCGAGGCGGGGGATCCGCGGGAATCCGGGCGACACGCCCGGGCAACGAGGCCGATTTTGCGGCCCGTGCCCGGGCGTGTATTGTTTTCTGAGTCGCCGCCGCTGGAAAGCGGACGGAGGCGGGGAAACCCGCCGAGGGCGGCCATTCCCCTTCGAAGACAACCGGAGAATCCGGGCGGTGAAACACGTCCAGAGACTGGTTTCGGAGGCCGGGGAGTGGGGTCCGAACCCGGTGCAGATCACATAAAACGGATTTGACACCGAGAAAAAGACCGAATAAATTAGAAAAGTCGCCGCGAGAGAAAGCGATAAAAACCCGAAGAGATTCGGGTATCGCCGGAAACACGAGTGACCTGTTGTTTGAGAACTCAATAGTGTGCCATGTTTGTTGACACCGGTTTTTTGATTGGTGAATTGCCTGGTTGGCCGCACCCCCGTGTGGTTGGCTGGGTTTTTTGCCGGGATTTTTTGCTTGGTGCGGTGGCTGTGGGGTTGTTTTCCCGATCCTGTGGTTGCCGTGTCCGTTTGTTTTTTACGGAGAGTTTGATCCTGGCTCAGGATGAACGCTGGCGGCGTGCTTAACACATGCAAGTCGAACGATGATGCCCAGCTTGCTGGGTGGATTAGTGGCGAACGGGTGAGTAACACGTGAGCAACCTGCCCCCGACTCTGGGATAAGCCCGGGAAACTGGGTCTAATACCGGATACGACCATTGGCCGCATGGCCTGGTGGTGGAAAGATTTATTGGTTGGGGATGGGCTCGCGGCCTATCAGCTTGTTGGTGGGGTAATGGCCCACCAAGGCGACGACGGGTAGCCGGCCTGAGAGGGTGACCGGCCACACTGGGACTGAGACACGGCCCAGACTCCTACGGGAGGCAGCAGTGGGGAATATTGCACAATGGGCGCAAGCCTGATGCAGCGACGCCGCGTGGGGGATGACGGCCTTCGGGTTGTAAACCCCTTTCAGTAGGGAAGAAGCGCAAGTGACGGTACCTGCAGAAGAAGCGCCGGCTAACTACGTGCCAGCAGCCGCGGTAATACGTAGGGCGCGAGCGTTATCCGGAATTATTGGGCGTAAAGAGCTCGTAGGCGGTTTGTCGCGTCTGCCGTGAAAGTCCGGGGCTCAACTCCGGATCTGCGGTGGGTACGGGCAGACTTGAGTGCTGTAGGGGAGACTGGAATTCCTGGTGTAGCGGTGAAATGCGCAGATATCAGGAGGAACACCGATGGCGAAGGCAGGTCTCTGGGCAGTAACTGACGCTGAGGAGCGAAAGCATGGGGAGCGAACAGGATTAGATACCCTGGTAGTCCATGCCGTAAACGTTGGGCACTAGGTGTGGGGGGCATTCCACGTCCTCCGCGCCGTAGCTAACGCATTAAGTGCCCCGCCTGGGGAGTACGGCCGCAAGGCTAAAACTCAAAGGAATTGACGGGGGCCCGCACAAGCGGCGGAGCATGCGGATTAATTCGATGCAACGCGAAGAACCTTACCAAGGCTTGACATGGGCCGGACCGGGCGAGAGATCGTCCTTCCCTTCGGGGCCGGTTCACAGGTGGTGCATGGTTGTCGTCAGCTCGTGTCGTGAGATGTTGGGTTAAGTCCCGCAACGAGCGCAACCCTCGTTCCATGTTGCCAGCGGGTTATGCCGGGGACTCATGGGAGACTGCCGGGGTCAACTCGGAGGAAGGTGGGGACGACGTCAAATCATCATGCCCCTTATGTCTTGGGCTTCACGCATGCTACAATGGCCGGTACAATGGGTTGCGATACTGTGAGGTGGAGCCAATCCCAAAAAGCCGGTCTCAGTTCGGATTGGGGTCTGCAACTCGACCCCATGAAGTCGGAGTCGCTAGTAATCGCAGATCAGCAACGCTGCGGTGAATACGTTCCCGGGCCTTGTACACACCGCCCGTCAAGTCACGAAAGTTGGTAACACCCGAAGCCGGTGGCCCAACCCTTTGGGGGGGAGCCGTCGAAGGTGGGACCGGCGATTGGGACTAAGTCGTAACAAGGTAGCCGTACCGGAAGGTGCGGCTGGATCACCTCCTTTCTAAGGAGCAGCTCGGCATGGCCTTCCGCACCGCGTGGTGTTGGGGGGCTTGTCCAGTGTTTGCCCGTTGCGGCGGCCAGTGTCCGCCG